>CAYUZN010000175.1:0-1608 GCA_964449295.1 uncultured bacterium | reverse complement strand
AGAGATATCGATTTGAGCACCTGTCTCTTCGGTGATGGCTCTAATTTGTTTGCCACCAGGGCCGATAATGGTTCCAATTTTGCTGGGTTTGACTTGAACGGTTTCAATGCGTGGGGCATACGGAGACATCTGAGATCTTGTGCCTGGACATGCTTTAAGCATTTCATGGAGAATATGCGTTCTGCCTTGTTTTGCTTGGGCAAGTGCTTGCTGCATGATGTGTTTGTTGATCCCTTCAATTTTAATATCGAGTTGGAAGGCTGTGATGCCATGAGCATCGCCTGCCACCTTAAAATCCATATCTCCTAAAAAGTCTTCATCTCCTAAGATATCGGAGAGAATCGCAAATTTGTCTCCTTCTAAGATAAGTCCCATGGCAATACCTGCCACAGGATGTTTAATTGGCACACCTGCATCCATAAGAGCCAGGCATCCTCCGCAAACAGAGGCCATAGAGGAAGAGCCGTTGGATTCGGTGATTGTAGACTCTAAACGAATCACATAAGGGAATGCCTCTTGTTTAGGCAAAATAGCGGAAAGTGCTCTTTCAGCTAATTTTCCGTGACCAACTTCTCGTCTTCCTGGAGCGCCCATGCGTCCTACTTCTCCGACAGAGAAAGGGGGGAAGGCATATTGCAGATAAAATCTGTGGCTGCAATTGTCATCATGAAGAGTTTCGTAGCGCTGAGCGGCATTTTCTCCACCTAGAGTGGCAACACATAACGCTTGTGTCTCTCCTCGTGTGAAAAGAGCGCTACCATGTGTACGTGGGAGAAGGTGCATGTCGATAGAGATAGGTCTAACTTGGTCGCACTGACGTCCATCAATACGAATTTTCTCATTCAAGACCATCTCACGCATAAAGTCGGCATGAGCTTTTTTAAAGGCTTCTTTAACGTCTGATTTTTTAAAGACAGGGTGTTCTGCAGAAGCGAAGTGTTCAAGAGTTTTTTCTTCTAACCCTAAAATAGCTTCATTTCTGGCTGTCTTTTCTTTAATTTTAATGAATGTTTTGATCTCTTTTTCTACGAAATCTTTAATTCTCTCAAATAAACCTTCAGGATGTACTTTAAGCTCATCGCGGTATTTTGGTTTACCGACCTCTTTTTGCCAGTCAGAGAGTCCCTCGCAAATAATTTTAATCGCGGCATGACCTTCTTCGATGGCAGAGAGCATTTGTTCTTCTGTCAAGAAATCTGCAAATCCTTCAATCATTAAAATCGCATCTTCTGTGCCAGCTAGTATTAAATCGAGGCGTGAGGATTTGAGTTCTTCAGGGGAGGGGTTGATGACAAAGTTGTTATTGATAAAGCCTACACGAACAGCTCCGATTGGTTTAATGAGGGGAATATCGGAAATCACAAGAGCTGCAGAGGCAGCGCAAATGGCCAAAGGCTCAGGGGCATGGACGCCGTCATAGGAAAGAACATAAGCTAAAACTTGGAGTTCATTGTAAAGGCCTTCTTCAAACATAGGGCGGAGAGGTCTATCCATAAGTCTACATACAAGCGTTTCTCTCTCAGTTGGTTTCCCTTCGCGTTTAATAAAACCGCCGAGTGTTTTTCCCGTAGAGGAGAATTTTTCTTGATAGTCGACTCTTAAAGGCAA
>CAYUZN010000174.1:0-1665 GCA_964449295.1 uncultured bacterium | reverse complement strand
AAAGTTGCCCACCATTGTTTATGCAAAATTATTGTCGATCCTAAGTGGCAAAGACAGGGGGTTGGATCGTCTCTTATACGTAATTTAAAACATTTAGCGAAAAATTATTTTCATTTGGAGATGATAGACATCGAAGTATTTGAAGGAAATCCCCTTATTGAACTTTTGAAAAAACAGGGTTTTTCTGAAGTCTTTAGGCAAGATAAATTTGTCAAAGACAAGGGAGTCTACAAAGCACGTATTTTTATGGAAGCAAAGTTATGAATCCAGAAGTGAGGGTTTCTACGTTAGACGATATTCCTTACTTAAATGCGTGGCTCAATGATCCCAGTGTGCTTAGGTGGTTTCCTATGGTAGATGCAAGAGAAGTGGAAGATTCGGTGCGTATTTGGACAGGGTATATTCGTCTCAAAAGTGCCTTGACTATTTCCCTAGATGGAAGGCCTGTCGGTATGGCTAATCTCTACATTTCTCCGTTTCAAAAACTAGCCCATCAATGCCTTTTTTCGATTATGATCGATGAGTCTCTGCGTGGACAAGGGCTTGGCACCATCCTTATGCAACATTTGATCGAATTTGCTAAAAAAGAGCATAAAATAGAAATTCTTCACTTAGAGGTGTATGATAAAAACCCCGCAATAGGACTTTATAAAAAAGTTGGGTTTAAAGAATATGGACATCATCCAAAGTTTATCAAATTAGGCAAAGACGATTATGTCGATAAAGTTTTAATGCAAAGAGAGTTGTAATATGGCAGGGCATAGTAAGTGGGCAAACATCAAACATCGCAAGGGAAGAGCCGATATCATTAAGGGAAAAATCTTCTCGCGCATTACAAAAGAGATTATTACAGCCGTCAAACAGGGTGGAGCTGATCCTAAATCAAATCCGCGTCTTCGCCTTGTCCTTCAGAAAGCACGAGCTGCTAATATGCCCAATGATAACATCGAGCGCAACATCAAAAAAGCCTCAAGTGCTGATCAAGCCGATTACCATGAAATTTCCTATGAGCTTTATGGCTATGGAGGTGTTGGCATTTTTGTTGAGATCATGACAGATAATAAAAACAGAGCCTCTTCCGATATGCGAATTGCCACTAACAAAAAAGGGGGCACTATTGCCAACCCGGGAGCTGTCGCTTTCAATTTTGATCGCAAAGGAATCATTCAAGTGTTGAAAAAAGAAAAGACGGAAGATGAGCTCTTTTTGATTGCGACAGAAGCAGGTGCTGAAGATTTTGAAGGTAGTGACGAGATCTACATCATTACAACAGCTCCTGACGCTTTATTTCAGGTGAAAGAGGCTCTTGATAAGCACTCAATTAAGTGTGAGTCAGCCGAGCTTCAGATGATTCCTAAGGTGTCTATTGAATGCACCCCAGAGGATATGAAAGCTAATGAAGAATTAATGGCTTGGATTGAAAATCTAGACGATGTCGATGCTGTCTATCACACGATGAAATTGCCTGAATAAATCTCTTTTGTAGCATAAGCCACCCAAAAACAAGCAACAAATGGCAGTTTTTCTGTTTTCCTGCTATTTTTTTAATTTAAAAAATCAAGCAGCAAATCGAATAATTTCCTATTTGCTGCTTGATTTTATTTCCTGTCAAGAATACGATATTGCCATAAACTAACGGAGCTAAAATGAAGACATCTCTGTTTA
>CAYUZN010000173.1:0-1743 GCA_964449295.1 uncultured bacterium | reverse complement strand
CAGAATGAGCCACAAGTCGCATCGCTTCTTCAAAAGTTTCTTCATGGACCCTCCGCATTATAACAGGATCTGGTTCACGAATTTTGTAGATAACCTTACCATCCACCTCAGAAACAACATATAGCTCTCCCAGAGGCACATCTCTATTGTCGACTTGTCGAATAAAAATGCGTATTTGTACATCTTCTGGAACAAATGGAAAGTGGGCTAAGTAGGGTCTTACCTCTACACTGGAATTGATCGCTGATAGATACTCATTGACACAATAAGTGACAAGCTCTCTTCCCTCTTCAAAGGTGATTCCTTTCATGCACTGAAAGCTCATGGCCATCATGCGAATATGATTCATCATACCACCGCCTGTTCCAATGAGGCGAAGGCCTGTTTGTCGTTCTATTTTTTTTGCCGTTCTATCTGTGATTTGATCGGCTATTTTTACATAGTCAGGAGATTCATATTGTGTCGGAGTATTTTGGCATCCGCTGAGGCATAAAACTAAACAGAAGGACAAAATGAATTTTTTCATAAAAGTTTTTCAGTTGTTCTTAAGTTCTTTATGAGAGGCCACAAGTCGCATCGCTTCTTCAAAAGTTTCTTCATGAATTCTTTTTAATGTGAATGGATCGGATTCAAAAACTTTGTAGGCTACTTTCCCCTCTCTTTCCGATACGATGGAAAGATTGCCAGGGGGAACATCTCTATTATCAGGTTGTCGAATAAAAATATGTATTTCGACATCGTTAGGAGTAAACGGAAAGTGGATTAAAGATGATCTTATTTCTTCGTTAGAGTTTATCGCAGCTAAATATTCATTAACACAATAGGTGATTAACTGTCGTCCATGGTCTATATTTATTTCTTTGAAACAGTGAAAGCTCATATTAAGCTTCCTCAAATGATTATTTTCGCTTCCTCCTCCAGCACCACAAGGACGTAGACTTGTTTCTCTCTCTATTTTTTTTGCCGTTGCAGCTGTAATTTTATCAGCAATTTTATCATAGTCGCATGAAGTGCTAACTGGAGGCAGAGAATTCTTGCAGCTAGATAGCAAGAGAAGGGCGATTAATAAAATGAATTTTTTCATAAACACTCGCTATATTTTTGAAGATAATCATTCACATAATCAGTAATAGACTGTCTATATGTTGGACTGTCGGCGGCGTGATCAGTTCCTTTGGCATCGGGGTGAGGATCTAGCCAAATAAGTTCTTCTAGCGCTTTTCGACTCGGTTCATTGATCCGCTCTTCGTAAGGCGCGTCTGCATCATAGTTAAAAGCAGCTTCCATGAGAGGAATAGGGTCTCGTTTACTCGCACAATTAAAAGAGTCAAAACACAACTTTTTAGGAACAACAGCTGCAGGAGCAATGGCAAGAACGACAATCCGGTCGCGGATTTCTTGAGGGGCTTGAAGGAGGGCGTTTTTCACGTGGATGGCTCCTTGGCTGTGGCAAAATTGGAGGAATTTAGCTCCGGGGTCGCCTCGATGTTGTTCATGAAAAGCTATCCACTGTTCGAGTAAATCTTTTGCAGGTGCTGAATATCCCTTATAGTTAAACATGGTGGCTTCTATAAGGTCAACGGCAAGTGTGTTTGTTTTGTTATGTATCCATTCGACTTTGTAGCCGTTGGTAAACTTGGAAAGATAGTTGGCATTGGCAGTTGCTTTCTGTAAATTATTTCCTACGCCATTAATTCCACCGATGGCTCCCCTTGCAAGTGTTTTACCTGGGATTTCGATTCT
>CAYUZN010000172.1:0-1799 GCA_964449295.1 uncultured bacterium | reverse complement strand
TTTTGCGCAGAGGATCGATTTGGCAAAGCCCTAGTTAGGCGCATGGGCCGCGGGGCACTTGTGGCCCGACGTCTATATTTCGCCTCTTTATCTATATTCCACCTCTTTTATTTTTTACAATATAGAGGCCAATTTTTTATAGATAGAGAGATAGTCTTTGACAGATTCTTGCCATCCATGATTTGCGTGCATGGCATTTAAGATTAATAGAGCCCATTTTTCAGGTGTTTTGGTAAAACAGCTAAAAGCTCTATCTAATGCCGATTCCATCTCTTTTGTCTGAGAGAGTTGAAATGTGAAACCATTTTTTCCCTCAAATACTGTGTCTGCAAGCCCACCTGTCGCATGCACAATAGGAACTGTGCCGTAACGAAGTGCTATCATCTGCGTCAAACCGCAAGGCTCGAATAGTGAAGGGATCACAATCATGTCAGCTGCTGCGTACACAAGGTGAGCCAAAGCCTCATCGTATTTTAGGTGGATGAAGGCATTTTTATTTTTGGAGAGTTTTTTTTGAAGAGAGACAAAAAGAGGCTCGATCTCGGGCGTTGCGGATGAGCCTAAGAGGACAAATTGCCCCCCTTTTTCTAAGGTTTTTTCAAGACTGTACTTAATGAGAGCGGGATCTTTTTGAGGCACAAGCCTGCTGATACAGCAGACAAGAGGAGCTGAGTTTTCTATCAATCCTAATTTTTTTCTCAAAGCTTTTTTATTGAGTTCTTTTCCTTGTTTGCAATCGATCTGAGAGTAATGTTGAGCCAGATAGACATCGGTTTGAGGATTCCAATAATCTAAATCGATTCCATTGAGAATCCCATGCAGTTTATCTTGATTGCTCAGAATGACTTGTTGAAGACCGGATGATCCTTCTTGTGTTTTAATCTCTTTCTCATAGGTGGGAGAAACAGCTACAACCGCATCGCTATAGTTAATCCCTCCTTTCAAAATATTAATCAGATGTGGATTCTGCGGATCTTGCATCTTACCAGAAGAAAGAAGATCATCCCCTCTAAGCCCCGAGCGAGTGATAGTGCTAGGAGAGCATTTTCCTTGATAGTCTAGATTGTGAATAGTCAGAACAACACCTTTTAACCTAAGCCCTAAAGGAATATACATCTCTTTATACAAGACAGCACAAAGAGCTGTTGTCCAATCATGCACATGGATAATATCGGGAGATTTTCCAGACTTGTAAATATACTCCATGCATGTTCTGGAAAAATAGATGAAACGATCGATATCATCATCACAATTATAAATTTTACCGCGCGTAAAAAAATAAGCAGGGTGATGTGTCTCAACAAGAAAAACATTTAAACCATCAAATTGAGCAGACCAAATCGTATTGTTATAACGATAAGGCCCGTCGTAAGACCAGAGTTCTCGAAAAATAGGTTTTAAATCTTTGAGCAAAGAGTAATCAAGACAATCGTATTTGGGAATCAGAATATCAACTGTTTCACCTTGACGCTGCGTCTCCTTAGACAAGCTGTAGATCACATCTCCAAGGCCCCCTGCTTTTGCAATCGGAGCTAGTTCTGGCGCAATATGAATAATATGCATAATTTTTTATTTATAGCGAACTTCCAAAAAAATTAAAATGTTTAATCTTTCACTTAAAAAATATATAATTATCCCTAGAGAGAAAAGCATGAAGCATCTTCCCGTAGGAATACAGTCGATTCAAAGCATTATCAAAGATGGTTATGTCTATGTGGACAAAACAGATCTTATTTTTAAGCTTATCAAAGAAGGAAAGTATTACTTTTTATCTCGCCCTAGACGTTTTGGCAAGTCTC
>CAYUZN010000171.1:0-1843 GCA_964449295.1 uncultured bacterium | reverse complement strand
TTTAGGTATTCATTCTTAAGAGAAAATCTAGGGATTTTTTTCACTAGAGGGGCTAATACAAGCGGTTATAAGGTTGAGGTGAAGAATAACATTTATGGTGTGCAGACAGGTCTTGGGCTTCAGTGTAATGTCTCAAAGAGGTTTTTTTGGGATTTTATAGCTAAAATCGGTGTCGGATATGATGAAGTCTCTCAAAAAACATCCTTGAAAGATTACAATGATACGCTCCTGATCCGCAAGTATTGGAAGACAGGGGATAGCTTTCCTCTTATTCTCAATGGGAGAGTCAAAGTTGTCTACGTTGTCGATGATTGGATTGATCTACACGTCGGTTATGAATTTATCTATTTCAATGGAATTGCACTAGGGCCTAATCAGCTTGTGAAAAAAGAGAGCTCAAAGCGTGTTATTAATGCTAGCGGAGAGGCTATTTTTTATGGAGCTTTTGCAGGGCTGTCGTTTAATTTTTAAGAAAAAGGCCAGAGAAGACTCTTAGCATAGAATAACTTCCTTAAGGCTGCTACCTTCCGGTCCTGACCTGATTCAGACCATTCTATTCTATGAGGTCCCTGGCTTAAATTTATTATAGTCAATAGGGCTGATTTAAGCAACTAGCAACTAGGGAAGATCATCCGTTTTTGCAGCTATGTTAACAAGGCTACAAGCTATTATAAGCATTATTGCTTGAGCTTTGGGAAGAAAAGATAATTTTTTAAAAATTTTCCCAGCTACTGCCGTGGTGCCAAGGATAAGATGGGGGATTAGAGGTACGCTCGAAATTTCTGGTAAAGAGCTTAGCACTGGCTTTGCAATATATATAAAAAGGCTTCCAAATAAAACAAATGATCCAAGACCTTCTTTCCAATTTTGAAATTGTGTTAGGGCGGTTAAGGCAAGAGTTGTTAAAAAGGCAGAGGATAGTCCAAAATTTAATTGGATTAGCTTTTTGCGTAGGCTAGAATTATCGGTATTTGAAAAAGATGCTAAAGCATGTAAAGAGATATCAACCACTTTTAATATGAGAAGAGTAGCTGCTAAAGTGTGTGCCGAGGGTAAAAATCTAGTTCCTAATTTCTGAGATATATAACCATGACTTTTTGCTATGAGGGAAGTTTGTGACATCGACAAAATAGCTGCAGCCAGAGCTCCTTGAGAGAGTATTGATGTGACATGGTGAGGTAAAGATGATCCAAATTCTGAGGTGAGAGTGCTTGAGTCCTCCCATTTTAATGTATCTTTTACACAAGAGAGGGCTAGATAAGAAGTAGTCGCCAGATAACCTACTTTAACAAAGTTGTTTGGATTTGTTAAGTAAGACGAAGCTTTAGATAGAACTGCAGATGTCATAGTAATCTCCTAAAATAAGAAAGCATTTTGTTATAGTAGATCCTCGTATTTTGCCATAACGCTGAAAATATTATAGGCTATTATGGACCACGAAGCCATAGCTTTGGGAGTTGAAGATAGGCTTGTAAAAAATTGACGTGCAAACATTGAGATAGCCAGAGGAATAACTGGACTGATGACTACTGAACCCCACTTGGGAATGCAGGAGAACGAAGTCTCTAAAAAATCCCCAATTGGGCTTATAAATGTATATGCGAAAGGAGCAGCTAAAACACCTGTGGCTATACCTTGTTTCCAGCTTTCAAATTGTGTGAAAGCAGTTAAGGCAAAAGCTGTCAAATAAGTTGCACACATAAGAAAGTTTGCTTGACAAATTTTTTTGCGCAGATCCTTAATGTCTTCCTCTTTGTTTTTCAAAATAGAGTGTTGAGCAGCATGTGCCACAAGGTCGAGTGTTTTTAATAGAAGAGGGGCAAGTATCAGAGTACGTGATGAA
>CAYUZN010000170.1:0-1863 GCA_964449295.1 uncultured bacterium | reverse complement strand
TTCTGCTCTTCTTGCGAAAGATTAGATAAGGCTTTTTCTTTCTTATCGAGAATTTTATCCCTTAAGGTTTTTAAAAGATCATCTAAGAGTTCTTTTTCAGCACCCGTCAAATTTAACCCTCTCATTTGAAGCTGTAATTGATCTCTCTTCTGAGAGACTGTCTCAAGAGGTAGATCAGAGTTTATGACTTGCTCAATTTCACTACGAATCGCGTCTATTTTCTCTCTTTTTTGCCTTTGAAGACTTTCTAAATGAGCATTCTTTTCTTGTTGCAACTTAACTTCTTTGTCTAAGATTTCTCTATGTGCTTCGTCTTTTTGCGACTTCTCTTGTCTATAGCTCTCTTCTTTTTTCTTCATCTGATCCCAACAGCTACTTAGGATCTGCCGAGTCTGATTAAACCCTTGCGTATCGAGCGTCAGATGCTTAGCAAGAGACTGAAATTCTTTAATGTCTGCTTTGACATTAAAAAGAGAGGTAGTCTCTTCAAAAGCAACCTTAGCAAAATGTGCAACATCTTTTAAAAATTGCTCTGACACTTGCTTAATGAGTTCTTTTCGCCTTGGGAAAATGTTGTCTCCCACTTTTGAGAGACGCTCAAATAACTTGTTCTTGAGACGAGCCCTCATCTCTGTTTTCATGATCTCTTTGCGCAGAGCATTGATCCGAGAGGCCATTGTCCCTAGCCAGTACAACTCTTGTTGAAGAGTCTCGTAAGACTTTGCAATATCAGAGACATGATCCAAATCTAGTTGACTAGGTAGCTGAGCAATGATCTGCTCTTTTTCTTGCAAATCTTTTTCCAAAGCATTAATGGCTAAATCGATTTGTTCGACAATAAAAGCTGATTGTTCGTCAAGCCTATCTTTGAGATTCTTCCCTTCAGCAGAAATTTCTACATACTCATTCCATAAATGAAAACGAACCGACGTTGCTAAATTTTCTTTAAAAAGAGGCAAACAAATTTTTTTGATTTCCCAAAAATCTCTAAAGCGTAAGGCGTGTTTCTCAGAAATCGATTGTCTCATCGCCTCAAGGCTCAAGCGAATCTTCTCTTCTGGCTTTTTTAATTGAGTTAGCAGCTCTTGAAATTGCTCAAAAGGAGGCTTCTCATGAATTAAAATATCTTCTACGACCATCTCTTCCATCTCAATATTCATATATTTTTTTTACTACAGGCAAATCATTCTAGCCTAAAGAGTTATTAAGATTAAAGAGGGAAGTGCATTCACCATCTATTTTCTATAGAAAAATTCAAAAATCAGTTAAAATTTTTGTCGCAAGGAGATCACCCATGACAATAGATGGAAATGTATTTGTGACAAGAGTCGGCCCTTTACTAGGCCAAGAAGATCTAAGACAGCTAAGATGTGTCACCAAAGATTGGCACCATTTAGTCGATCAAATTCTTCCTTTAAAAAACAACTGGTCTAAATTCTTAAGTGTATTTCACCACTTCCATTATTTTCTTTCTATTCCAGACTTTCCTGCCTCTCAATATTTAGAAAAGAAAACACTAGAGGATATCTCTTTTATGATAGAGACCGAGCAAGGGCCTTATACTCTCTTATCTTCTTCTATTTCCTCTATGAATTCAATCCAACTAATTATGAGCAGGTTTTTTGATTTTTGGCAGTGGTCATTGACACCTAGAAAATATAACGAATTAAAAAGCGATTTCACGCAATTTTTAAACACAAAAACTAATTATCCCTCTTCTTGTGCTATTAGCGAGTACCCTTCAATTGATATCACACCATTTTGGTGTAATACATACCCGAAAGAGACTAAGGCTATAAGCTCTCAACAAGACCAATTTATCGTTCATCCTTGGACTGTCTGCCATCTACTTTCTCCTGAAGT
>CAYUZN010000169.1:0-1973 GCA_964449295.1 uncultured bacterium | reverse complement strand
CCCGTTTTTTTTAAAACACCCCGTCCTTAAGGACGGGGTCTTCTGGCTTCAGGATGAATCATCGAGAATAGCTCTGCTGCAAGGTGCTTATGGATGATGGATAAAAAATGGGGCAAGCTGGACTTGAACCAGCGACCAGCGGGTTATGAGTCCGCTGCTCTAACCAACTGAGCTATTGCCCCCCGAGTGGAAAGATCTTATAACATAGTTGGTAAATTATCTCATTTAAAATATTTTTTTTGCGCTTAATCAGACCATTCGCTATACAGAATTTTTAAGAGAGGGTTGATGAAACGCACGCTTATATTATTGGCAGGGTTGTCTGTTTTCAGTCTTTATGCTGAGAGTGCAGGGGAAATTGCCAAAATAGACCCTGAACTATCTGTCATCAAACGATCAGATACGTTGCCCCAAGAAAATCTCAATAATGTCTCTGATGTTTATCTTGAAGGGTATGTTCAAGCCCTTATCGATGCTCACTACTATGAGTATCATGTTAAAGTGACGGTTAATAATCACGTCGTTTATCTATCGAGTCTTCCTAAAAACGAGCTGATGGCGCGCAGTATTATCTCATTTGTGGTCGATATTCCAGGTGTTAAAGAGGTTCAAGTGCAAGAGACGCCTCCTCCAAAAGAGCCTATTCCTTCTGATGAGTTGGGCCCTAGGGTCAGTGGCGTGTGGTTTCCTCAGATGACGGTTCTTTTTGCACCGCTGATTGGAGACCCAAGAGAGCCTGAGTATTCTGCGAACTACCGTTTTGGGGATAAAGTCATGGGCAGAAAGGCTGTTGCGGTCTCTTTGGGAGATGACTTTCCGATTTTTCGTTGGAGACACGTCTTTTCATGGCATGGAGATTTGCAAATTGGGATTCAAGCAGGTGTGTGGGCTGTCTTTAATTTCAGTCATGTGCCGAATCGCAAGTACAACACATGTGAGCTCATGAATACAGACTATTTAGTCGGCATTCCTCTCACATATGCGTTTGATAAGTGGTCGTTTAGAGTACGTGTTTACCATCTCTCATCACATTTAGGAGATGAGTTTCTCGTTGACAATCCGTCATTTTTGTCTAAAAGGGTTAATCCTAGCTATGAAGCACTTGAATGGATCACAGCTTATCAGCTCTCAAGTGGGCTAAGAGCTTACGCAGGTCCTGGATGGATTTTTGAGAGTGACAAAACCTTTCACTATAAACCATTCTATGTCAAATGGGGGACAGAGATTCGTCTCTTTGGTCAAAAACTCTACTACCATCAACTGTATGGAACACCTTTTTTGGTCATTCACATGGAAAACTGGCAGCAGAGAAATTGGAACTTAGATCAGTTCTACAAAATTGGGTATGAGATCAGTAAATTGCAAGGTGTCGGAAGAAAAATGCGCCTTTATCTAGAATATCACCAAGGGTATTCCTACGAAGGTCAGTTCTTCAATGAAAGAGTCAGATATGGACAAATCGGCTTCTCTTGGGGTTTTTAGAAAATTACAAATCCATTTTCGTAAATGGGGCCATCTTTCCCAACTTTAAGTGTTCCTGAAAAAAATTGTCTGTAAATGTCAAGACCTTGAGAGGCTGATGTAACAGAATAAAAACAGTTACTGACCCATTCAGATCCTTCAATTGTGCCATTCTGAAGATTCAATTGAAAACGGGGGGTGATTTTTTGTTGCCAGTAATTGGGATCTCCAAAAAGGAGCACAGGTGTGGGAGACGTTGAGCCTACTTTGCGTCTTATTTCTTCAAGAGCATATTCAAAGTCTGTGCCCATACCTCCCATGAGAAAAATGGGGAAATCGAGATTAAATTCTGCTTGCCGCTCAACTAATCTATCGAGCCTATATGTCATTTTGGCATCGATGTAGGGATTTTGCTTTTGTTCATTGACAACGGCACCTTTCTTACCACGAAAATCCATAATGTTAGCACATGACAGTATGCCAAGAGTTTTTGCCACGCGATTTCCTAGGCT
>CAYUZN010000168.1:1240-2084 GCA_964449295.1 uncultured bacterium | reverse complement strand
TCTATAATTGGGGGAATCAGCATGCGAACAAAAAAAGTAAGTCGTTAAAAATTCAAGACCTTCATATTAAATTCTGTACCAGCGTTAATGATTTTGTCGATACATCAACTTCTCACATGTTCCGACTAAACCTAAAGGTAGAAGAGGGAGAAGAAATGAGTCTAGCAGGCCTTCCAACAGGTATATTTAATAATCCTCGATACAACACTCGATTAACGGATATTGTAATATCTGGTTGTTCAGATTTTACTAAAGAGGTCGCACACATTATAAGTAGTTCTAAGGGGTTACAAAGGCTTACGTTTGAAAACTGTTTTTCAAGTTTTTTTTCAAATGGTTTTGCAAACAGTTATTCAGAAGCACGATTCAAAGAGACTTTGTCAAATTTAGTAATAACCTCTCCTGGTCCCTCAGTAATGAACGATGGTGCTAAAAATGATTATGTTACAGTTGTGCTAACAGGATATACACCTAGCGCCAAGACAAGCATAGAAATGTGGCTTCAGACCTTAGGAACTGATAAAAAACCACCTGTCAAATTTGAATTTTCACCTAGCTGAGTATTTAATGACTCTGATGGCAAGCGAGCCTTATGTAGTTAAGATCTCGCAGCCTGTTTTTGTGATTAAGAGAGTATGCTCCCATTGAGCACTGGGTTTACCATCAACAGTTCTAGCCGTCCATTTGTCGTCTGCGTCGACAATTGTCGTGCGCAGGCCCGCATTAATCATGGGTTCAATGGTGAATGTCATGCCTTCAACAAGAGGGATTTCCAGTCTGTTTCGATGATGAGGGATTTGGGGTGGTTCATGAAAATGAAGACCAACACCATCTCCTACAAACA
>CAYUZN010000168.1:0-1230 GCA_964449295.1 uncultured bacterium | reverse complement strand
AGAATCTCAATTGATTTCATCAGACAGGTGTAGGAAGTTTCAATAACACGTTTTTTTTCTTCATCAATAGCTCCAATGGTAACCATACGGCTGCAATCTCCATAGTAACCATCTACAATAGATGTCACATCGATGTTGAGAATATCTCCTTCTTTAAGTGGAGTGTCATTGGGAATGCCATGGCAGACAACGTCGTTAAGTGATGTACAAATACTCTTAGGAAATGGAGGCTCTCCGTAGCCAAGAGGCGCAGGTATTGCGTGTGCGTCTTTGTGAAGCTCTCTTGCGAGCAAGTCGAGTTCATTTGTTGTGACACCTGCTTGTGCAAATAAACAGAGCTGATCTAAGATTTTTGCAGCTGTTTGGCAAGCCCGCTTAATTCCTATGATGTCTTGAGGTGTTTTTAATAAAATGCCGAACTTCTTGCGGTACTCTCGTGCAAGATCTTGAGGATTGTTAGTGACTTCAATGGGGTAGTGACATTTTTTCCATTTTTTTTCGCTGCCACACCAACAAGGATCATTTCTATTCAGCATAAAAAACCTGCTTGAGAAAAAGTCCATGAGCAGGAGCTGTCACACCTGCTTGCGTGCGATCTGTGCTTTTTAAAATTTGCGCAAGATCTGATCTTTTAATTTTTCCACAACCGATATACACAAGTGTTCCTACAATTGTGCGCACCATTTTATAGAGAAAGCGATTTCCGTGCACAGAAATTTGTACACGAGAAGGTTCTATCAGAGAGATATCAATGTTGAAGATTTCACGCAGATTATCCTCTGTTTTCTCATTAGAAAAAGCAGAAAAATCATGAATGCCGATGAGTTCTTGGGCGGCTAATTGCATTTCTTCCAAGTTTAAGGGATAAGGAAAGTGCCATGAAAGTAGGCGATAAAAGGGGAGTTGGACAGGGCCTATACAAATATGGTACTGGTACTCCTTTCCTTGAGCCTGTAGAGTCGGGTGGAAAGACTCAGGCATCTCTTCTAATGAAAGGATAGAGATGTCTCTTGGCAAAACCCCGTTAAAACTTTTCTTAAGTTTGTAAGGGTCTATCTCAGATGCAGTCAAAAAATTAACCACTTGCCCCTGAGCATGCACCCCTGCGTCTGTCCTACTGGCTGCCTGAAGCTTAACAGGGTGGCGTAGCACTTGTTCCAAGCCTTTTTCAAGTGCCTCTTCAATACTAGGTCCCATCTTGGTTTTTTGCCAACCGAGATAGTTTGTGCC
>CAYUZN010000167.1:0-2128 GCA_964449295.1 uncultured bacterium | reverse complement strand
TCCTGAAGAAGCAGTTGTTGTTTTAGCAGAAAAGAAAAAAGAACTAGAAGGACAACTGTCTCTCGCCATTCTTGTCCCCACACCGAACAATGTTGAAAAATATATACGCCTTCAAAAGCAGTTTATAGCGCAATCACAGCTCTTTGCTGAAAATTGGGGTAAAGTTCTTCTGAAGAGTCCTTCTCTAGGAGATTTTCTAGAGAACCCCACAACGTCTTATGGTATTTTAGCTAAAAGAGCTTTAGAGCAAAAAAATACAGCAGCGTTTTTGAAAAAATTGTCGGAGACGCACTTTCTTCTTTTCTTTTTTAATGGGAAAGATCCTCTAGCAGAGCTTGTCTATGAAGTAGCCACTCTCTTTTCATCTCTACATGGCTGGCAGCTCAAAGCTGTTTCTTTAGATGGCATTTCTTTAAAAAATATACCTTCCGTTGAACTTGATAAAGGTCTCAGTGAAAGAATTGGCGTCAAAGAAACGCCCTCACTTTTTGCCGTAGATCCAGTCAAAAAAGCCATTTACCCTATAGGTGCAGGAATGCTCTCAGTCACCGACATCGAAAAAAATATCGACATCCAACTAGCCAGTGAGAAAAAACATGAATAAATTCTGGACTCTTTTTATATCTCTATTGGCGTTCTCTTCTCTAAAAGGAGAAGATAAGTTAGATCATCAAATCCAAAAATTTTTTGATAATTTCAACACCAAATCCAACAACACCTCATCTGAGTATATTAACTCTCAGCTAGGTGTGCATTTTTTAGGAGGATCAGGAACTACCCGAACAACCGTAGAGGATGTTAACCCAATCCACGTTCAGATCCCCAATTTTTCTGCAGGATGTGGAGGAATTGATTACACCTTAGGGGGTCTAAACATCGCTAGCAAAGAAGAGATGAAAAAGGCCCTTAAAAGCATTGCTTCCAATGGAGTTTCCTACGCTTTTCTTCTCGGCATAGAAACTCTTTCACCTGTTGTAGCCTCCAGTATGAAACAGATTCAAACTTGGGCCAACCAACTCAATGCCATTAACATCAACTCTTGTGAATTGGCAAGTTCCGCCGTGCAAGGATTATGGCCAAAAACTCAAAGGGCGTCTTCATTTATCTGTGAGCATGCCTCTACCACTAATCCTCTTTTTTCCGATCTTATAGAAGCAAAACATGGGTGTAGAAATAGAGATAAACAAACGCAGGCAATTGCATCTGTACAAAAAGGTAATAAAGAGATTTTAGTTGGCAGCTATAATATTGCCTGGAAAGCCCTAGAAAACCTCCAGATCGATAAAGAGAGCAAAAATCTCTTCATGACCATCACAGGAACTATTGTTGTGTCTGATCATCCCACTCAAGGCAAGAAAGTCTCTGTTTACCCACCTAATCATAAAAAAGCCATCGAGCTTCTGCGCTTTGGTGGGGATATGACAAACGCTTACCAAATTGATGAAAATGGCATAGATGTGAAAACAACACTTTTAAAAATTTCACCCCAAAATGCCTGGAAAGAACAGATCCATCATATTTTAACCTCTCTTCAAGAGAAGATTCTTATTGAGAGTCAAGAGACTAATGTCTCTTTATCAGCTGAAGAGAAAAACCTCATTAGCACAACCTACTTTCCTATAGGTAGTTTACTTTCAGTGATGGCTCAATATAATGGCAAGGGCGCGCTCTATTCTTTAGAGCGCTACAGCGATCTTATTGCCTTTGAACGCGTTTTAAAATTTGCCGAAGAAGTTGTGCGCTCAACAATTCGTCAAGCAGAAGCTCTCCAGTTTGCTCAAGTGAGTGGCTTTGAACTCGAAGAATACCTTAAACAAATTAGATCTGTATTAAGAGATCTTCATGCTCTTGAAAGAGAAAACTTTGAAAAGATATCCCTAGAGCACCAAGTGATTGATAACCTCATACAATTCGATAGACAAATTAGAGAAAAAGAGAGGGGACTGTGAGAAAGATTCTTATCATTTTGGCTCTGTTTTTTATCGTTCCCTGCTGGGCTTCTATGGATGCATCTACCCATACGTCCATCAAAAAAAACAAAGAGCAACACCATGAGAATGTGATTCATACCTATGGGGGAGGAGAGATCTTAAAAACAGTTTTCAACTCTGTTTCCATGCTTATTTAT
>CAYUZN010000166.1:0-2139 GCA_964449295.1 uncultured bacterium | reverse complement strand
TCTTTAGCTAACCGCAGTAGGAATCCTCTCCCTTTAGGGAGAGTGAGGATGTCAACATAGAGACCTATTTCTCCACTTGCGACTCCTTCTTGTAAATACAAATCAGAGGAAAGTAGATCGGGAGCATTCTCTTTTTCTGCCCATTCAGTGAATTTTTGGATATCGTTTAAAGATTCTAGTGCTTTTCCTTGATGAAGCAGAACCATGCCTCGTTCGTAGTAGATCTTAGGATGAGGGTGTTTATCCAAACAGTTGGAATAGAGGTCTAAGAGAAGAGGTTGTATAGTATCAATAACTTGATAAATTTCATCTTTTGCCTGAAGCTTATCCCAATCTGATCTATTCCGAGTGTCTATCCACCCCTTAAGTTTGAATAAAATTTCTCTATATTGAGAGTAAAAAAATGCATGTGTAAACAATCCTAAAACAACACCTGATTCAGAACGACTAATAAGATAAGGGAATTCTTTTGCAACGTCTTCTTTTTTTTGTCTACATAAGCCAGATAACGCGGTGTTATAAACCGCATCTTCCATCTTTTTATAGATTAAGTCGCTAATTTCACAAGCTCCTTTAGATAGATAGGGCCAATAACAAAAGCAATCGGAATTTTCTTGGCTATATTTTAAATGCTGCTTAAGAAAGTGAACAAATTGTTTTGAAGGAACATCAAAATAAATAGAGGGAGGGCTTTTTCTTCTGCAAGAATCTTCATCCCAGAACATCTCTTCCCAAGATGAAGAACATAGGCATTTTTCACGTACGACATAATAGACATCTTCCCAATCATAATAATCTTCATATTCTTCTTGGAAAATTTGTCTTAAACGGGGAGTTTGGCATGTGCTACAAAAAGCAAAATGGCAGAGATTTTTTGTAGGAATTTTCTCTAAGTCATCTAATAAGTACTCCACAATTTCCGTGTCTACATGAAAACTTGACGATCCATTTTCTAAAAAAGAAGGGACCTCTCGTCCAGTGGCATCTGTGGTATGTTCACTACATTCAAGAGGATATTGTTTCAGATGTTCTAAGCAAAAATCAGGCCAGTATGCCTTATATAATGTTGGATGAAAATAAGTAACTTCTTCCACAGCCTGCATATGACTGTTAAAATAGATACAGCTGCACAAAAAAACAAAAAAAGAGCGAATCATACAATCTTGTGATAAAAAATTGCTTTCTAATGTGCAAAAAAAAAATAAATCGTGGCAAGAAAAAATTATGAGATTATTTTTGAAATGACTCAGCTGCTTGGTAAAACCACTTGTTATTTTCTTTAATAAAGACGCTCTTTTCTGTGAAGCTCGCATCTTGATTATTTTGAGTTAAGTGAGCTTTAAATGTGACATAAGCTCTCTCTTGTCCATCGATAAACTCTAAGATCGTGAGTTTGTCAAAGCGTGTCTTGTGAGAAAATTCGAGAATCTGTTTTTTCCAGGTATCAAAGTTTAAGGAAAAAGTGGCATTCGTGGGATGCGTTGTGCTGATAATGTAATCAGCAAGACCTAAGGCATAGGCAGAATACCTGGAGCGCATTAACTTGAGAGCATTTTCAGGAAGCTCTCCTGTATGATAAAGCTCGCAACAGTCGGTATAGGGTTGATCACTAGTGCAAGGGCATTTCATTTTAAGTAGGTGTTGATGCGGTTTAACCAGCCGGGGAGCCATTTTTTTTCATTTCTTTCAGGAGGGGAGAGCTCAACTCTTTGAGTGAGTACTTTTTTAGCAGCTAAGGCAAAAGCTTCAATCTCATCACCTGAAGAGTGCATTGTCAAGAGCACTTGCAAAAGACCCCATCTGTGCCCCTGGTAAGATTCAGTAAAAGAAATACCAGATCCTTTAAAATTTAAATAGTCTGTTAAAGCATAGAGTCCTCTAGAGGTTTTAGAGAGCTTGGAGAAGTTTTTCATAACTTTTGCTTTTTCTTTAGACGAGAGATTTTGGATCATTTTGGGAAGAGATTTCTCTAGACGCTCTTTAATGAAAAGAGCTTGCAGATCTTTAGTTTTAAGAAGAAACTCTCGGAGCTCTTTCATTTTGTCAGAGTTAAACTGCGTGTAAAATTCCTCTCTTGTTTGCCACGGGCAAGAAGAATTTTCTTTTAACCACTGAGGAAGACTCTCTCCTTTTGTTTCA
>CAYUZN010000165.1:0-2168 GCA_964449295.1 uncultured bacterium | reverse complement strand
ACACGTGACACGTCATAATCTAGGGGGCGTTCCTATATACTATCTCTATAAAGATCTCTCCACATTCAATTTACAAAAAATTTTCTCCGATGTGGGAACTCTCATCACCTTTTCTCTCACAGGCATTGTCTCTTTTTTCCTGCTAACAGGCACATCTCTGGTTTCTTTTGTTCAAAAACTGAGCTCCTCTTTAGCAAAAAAACCTCTAATATCATCTCCTGAAGAGATTGAAAAAAGCTTAAGCACTCCCCCTGTTCAAGAAAAAGTAGCCGCCCGTATTCGGCTGTCAAATGACAGTGACGATCTAGTCAAACAAACACCCTCTCAAAAAAGAGAGGCAGCCCTCAATGCTCAGCGCATCTACAATGGTGACTTTAAAACATATCAATTACCTTCACCCTCTCTCTTAACCAATCCTAAAAAAATCGATCATCCTTCTTTAAAAAAAGAGCTCAAGCGAAAAGCCGACATCTTAGAAGAATCGCTTCTTAGCTTTGGTATTGAAGCAAAAGTGGGCGAAATCAATTGCGGTCCTACCATCACCTCTTTTGAAGTCCACCCTGCAGTCGGTGTTAAAGTGCAAAAAATCACAGCCCTTGAAAATGATTTAGCTTTGAATCTGCAAGCCAAATCGATGCGCATCATTGCACCAATTCCTGGCAAAGCAGCCGTTGGCGTTGAAATCCCCTCCCCCTATCCCCAAGAAGTCAGCTTTAAAGAACTGCTGATCAATTACCAACAAAGTACGCGAAAACTCCACGTCCCCATCTTACTTGGAAAAAGCGTCTCAGGTGATCACCTCATCACCGATCTTGCCAAAATGCCCCACTGCCTCATTGCAGGTGCAACCGGCTCTGGAAAATCTGTCTGTATCAATACAATTGTTATGTCGATCTTGATGAATGCAAGACCCGATGAAATCAAACTCATCATGGTCGATCCTAAAAAAGTGGAACTGACGCAGTACACAAATCTTCCTCATATGATTGCTCCTGTCATCACAGAAGCGCACGGTGCTTATGCAGCACTTAACTGGCTTGTCAAAGAGATGCAAACACGCTATGACATCTTAAAACAATTAGGCCTTCGTAATATCTCTGCTTTTAATAGCAGAAACATCAATCAAGAGTTTGAAGCTTCTCTAAATATCCCCATCCCAGAGAAAATGTCTATTATCGTAGCTATCATCGATGAATTTGCAGATCTCATGATGGCCTCCAGCTCAGATTTAGAAACACCTATTGCCAGAATAGCTCAGATGGCACGAGCTGTCGGCATCCACCTCATTTTAGCGACGCAACGCCCCTCAAGAGAAGTCATCACAGGTCTTATCAAAGCCAACTTCCCTACAAGAATTGCCTTTAAAGTGGCCAGCCGTGTTAACTCTCAAATCATCCTCGATGAAAATGGCGCAGACAGCCTTCTTGGCAATGGCGACATGCTCTTTTTGCCACCTGGCTCATCTCACCTCATGCGCGCTCAAGGAGCCTACATTAGTGACGAGGACATGAATAAAGTACGAGATTTCATCACACAGCAAGCACCTCCCAATTACCTCATCCCATCTTTTGATCGCATGGAGCACGGTGATCTCTCTGACGACAAGAGTGATTCTGCCAGAGATTCTCTCTATGAGCAAGCTCGCCAAATCGTGATTGAAACAAAAAACGCATCGACTACCTTCTTGCAAAGAAAACTCAAAATCGGTTATGCAAGAGCTGCAAGCTTAATGGATGAACTAGAAGCCAGGGGTGTGATCAGCGCTCAAGAAGGCAGCAAACCAAGACGTGTTCTTATAGAGGAGTCAGACCTTGATCAATCATCAAGAAATTGAAAAGCAACTCATCCCTAGATTGCGCAAATTAGGATTCATCCTAATTGCTTTCAGCGTCGTTGCCTTTGCTTCTACATTTATTCCAGAACCAGAACAAGAGCTCGCTGTTTCAGAAGAAGGTTTTATTCCCGACTTTGAAGAACCCCCTCCTCTAAATATGTATATTGTTGCTATGATCTTTGCATCCGTAGGCGCAACCTGTATCACAATTGCCTGGAAAAAGAAAAACAATATAGCAGTTTAAATATGTATGGATTTTGTCCGTTAGCATCTGGATCAAAAGGGAACTGCATCTATTTTGGCTCGCAAAATACACGCATCCTCATCGATGCTG
>CAYUZN010000164.1:0-2294 GCA_964449295.1 uncultured bacterium | reverse complement strand
GCTTCTCTAATTTTAACTTGTGTCTCTACCTGAGGCTCTATAAGAGGCAATCTAAAAGATGATAAACATCTTCCCAGTAAGCTCAGCGCATATTTAATCCCCTGAGGATTTGTTTCTCTCATTACAGCTCTACAAAGTGGCAGATATCTCTCATGTCTTATTTTGCCCTCACTAAAATCTCCTTTTTCCAAGATACTCACAAACTCTTTCCACTCTTTAGGAATTAAATTAGCAATGACAGAAATCACACCTTTAGCCCCTAATTGCATCATAGGCAATGTGAGCTCATCATCACCTGAAAAAATAGTGGCATCTGAAAGAGATCCCAATTCTTTTATAATCTCTAAATCTCCCGACGCTTCCTTTAACCCAACAACACCAGGAATAGCTAAAATCTTTGCCAGATGAGCACAAGAAAGCCTAACTCCCGTTCTACCCGGATGATGGTAAACAATCACAGGAAGCCCCACGCGTGCCACATGCTGATAATGCACATAACACCCCTCAGGCATAGGACGATTATAATAAGGCACAATCACAAGGCATCCATCCATGCCGATATCTCTTGCTTTTTGAGTTCTCTTGACACTCTTACGTGTATCATAAGTCCCTGTCCCTGCAATGAGAGGAATTTTTCCGCGCCCTACTTGAAGTGCTGTCTTGAAAATCAGTTCTTGTTCTTGATCAGTCAACGTAGGAGTTTCCCCTGTTGTTCCACAAAGAACAATCCCATCCGACCCTTCCTCTATGTGCCATTCAACAAGATCTTCCAATGCCTTGATATCAACATCTCCCTCTTGAGTAAAAGGGGTCACAAGAGCCACAATTGATCCATGAAACATACAATTTCCTAGTCTAGGTTAATTTTTTGTTCACGATGTGTATATCTAAAATGGTGAAAAATTACAATAACAAGCCAGCAAACGAGTACGACTCAGAGAGAGAAAAAAACTTTTCTCTCTCTGGTGTTGTTGCAAAAATGAGATATTTTTTTAATAGGTTTAAAGAAAAGAGAGGAATCTAAAGGATCTAATATTTTTTGTTGTTTATTTGCCCGCCGTGTCCTTGCTTCATCTGCGATTTTTTCTTGTTCTTCTTCTGATAATTGCGGCAACTTTATGTCTGTTATTTTCAGATTAATTGATTCCCGACATCCTGTTTTAGGACTCACAAATCCTTTTCTTTCTACCTGCCGCAAACATAATCCTTTAGATCCAGAATTTGAGCAATCTGTCGCATCAACCTGCATCTTATGGGACACATCTTTTACTTTTTGTACCCTAGGAGCTACATTTTCTTTATCGGTAATAAGATGAGTGGGAGTTGTAAAGCCTATATCAATTCTATTCATAATATTCCTTAATCTGTAAATTGTTTGTAATAATTTTGTATTTTTGTTCAACCCAAGCTGGATCTGAGCTGTAGGCTTCTAACTTTTCACGCCATAGTCTAAGACCTTGATTGATAAAAACAGCTAAACCTTCTTCTGGATCTTCTACAAAATCAAAAAGAGTCACAGCTCCTTCATTATTAACGCCAAAGTTTCCTGGATGGAGATCACAAATAACTTGTTCGGTCGTTGCATAAACAAAAAATTCGTTGACTTTCTTGAGGTGTTCGTCATTGTTTAAATCGATATTATTAGGAACTAATTGCTGAATATAATAGCCATCTGAGCTAGCTGTTTGACTATTATAAATAGTAGCAACTGAAAAATTAGCTGCTTTAAGAGCTTCATAGTTTTGCATTGCATTATTTACATAGCTTTTAAGACGCAAATCGGATGATTTATTAAAATGAGTGTCTTTAAACACTTTAATAACGTAGTCATCACCAAGACAATACACATCCATAAAAGAACCACCATAGATATGGTTCCCTAGTTGTAATTCTTTACCTTCAAAGTTAATTGTCTTTTTTTGTGAAATTTCTTCCTTAATTGCTTTAAATTGTGAAAAATTATTACGACTTGTTTTACAAGGTGTTGAAGCATCTAATCTAAAAAACGATGTTACACTACCAGGAGGAGTTGCAGGAGGTGTTATTGAATCCTTTTCTAATTTGACTCTTTTAGAATCTAAAGAAGCTGTATTCTGTAAATTACTAAGAACCTGTTCTTGCAATAGAACAGGCAGACTTATAGATCTGGCTGCAAGCTTAGGTAATTCAAAATCATTATATTGACTACTTAAACTAAAACTAATATTATCCATATAAAAACCTCTTTAATGTAAATAGTTTAGCAAATCAATTTATTGCATTCAAATACAAAAACAAAAAGTAATTAGTTTATT
>CAYUZN010000163.1:0-2340 GCA_964449295.1 uncultured bacterium | reverse complement strand
CTTGGCTTTCTTCAACAACGTAAGTTCCAGGTTTGTAAGAAAGACCTAAAATGCTGATTTTATCAGTCTTAGCATGCTTTTCAACAAGTGCAAGAAGTCTTGCATTTTGATAATTGTTTATCTCTTGTGTCGCTTCAGCAAGGTCGGCTCGAGCACCTATTTTGTGTGCAAAAGCTGCAAGGGCAATATTGTCCCTTGGGAAGCAGGGCCCACCAAATGCAACAGCGGCTTTCAGATATTTAGACCCGATGCGTGTATCCAGACCAATTGCTTCTGTGACAATATTCACATCTCCACCGGGAAGGCGATCGCACATGTCGGAGAGCATGTTAGCATAAGAAATTTTAGTCGTTACAAATGTGTTGATCGAAATTTTAGCAATTTCAGCGTTGACTAAATTCATCCGCCGAACAGGAGGAGAGTTTTCACAGGTTGAAAGGTAAACTTTTTCAAGAAGATCTCCGGCTTTTTGATCCGACTCTCCTATTAAGATCATATCAGGATAGAGCATGTTTCGAATCACGCTGCCTAGAGCAATGAATTCAGGATTGTAACACAGGCCGAGGTTGGGTCCGAGGGATCGGTTAGAGGCAGCCTCTAAAGCTTCTTTAATTTCTCCCTCAGTTGATCCTGGTGTAACGGTACTTGTAATAACAACAAGGTGGTACTCTGTTTTTTTAGATAGAGAAGCTCCGACAAGCTGCATAGCTTTTAGAACATGCTTGTTTGTGAAAAGCCCATCAGGATCGCTAGGTGTAGGAACAATGATAAAGGTAATGTCTGATCCAAGGATCGCTTCATCATAATCTAAAGTCGCTTTCAGGTTTGAAGAGTGCGCTGAGATAAGCTCTTGCAAACAGGGCTCAGGAACTGGGGCTATTCCTTGATTAATTTTATTCACAAACTCTGGGTTGACATCCACTCCTATGACAGAGTGTCCTTTGCTTGCCAATACAGCGGCCAAAGGAGATCCTAGTTTTCCTAATCCAATGACAGAGATTCTCATAAACTTCTTTTTGTTGATGTGCCAGTAAAACTCATAACAGAGATCGATCTATTTTTTCAATAGTTGTTTTGATCAAGATCTACATGTAAAAATCGGTTGTTAAGAATAGAGAAAACTGTTCATGATAGGAGGATGATATCGGTCGTTTTATTTGGTCGGAATGATGATCATGGTTACAACTATCACAAAAGACTGGCGATTAGTTTAAATTGTCTTTCAGAACTACTTACAAACCCTAGTGATGAGATCATCTTTGTTGATTACAATTCATCGGACGAATTACCTACGATCGTAGAAGCAATTCAAGACACGCTGACTGATACAACAAAAAAGCGGCTTAAAATCCTTAGGGTCCGATCACACCATCATGCTCAATTCAAGACGCATCTTTCAGTGCTTGAACCTGTCGCTCGCAATGTAGCCATTCGAAGAAGTAATCCCAATAATAAATGGATTCTTTCTACAAATGTCGATATGATTTTTATTCCCCAAATACACAAGAATTTAAGTGACATTATTTCTACTCTGGAAGACGGTTTTTATTCACTCCCTAGGTTTGAAATTCCTGAAAGCTTGTGGGAGCTGTCTTTAAACAGGTTAGACCCTCAGGGAAACATTGCTTTTTTAAAAGAGATGGGACCAAAGCTTCACTTAGATACAATTGTTAGAAAAGAAGGTTTTATCCAATACGATAATCCTGGAGACTTTCAATTAGTGTTGAGAAAAGATCTCTTTGAAATAAGAGGGTTTGATGAAAATATGCTCCAAGGATGGCATGTTGATTCAAATCTTTTCAAAAGGTTGTCAAAGATTAGGAAAAACCTCCATACAATTGAAAACGATATTGCGGGGTATCACTGTAACCATACTTACAAAGAATCTATCCTGCATTCCACCCGACGAACGGAGAACGACTGGAAACAATTCGTTGATAACGAGGCGATTACACCGGTTGCTAATACGCTCGATTGGGGTCTTGCAAGAGAGCAAATCGAAGAAGTTTTGCTTGATTCTAAGAAACATCTGAAAAGTATGGTTAGTCTTTTAAACAAAGTCTCTGAAGAGAAGCATGAAATCTTGCATAACTTTTCGTTATATAATAAAGCGACCTACTCTTCTGAGAGAATTTTTCCCTATCTAGTCGACCATTTGGCCCATATCTCTAAAAACACAACCATCGTCTATTTTGGTCATAATCTCGAGCTTTATAAAATGATAGAGTCTTATTTGCGAATGAATGATTTCACAGGAAATTTAATTAATAACCCATCACAACACATAGATAAAGCATTGGTTATCTTTGACTTTGGGTTTGACTCCAGCTCTCTTTTAGG
>CAYUZN010000162.1:0-2416 GCA_964449295.1 uncultured bacterium | reverse complement strand
TTCTCTAGAAAAGCAAACCTTACACCATCTTTTTTTTACAGTCACGTTAGTATGCGTCTCGAAAAAAAAAGAGCCTCATTTCAGCCAATTCTCTGACATCAAATGCTCGCTTGAAAACGAGCAAATTATTGGCTATCTAAAAGACGGAAGTCCCAAAAAAGCATACATTTTGCAACTACAATTACTTCGATCGTCCTTTTTGCGCTACGATTCATCAACAAATTTCTACGCAGCACGAAATAAAGTTGTCTCTATTTTAAACGAAGCCTTAGGAGAAATACGAGATTATAATGGAGGGCTGTTTCTTAAGCAGGGAGAAGTGATTTCGCAATTAAAAGACCATTTTCCCTTGAAACAGTCAGAACTGATTGAAGACCTTTTTTATTCTATCACCCCCATTGAAATGCAGGCTATTTTACCCATCCCTCTTTTACAGAACGCCTTACAAGCTGCCTTGGAAATTTCAGAAGAAGAGCTCTCAGGACAAGAAAATTATATTTGTCGAACACAACAAGAGCAAAATTGGTCTTTTATTGTTTTTTATGCTAACGACCCCTCTTTACAAAACGTCCTTGAGGAAACACTAGGGCAAGATGCATCTATTAGCTCCTTTTCCATTCCATTCCAAGAAAAACTTTTAGCAGGATACCTCTGCTTCTCTTCTATTCAAGAAAAACAACATGAGTTTTTCTCATGTATTCAACAAGGAATTGAAAAGTGGAAGCACAAGAGAAACAGTGCAAGTCTTATAAGACTGTATTATCAAGATTGGTCCTATTCGTTGGATCCTCGATTAGGCGGTGATGTTCACTCAACGCTTGTTCTTAAAGCCTTGTTTGATGGATTGACTCGTAGAGGCAAAGATGGACATCTTGCCTTAGCCGTAGCTGATGGAGTTACAATTTCTGAAGATCTCAAGCGCTATACCTTTCATCTAAGAAAATCTTTTTGGTCAAATGGAGATTTAGTCACAGCCTACGACTTTGAATACGCTTGGAAAAAGATTCTGTCACCTGATTTTAATTCATCCTTTGCATATCTCTTCTACCCTATTAAAAATGCTCAGGCCATAAAAAAAGGGCAGTTAGCAGCGAGCTCTTTGGGCGTACATTCGTTGGACGACAATACCCTGTCTATTGAGTTAGAAGGACCGTGCTCTTATTTTTTAGAGCTTTTATCTCATGTGCTTTATTCACCCGTTAACCACAAAATCGATCAAAAATACCCTAATTGGTTTACTTTTCAAGGGAGCTCCTATGTATGCAATGGTCCTTTCCAACTCCTTAAATCAGATTTTGAATGGGGCCGATATGAGCTTATCAAAAACCTTCGTTACTGGGATTCTTCAGAAGTCCAACTTGATAAGATTCTTTTAGTCAAAGCAGATGAGACAACAGCTTTTGAGATGTTTAAAAACAACGAAATTGATTGGCTTGGTAGACCAGTCAGTTCTTGGGGCACCGCTTTTGCTCCTTATAATGAAATTGCTCAAAGCGCAAGTACCTATACCGTGTATTGGTATGTATTCAATGTGCAAAGCTACCCTTTTCATAACAAGAACCTTCGTAAAGCCATCATGTATGCAATTGATAGACAACAGCTTTTAGCATTGCATCCATACATTGGATTGCCTGCGATGACCCCTCTCCCTTTATCGCATACGCAACATGGACATCTGAAAGTGACAGGCAGTTTTCCTGAAAAGGCAGTTGAATGTTTAGAAGCTGCTTTAAAAGAGTTAAGGCTGAGTCGAGAGCAGTTACCCGTGATCACTTTATCTTGTCCTCATGGAGAGATAAGGTACCAAATGGCTTTACTGGTTAAACAACAAATAGAGGAAACGCTCAAAATCAAATGCCAAGTACAGCCATGTCCTTGGGAAAAGCTTTTTACAAAGATGACACAAGGAGACTACCAGCTTGGAGTAATGGGTTGGACGGCTTTAATCAACAGCCCTTTTTACACATTAAATGCATTTAAACATGCACAAGAGGGAGTTAATTTTGCTAAATGGGAGCATTCTCAATATACAGAAATACTTGAAGCGGCCGCAAAAGAGACTGATCCTATAAAACACCAAAAGTATTTCGCTCAAAGCGAAGCCCTGTTAATAGAAGAGGTTCCTCTGATCCCTATCTACTATGAGACTCAGCAGTTTCTCAAAAAAAGCCATATTCATCTGCCTAATAATCAAGAAATTAAAGATATGGATTTTAAATGGGTCTCTACTAAAATCAAACATGAATAAGGCTGACAAACCCAGGGCATTTGCATAACTCCCAGAGGGGGATGTTACATGTGCATTTCCTTTTTAAGCGCAAATGTATGTGTTGCAATCATCAGCAGCGGTGCAGCTGACAGCAGCAATTCCCGTTAAAAAAAATTTCGCAATAGAATAACCTGTTTTCTTCACAAT
>CAYUZN010000161.1:0-2440 GCA_964449295.1 uncultured bacterium | reverse complement strand
ACCCCTCGTGAATCTGCAACTGTCTCTCTAATCAAATGGCGTAAAATAGTGTCTGCCAGTTGCTTAGACGATTGAGTCCGCGAAGCATTACGACCTTTATAATAAAATATTTCTATACCTTTGGCATCTGTAGAGTAAGACGCATTATAATGAACGCTCACAAAAAGCACAGCACGCGTTTTATTGGCAATCGCCACACGTCTTTCTAAAGAGACAAAAACATCTCGACTCCGCGTTAAAATAACTCGGTACCCCTTCTCTTCTAGTTTCTTTTTCAAAGCTAAAGTCGTTAAAAGTGTGATTCTTTTCTCATGAAAAAAATTAATCTTAGCGCCCTCATCAGATCCTCCATGCCCCGGATCTAAAATCACAAGAGGTTTTGCATGCTGAGGAAGAGACGCATTTAAATGCTTACCACCTTCTACCTGTGATAAGGAAAAAAAAGATCCCAAAGAAAATAGCACAAGAAAGATGAGTCGCATCATAGATGCAAGTTTATCTCGTTATGCGAATATTTTTCAGCTTTTTATTGCTGTGATATAGAAAGCCTGTAGATCTTCATGAAGCCCATCAGCTTGAAGATGGGACTCAAGTTTTTGACTAACAAGCCTAAATAATTTTTGCTGCTGGCTCTCTGAAAGGCGTTCTAAAATACCTCGTGTCCCATGAGTCCAAAGGGATTCCCACCACGTAGAGATAGTAGGATGGACATGATCCAAAAAATCAGGCGTTACTCGAATATCAGCAAAATTCAAATTTGCTAATACTGTGACAAGAGACCCAGGATCTCGCAAATTATGAGCCGTGACTTTGAGATCAACCCCCAATGTTTGGGCAGCCTCCCTAAACACACGCGCGCACTGACTTCTCTCTCCCCAGATAGAGATAGCCACCACCCCATTTGGTTTTAAGACTCTTTTAAACTCACTTACAATGCGCTCGATATTAGGCATAAAAAAAAGAGCAAACCCACAAAAAACGATATCGAAAGAGTCATCCGCAAACTCAAGTTCTTCCGCATCCATTTGCTTAACTTGGAGCTGAGATAGATGTTTTAACTCAGCCTGAGTTTCAGCTACCATTTGAGCACTCAAATCGATACCAATTGCTTTTCCTTCAGAACCCATCTTGTCTGCAGCACGCTTTAAAATAGCTCCCCTTCCTGTCGCTACATCTAAAATATGTGCAGCAGGGAGTATAGTGACAAGTTTAACGAGATTTTCTGCAAAATAGCTGAAATAAGAGCTCCCAGCTTTTCCGTAATCAGACGCTGAACGATCAAATAATGAGCTAATCCAAGTTTTGTAATTCATAGGAGCATATTACAGCATGCAAAGATTTTTTTGAACTAACAAAATAGTTATATTACCCTGCTTTTTTAGTAGATTCTGCTAAATTGGGCTCAAAGTCGCAGAATCTTGCTTTTTTTAGTAGATTCTGCGAGTTTGACACATATATTAGGATCAATTATGGACCGCCCGATTTTAGCAAGAATCAAAGAACTTAGACTGTTAACTCAACTTTATGAATCTCAAAAATCTGAATTTTTGGCAGTGTATGGCAGAAGACGTGTTGGAAAAACCTTTCTCATTCGAGAATTTTTTAAAAATAAAGGTCTTTTTTTTGCACTGAGTTAAAGGAGCCACCACAAAAAAACAGTTAAAAAATTTTGAAGAGGAATTTAATCGGGTTTTTAAATCATCAAAAACACAAAAATCACCGACTAATTGGGCTCAAGCTTTTTCTCAATTAAGAAAAGCCATAGAGCAAACCAAAAGTAAAGAGCGAATTATTCTCTTTTTTGATGAACTGCCTTGGCTTGCAAGTCCTAAGTCTGACTTTTTACAAGATCTTGATCATTTCTGGAATCGTTATATATCAGGAGATGATCGTATTATTTTAGTTATCTGTGGATCTGCAGCCTCCTGGATGATCAAAAAAGTTATCCGTAATAAAGGAGGGCTACATGGACGATTGACAGCTGAGATAAGACTGCTTCCTTTTACCCTTAAAGAAACAGAAGAATTTTTGACTCATAGAGGAATTACATTAAACCGTCATGCGATTGCAGACATCTACATGGCGATAGGAGGAATTCCTAAATATTTGAATTATGTTCAAAAAGGGGTTTCTCCTCTTCAGACAATTAGTCATTTGTGTTTTGATGGGCCTTTAGCAGATGAATTTGAAGAGCTTTATGCCTCTTTTTTTGACAAACACCATCACCACGTCAATATTATCAAAGCATTGGCAGAAAACCCTTACGGATTAACTAAATCAGCTCTTGCTAAAAAAACAGGTCTGTCAGCTGGCGGTGGTATGAATATGGTTCTGGATGAACTTGAACAATCAGGTTTTATTCTTTTTATTAAAGACTTTGGCAAACAAAAAAAAGAAGGCTGTTTTAGACTTATCGATGAATACTCTTTATTCTATTTAA
>CAYUZN010000160.1:0-2455 GCA_964449295.1 uncultured bacterium | reverse complement strand
GAAGTAGCCAAACGCCTGTCTATCTCTTGGGCACCTTTTATTTTCACCTTGATGGGAGCAGCATTTGGCATGGAATTAGGAAGAAATAAAACAAGAAAAGGCATCATTTTAGCGATTAGTCTCTCAGCTTTTTATCTCTGCTCGTTTGTCGCTGCTAAATCGATGAAAGGCTCTCCTCATATCGGCTGGATTATCTATTTTCTCCCTTACCCCATCATTAGTCTCATTTCGTCTCGTTTTATCCGCAATTTTTCAAAGGGAATTGAATAATGAATTTCAAATTGTGGGAGAAATATTTTTTTCTAGAAACACTTAAAGTTTTTTTCTTTGTGCTTTTTTCGTTCTTCTTTCTTTATTCGATACTCGATTATGCCACTCACATGGAAGACTTTGTCAAAAAAGAGACTCTTCAATTCAAAGACTTAACTCTTTTTTATCTCAACCACTTCTTAAAAAGAGCCGATCTTCTTTTACCTTTAGCTCTTCTTGTCGCCACGATTAAAGTTCTCATATCTCTCAATAGCAAACATGAATGGATGGTTCTTCAAGTTGCAGGCGTCCGTACTCGCAGATTATTAAGGCCTTTTTTTGTAGTAGCCTTCATGTGCGCTTTATTTAACTGGGTCAATTTTCAATATCTGCTTCCCTCCTCTTTGACGGCTATCGAAGAATTTCATATTAAAAACTTTCAACACTCTCATAGAGCACAAAGACAAGAGCTCATGCATATTTTCAAGCTAAAAGATCACTCAAAACTACTTTATCAATCTTATAATGCTCAAAAAAATGCTTTCTTTGATGTTTTGTGGATCCGCTCGGTCGATGATATTTGGCGCATCAAATTCTTAAATGCCGATCCTGCAAAACCTATCGGCTCATACGTTGATCATTTAACAAGAAATAAACAAGGATTTTTAGAAAAAACAGATTCTTATGAACATTGCTTGCTGCCAGATCTCAAATGGGACGCTAAAATATTAGAAAACGGTCTTGTGCCTTTCGAAAATCTCTCACTAAAAGCTCTTTGGAAACAATTGATGCAAAAAACAGCTGCCACTCAATACGAAATCCCTCAAATTCTCACCCAATTTCTCTTTAAACTGCAAGCGCCCCTTCTCTCTTTCCTTGTCGTACTGGCTGTCATTCCATGGTGTATTGTGTTCTCTCGTTCTCTCAATGCCTTTATTATCTATGCAGCTAGTCTTTTTGGACTTCTTGCCTTTTATATGTTATTAGATGCGATGGTCATCTTAGGAGAGCACAATGTGATCGCCCCTATTATTGCCATCTCTCTTCCTTTTGTGATATGTGGCTTAATCTTTAGTCGGAATTTTTTAAGAAAAACATGCGTTTAAAACCTTTATTGTATTGTCATTTAGCTATTTTATGTCTGGTAGGGACGTTTTGCTTCCCACCTACACGTGCCTATTGGGACATCTTGGATATCTGGTTATTTAAACTTTTAAATGGCACTTTGGTAGATAGACCCCTACTACAAGCCTTTTGGGCTTTAATTAACCATAGATACACCGATTGGGTAGAAGATCTTGTCTTTATTGGTTTTTTTATCATAGCTATTCAGCAAGTAGCTCATGGGCAACGGTTGAAAAAAGCTTCCCAATTTATCTTTTGTATTTTAGTAGCTGTCACCATGATTTACTGTGTGAATAAAGTTCTTTTTCGTGAACACTTAAAAATTTCCAGGCCAAGTCCTAGTTTAGTTGTAACCCCCTGCGTGAGAGTCTCTGACGAAGTCTCTTGGGTCAAAACAAAAGAAACAGCTGCTAGAAGTTTTCCAGGCGATCATGCAACAACTGTCATATTTTTTGCTGTCTCCTATACATTTTTTGTAGGTAGGAGGCTTGGTTTCTATGCTATTGTGTATGCTATTTTTCGCTCTTTGCCCAGGTTAATTATTGGAGCTCATTGGTTCACAGATATTTTTGTCGGCAGTGGCGCTATTGTGCTTTTCTTCTCAAGTTGGATCTTTTGTACGCCGTTTTATCTGTGGAGCACTCAGCTAATTGAGACTTTCTTAAAAATGTTTAACTACCGTAAGATAACAGCTAATGAACCTTAAAGCTCTTCTCTATTGCCACCTGACTATTTTAGTTTTACTAGCGACATTTTTTTGGCCTCCCACGCGCGCTTACTGGACTATCTTAGATGTGGCTGTCTTTAAACTTTTGAATCATACCCTTCTTGGCCATCCGTGGTGGCAACTTTTTTGGGCTTGCCTCAACCATAAACTAGCTGATTGGCTAGAAGATCTTGTCTTTATCGGTTTCTGCACGTATGCCGTGATAAAAACATCTCCTGAAGAGCAACTCAAAAGAGCAGCTCAGTTCATCGTGTGTATTCTTTATGCGATCCCTGTCATTTATTTAGCCGATCGTATCGTATGCAGAGAACTTGTCGACATTTACCGTGTGAGTCCTAGTTTAGTTATTACACC
>CAYUZN010000159.1:0-2462 GCA_964449295.1 uncultured bacterium | reverse complement strand
AGCCATCTTGCCCCAGAGTCTGGCCGCCGTCTGATCAACGCAGAAGGAGACGCCCTTCCTGGCCTTATTCTCGACCAATATGGCGATGTGCTGGTCATGCAAATCCACACAGCAGGGATGGAACTCCTTAAAAGCACCATTGTAGAGCATCTCACCCACACTCTTCACCCGAAGACAATCTATGAAAAATCGGTCTCACCTGCAAGACACCAAGAAGGACTTGCTGAAACCCGCGCGCTTCTTTATGGCGCCCCAACCCCTGAAGTGACCATCACTGAGCACGGCATCTCCTATATTGTCCAACCCCTAGAAGGGCAAAAGACCGGCTTCTTCCTTGACCAGCGTGAAATGAGAAAAACGGTTCTAAACCTTGCCAAAGATAAAAAAGTTCTCAATTGCTTTTCCTATACCGGCGGCTTTTCACTGGCCGCCCTAAAAGGGGGAGCGGCCCATGTCACCTCTGTCGAGATTTCGGAAGACGCCTGTACAATAGCCGCTAGACACACCCCTGATCTTTCAAAACATTCGATTGTACAAGCCGATGTTTTTGAATACCTACGAAGCCATCCCCTTGATTTTGACCTAGTTGTCCTCGATCCCCCAGCGTTTGCCAAAAAAAGGTCTGATCTTGAAACAGCCTCTAAAGGGTACCGCGACATCAACCGACTCGTTTTCCAGAAAATGCCCCACAATTCTATTCTTATCACAAGCTCATGCTCCTCTTACATGGATAGCACGCTCTTTCAGCAACTTGTTTTCCAGGCCGCTGCCGATGCAGGCCGTTTTGTCAGAATTATCGGCAGACATACGCAAGCTTTGGATCACCCCGTCTCGATTTACCATCCCGAAGGGGATTATTTAAAAAGCCTGATCTTGTATCTTAGCTAAAGTAAGTGAATTGTTGGGAGCATTGACGAAATTGTGGCGTATGTATTAATGTTGCATACATAGAGGGGTTTTGTGTCAATGAATGAAGGGGTCGATAAGGCAATGGCGCTACTTAAGGAGCACTCCTTAACCAATCATCTTGATTATCAGTTTGTTATGGATTGCCTTAAAGACTTCAAATCACCGCGCTCAAAATTATCAAGGCTAGTGCAATCGGGGGCTTTAATTCGTATAAAAAAGGGGCTTTACCTTTTAGGTACACACTTTAAGCACACCCCTTATTGTCCAGAGATGCTGGCCAATTTGATTTATGGACCTTCCTATGTTTCTTTAGAAAGCGCCCTTCAAATGTATGGGATGATTCCTGAACATGTAGTGACCATGACAAGTGTCACTGTCAAATCTGCAGCGGAATTCAAAACACCAATTGGACATTTTTCCTATTCCCACTGCAGTCAAAAAAGCTACCCCATCGGTATTACCACTAAAACCTATTCTGATTATGAAAAACCACTTCTTGCAACACCTGAAAAAGCTTTAACCGATTTTCTTAAAATTCGCAGAGGAAAAGTAACCAGTGTAAAGCAATTAGAGCACATGTTAATCGATGATTTAAGGATTGAAGAAGAAGATCTTAGCAAGCTGGATCTAAAACTGATTCGACTTATACAAAATACATCTCCGCACAGTTCAACGTATTTTCTCGAAAAATTCATAGGAAAATTCCATGAATGATGTCATTGAGCGTATGCTGCAGAAATACAAGCTTGCAAAACGATCGGATGAGGAGCTAGCGCTGCGAGAAATCTTGCAAGAGATCACGCTAGTGGGGCTTTGGAGGAGTAAGTTTTTTGAACATGCGGCTTTTTACGGTGGGACAGCTTTACGCATTTTATATGGGCTCGATCGCTTTTCTGAAGATTTAGACTTTACACTCTTATCTCCTGATCACTCCTTTAGTTGGCATATTTTTGAAAAGAATGTGACAGAAGAGCTAAAGAGTTACGGCTTTGAAGTCAGCTTTAAGCAAAAAGAAAAACACGTTAAAACACAGATTCAATCAGCGTTTCTCAAGGCAAATACAGACCATGCCCTTCTACAAATCGGTGTTAAAAATAGGGGAGCTTCACATCCAGATGCGTTAATACGCATTAAAGTAGAGATCGATTCACTGCCCACGCTAGGGTTTGATGTTGAAAGTGTCTATTTAAAAGACCCGCTCCCAGTCTCTATTCGAGCGTTAACAAAACCCAGCTTATTTGCTGGCAAAGTTCATGCAGCCCTTTTTCGCGGGTGGAAAGAGAGGGTAAAGGGGAGAGACTGGTATGATCTTATTTGGTTTCTTAGGCAAGGTGTTCCAATCAATCCCAACTATTTAAGAGAGTGTCTAAATGAGAAAATAACCCTTGCAAAAGTCAAAGAACTGCTCATGAATAAAATCGAGAAAATCTCGCTGACTGCTGCAATAGAGGATGTACGCCCTTTTTTAAAAGATCCTGATATACTGAATGCTTGGTCGGTAGACTTTTTTAAACATTGGATTGATAAACTAGAATTTGAGAGGTCGTAAAATG
>CAYUZN010000158.1:0-2507 GCA_964449295.1 uncultured bacterium | reverse complement strand
ACACACACCTTTAAACAACCATCTTCTCTTAAGTCTTCCAAAAATTTTCAACGCACCTCTAGTGCAGCAACGCCAGCCCCAAAACCTCCTAAGAAAAAACCAGTTCCACAAAAAAAACAACCTAAACAAAAACCTCCCAAACAGAAACCTATTCCTCAACAAAAAACGCCTCAAGAAAAAAAGCCAGAAAACAGAAAGCCGGAACTTGATCCTGCACCTTCAGGAAAACCGATTCCTGCTCAAAAATCTTTATCTTTAAAAGAAAAACAACCACACTTTCAGGATGATTTTGCAAAAGAACTTGAAGAGATTATCGAGAAAATTAATAAAACTACTCCACCATCTTCTTTACAAGAAATTATCAATCCAGTACAAGAGACTGTAAATTCCTTTGCGACAACTGTTGAGGAGAGTTATCAAAATGCTCTTTTAACGTATTTGTATGAAGCCCTCCATCTTCCTGAACGAGGAGAAGTGACACTACAATTAACTCTCAAAGAAGAGGGAAGTTTAGCAAAGATAGTTGTTTTAAAAGCAGAAAGTGTTAAAAATAAGACATACTTAGAAAAGCAGTTGCCACTTCTGCGTTTTCCCAGCCTGCGAGATTTGCAAGTGAAGGAAAAAACGTTCGTAGTGACTTTTTGTAATGAGGATTGATTAATTTATGCGATTTTTAATTTTGACTCTCTTAACGACGATATTCGCTTATGCCTCAGAAGAGGCTCCTAAAAATTTTCAAGAGATTAAGGTTTATCTTCCCACGACCAACTCTCTTGAACCACTCTATCTTGGGAAAGTCACCAAATCAGGGGAAGGGATCGATAGTCACTATGTCACTAAACTTGAAGAAATCCTTTTCTACGATCTCAATTATAATGGATCGACAAAGGTGATGCCTTATGCACAAGAAAAAGAAGCTGTACTTCAACAAAAAAACTCAAAAATTGCTTTCAATCCTATGACATGGAGAAATTTTGGAATAGCTCATGTCGTTCAAGCCCACATTGCTCACAAAACACTATCTCTAACCGTTTTCTCTTCAGACACAGGATCTCTCAAACAATTTGAGAATATCCCTTTAACAGGCTTGATTGGAAAAGACCGCCACCAACTCCATCTAGCAGCAGATACTATTCATAAAGCTCTTTTTGGGACTGAAGGAATTGCCAGCACACGTATCCTTTACTCTGTGAAACAAAAACCATCCTATGGAAGAGAGTGGATCTCTGAAATTTGGTCTTGTGATTGGGATGGAGCCAATCCCAAACAAATCACAAAAGAAAGCAGTTATTCTGTCACACCTGTATTTGTGCCGCCTCACTCCAATTTTGCAAACGACAGATTTCTCTATGTCTCTTACAAATCTGGTCAACCAAAAATTTTTATCGCTTCTTTGAAAGATGGTGTTGGTAAACGCTTAATCGATCTTAAAGGACATCAGATATTGCCTGCTATTTCTCCTAAACGAGATAAAATTGCCTTTATTTCAGATGCCGGAGGAAGTGTCGATCTTTTCTTACAAGAATTTCATCCAGAAACAGGAGAGGTTGGTAAACCCGTTCAACTCTTCTCTTATCCAAGAGCAACACAAGCCTCACCTACATTTAGCCCTGACGGATCTAGAATAGCCTTTGTCTCAGATAAAGATGGCTCTCCTAGAATCTACGTTATTCCTGCTAGATTTCAAGGAAAGAGAGCTTCTCCTGTGTTAATTTCCAAACAAAATCAAGAAAATTCTTGTCCTGCTTGGTCTCCTGATGGAGAAAAACTTGCTTACAGTTCTAAAACAAATGGCATTCGTCAAATCTGGATCTATGATTTTAAGACAAAAGAAGAAAAACAACTCACAGAAGGACCAGGCATCAAAGAGAATCCCTCATGGGCAGCTGATAGTAAACACATTGTCTTCGATGCTACAGATGAAAAATCTTCAGATTTATATATTGTGAATTTAAATCAGACAGAGGCTATAAAGATTTCTCAAGGAGCTGGAGTTAAACACTACCCAACATGGGGAAATCGTTAATTTAAGGAATTAAGGAATAAGGCGTATGAAAAAAATCTCATTATTAAAAACAGCATTGCTTGGGATCCCACTATTGTGGATGACTGGATGTAGTAAACAATCTTCCAATATGTGGGAAGATCAGCCACAGAAAAAGACTCAAAAAACTCACACCTCTTCTCTATGGGAAAGCGATGAGGAAAGTCGTGATCAAGACTCTGTCTCTCTTTCTTCTGAAGAATTTATCCCTTTGAATGAAGATGATTTGAAAAGTCAATTCACAGAGTCTCAAGCAGCCATGACGACATCTTCTTTTGGAGAAAATGGCGTTCCGCTTGCTGGTGAATTTGCTGATCCTCAAGGAGAACTTGCAGCCATTTTCAAACCGGTTTTCTTCGGGACCGATGAGCATATACTCAAAAACAAAGATTATGTAGACGCTATCCATCGTATGGCTTCCTATCTAACAGCTCACCCTAACGTTGCCATCATCGTTGAAGGG
>CAYUZN010000157.1:0-2512 GCA_964449295.1 uncultured bacterium | reverse complement strand
AACATTAGAAACATCGCCATTATTGCCCACATCGACCATGGTAAAACAACCATGCTCGATGCTTTGCTCAAACAGTCCAATATCTTTCGAGATAATGAAAAAGTCCCTGAAAGAGCGATGGATAGCTACGATCAAGAAAAAGAGCGCGGCATCACGATTTTTGCCAAGCACACAAGCGTGTTTTTTGGAGATTATAAGATCAATATTATCGATACGCCAGGTCACTCCGATTTCTCAGGAGAAGTCGAACGCGTTCTAGGTATGGTGAACTGTGTGCTTCTTCTTGTCGATGCTCAAGAAGGGCCTATGCCACAAACCAGGTTTGTGCTGTCACAAGCGCTCAAAATGGGTCTGTCTCCAATTGTTGTTCTCAATAAAATCGATAGACCCCATGCAGACCCTGATCGTGCACTTAACCTCACATTTGATCTTTTCGTTGAACTAGGAGCTACAGACAAGCAGCTTGATTTTCCTATCATTTATGCTTCAGGGTTAGGTGGTTTTGCCACTAAAGAGTTAAAAGATGAGCGGATTGACATGAAGCCTCTTTTTGAGCTTATCATTGAAAAAGTGCCCCATCCTCCTGGCAACCTCGAACTGCCCTTTCTCATGCAAGCTACCACCCTCTCCTACGATGATTTCCTTGGCAGACAAGCGTGCGGAAGAATTTTAGAAGGTGTCATTAAAAAAGGGCAAACCATCACACGTGTTGATAAAGACGGGAAACCAACGCAACATAAAGTTGTTCGTATTGACGGCTACCTCGGCCTTAAAAAAGTTGAAATGGAAGAAGCAGGTGTTGGCGATATCGTGAGCATCTCGGGCATTCCTGAGATCATGATTGGAGATACCCTCTCCGATCCTACTCATGTCGTCCACCTGCCCCCTATTTTCCTGGCAGAGCCCACCCTTTCTATCGAAATGACTGTGAATAATGGTCCTTTTGTCGGTAAAGAAGGCAAACACGTCACCATGAATAAACTCCGTGACAGACTAGCTCAAGAAAAACGAGCCAACATCTCCCTTAAGATCGAAGAAACACGAGATGATGCTCTTGAAGTTTGCGGTAGAGGTGAGCTTCACTTAGCTGTTCTACTCGAAGCGATGCGTAGAGAAGGGTATGAATTCATCATCTCTAAACCAAGAGTTATCCTCAAAACAATCGATGGCGTTGAATCGGAACCGATGGAAAATGTCCACATCGAAGTTCCCCAAGAGTTTTCTGGTGGCGTGATTGAAGAGCTCTCTCGCAGACGTGGTGAAATGCGCCTACTTGAAACCAATGAACACGGCATCACCTCGATGCAATTCTATATGCCGACACGTGGTCTTATGGGTTATAGAAATGAATTCCTCACAATGACACGCGGCCTTGGCATTCTCACCTCAATCTTTGATAGCTACGCTCCTTGGAGAGGTCCAATTCCAGGACGCCTCAGAGGCTCTCTCATCTCAGGCAACCAAGGGAAAGTCACAGGCTATGCCTGCTTTAACATCCAAGACAGAGGCAGCCTTTTCACAGGCCCTGGTGCCGAAGTCTATGAAGGGATGGTCGTTGGTGAACACAACCGTGACAACGATCTCATCGTCAACGTCACGCGTGAAAAACACCTCACCAACATCAGAGCCTCTGGTAGCGATGAAAACATCATTCTCGTCCCCCCTCGCACCTTCACACTTGAGCAAGCCATCGACTTCTTAAATGATGATGAAGTCGCAGAAATCACTCCTAAGTCAATTCGCCTGCGCAAGCGTTTTCTCTCAGAAAACGAGCGTAAAAGAAAAGGGGGCAGTGGGTGATATCTACTGTCATATCTCATTTAGCGCCTTTTTCCAACTTAGCTGCCTATCCCAAATGGGTAAGTTGCTGCTCAGACTGCGGACCCAAAATTGCCAGCATTGCTGTGCAAGAATTATGTGTTGAGTTTGTAGCTCTAGGCAATTTTTGCAGATTAATCACACCCTCCGCACTTCCCCTTTACGAAGGTGAAAAGGATAAACAAGAACAGATAAAAAAACCAACAAGCTCTTTGAGGAATGCTCTGTTTACATAGGCGCTTTATTTCTTGGTTTTGACATATCTTATTCCCTAAGCATCGCAACTATGGTTCTATATTTGACCCCTTTAAAAGAATTAAAGCCCTTGCAAGAAAAAATACATCAGATAATCACCTTGCTTCCTGTGATAGCAAGCCCTCTTCTTGCTTATAAAAAACCCAATAGATATACGCTTACAGCCCTGTCTATCAATATTGTTAGCCTTTCACAAAAAATGATGAAGGCAGTGTTGCACCGCCTATATTCTAAATAATTATTTTTCAGATAACTGTCCTGTTTAAAAAAAATGAGATAAACTGTCTTTTTCTGTTTTTCCATTCGCAACATCTATGACAATCTGCTCCAGATGTTTATATTTGAACTTAATTGAAGCACGGTTAGCTTTAAAAAAAGCCAAAACAGCAACATAAGCTGTTCTTTTGTTTCCATCGTTGAAAGGATGGTTGCGAACAAG
>CAYUZN010000156.1:0-2632 GCA_964449295.1 uncultured bacterium | reverse complement strand
GCTCTTTGGCAAGGATTAATGCGTAAAATGAACTGTGTGATTGCTATGGATTCTGCAGCGCTTCACCTGTGCGCAACAACAAAGACCCCTTCTTTTAGTGTTTTTGGCCCTTCTTCTTCCGCTGTCTATAAGCCTTTAGGAGAGCAGCATGCTTTTATTCAAGGAGCTTGCCCTTACAACGAGCGATTTGTTCAGAGATGTCCTCATCTACGCACATGCGTTACAGGAGCTTGCATAAAGAATTTAGAAGTGGACGCTTTATTCCAACGCTTTATACATCATTTGAAGGATCAAGGTATATGTCAAAACCAGCTGTTCCTTCATGTTTGATTTTTTCAAGTTTAGAGACATCTTTAGCATGTTCTATCAAAAGAAGGCCTCTCTCAGTAGGCTTTTGATTCATCCAAGTTTTGAGAGTCTTTAGCATCTCTGCTTGATTGGTTTGATCCAAGTTAGAGAGAGCTTCATCACCGATTAATAAACAGGTGGTGTTCTCTTTTTTGTGTGCCAGTTCGAGCATGACAACCCAATTGAGAATCTGCTTTTGACCTGCACTCAATGTCGACCAATCTCTTTTTTCACTCCCCTCATTTAATCCAGCTACTTGCCATGTTTCATCTGAATAATAGGTTGTGAATGTTTTTAACTTATCTTTGATATTTTGGAAAATGGTATCATCTTTAATTCCAAAGTGAGACAGTAACAGAGTTTGAAAGGTTTGGGAGGCAGGATCTATAGAAAAATCTTTTTCTAAATAGATAATCTCGTGAGGACGCACTAAAGATCCTTGTTGGACTTCTTGAATATTCTGCAGCACCCGGCAAAGAGTACTTTTTCCAGAGCCATTGCCACCTGCAATATAATGGGTTTTTCCTAAAGCAAGCTCGATTGAGAAATTCTCGAGAAGAGTTTTATCATCTATTTTTAAACAAAGGTTCTCAAATTTGAGGCTATTGCCTGATGTGATTTTTAAAGCCGTTTTTGTAGGCTCAAGAGAATCTTTTAAAAGATTAATGTTTTTTATAGCAAGATCAAAAGATGTGTGGCTATTCATAATGCCTTGCATGAAATAACTGAATTTCCACAGTAGTCTAATGCTGGCGTTAAGAAGGGGAGGAAATAGAGTAGCAATATCTAAATTAGCAGCGCTTTTGGCATAGAGATAAGAGATACGACTTGTTAAAAGCTCAAATAGAGTAGGAAGACTGTAGGACATGTGCTCTTGCAAGACAAATTCCATTTGTACTGAAGAGGCGTCTTTTAAGGCTTTATTGACACGCTCTTTTAACGTATTTATAACAGTGAATCGATTGCTCTCAGGAAGAGAGACAAGCTGTGATCTAATTGAATTTATCCATCCTAAGGCTCCTACAACTTCTTTACTTTTGCGTGCTCGTTCACGAGATTGGGCTAAAAATTTTTGAACGTAGATCTCAATGACAGCTATAACTGCCATAGCCCCAAGAATAGTTGAAAAGAGTCCTCCTTTACAATTTAAAGGGAAAGGCAATGACTTATGAAATAAGGGACTTGCTAGCTGATAAATCTTGGTTATAGAAAATGCTATTTCAATTACTTTTAAAACTTTCTCAACAGATTCTACAGTCAAATCCACAACTTTAGAACAATCATCCGCTAAAATTTGCTCAGCGCCTTTCAGTTTAGAAATAGGAGTTTGCGTTTGAAGACTATTAAGCCACTTTCCTACCAGATCTTGAGTGAAGCCATCTCGTAATAAAATAATTAATTGACTGTGAAGCCAAGCAGTTCCAGCTGCCATGCCTATATAGGGTAAAAAACCATGGGTGAGCGCTTTCTGAAAAACAGCTGGAAAATCTGAGATCTTATGTTCCTGAGTATCACGGCTAAAAAAAGCAACGGCAGTATTGATATGCTCCCAACAATCATTTTCTTTTTTACCTTGTAAAATTGACAGCCCAATGTAGCTAGTGGCTGTAACAATCCTCGGAGCATTAAGCCATGTGGGTGTGAAATAAGGGCCAACTAAAAATCCTACATTTTTAACCAAGTCCATAATGCCTCCTGTGAAAGAAACCTATTATATCAACTAGGTTTTATTTTTGTGTGCAAAAATTCAGGAAAATTTTAAAAATAGTATATGCGTAAGATTGTTGGATTTATACTCCTTTCTTTAACAGCGTCTCTGTATGCCAAAGAAGATGACTTTAGTCTCAATAGCAGATTTTCTTTGTGGGGGCAGTTTGTCTACCTGAATCGGTCTAATACGTATAAATCCCCTTTAGTGAATACAAGTGAGAGTTTTACGAAAACAACGAGCTGTGGCTGCACAGAAACCCTATCGACTTTGTGCAATTCACAAGATGTCGCAAGACGTTTTGGCTATGAACCCGGATTTCGAGTAGGGGCACAATATATGACAGAAAAATCTGTGTGGCTTGCCTCTTATATGGATATCCATGAATGGGAAGGCAGCTGTCATAAGAGTGCAGATGGGCTTTTATATTTTTCTAGTAATACCACATTTAATCTGCATGATTTTACTAGTGCCGATAGCGCGCGCATTAAGTATCATACTAAGTTTGAAGATGGAGAGCTGAATTATTTCCACTATTTTACGCCGCCTAGAGAGTATTATTTAACGCTGTGTTAT
>CAYUZN010000155.1:0-2680 GCA_964449295.1 uncultured bacterium | reverse complement strand
ATAGGAAGCGCGTAAGCAGCTGCAAGCTCTCTTAAATTGGATAAAACAACCTCTCCAAATCCACGTCTAGGTAAATTAATAGTTCTTGCAAATGATAGAAAATCAGCTCCACTAGCTACCATACGTAAGAGAGCTAGGATATCTTTGATTTCTCGTCTTTGATAGAAGGAAAGACCTCCAATAATGACATAAGGGATCTTGTGTTGCAAAAGCGCATCTTCAAAAATCCGGGATTGAAAATTTGTGCGGTAAAAGATGGCACAGTCTCTGAAAGGGATGTGGGAGGAGAGATGGTGCTTAAGTAGGTTTTTCACTACAAACAAAGTTTCTGAACGCTCATCTTCCGCTATGAAAAGAGAAATTTTTTCACCAGAGCCAAGGGCACTCCAGAGTTGTTTTTGATATTGAGATGGATTGTGTTTGATAAGAGCATTAGCGGCGTTTAGAATTGTTGTTTTACTGCGATAATTTTGTTCTAATGGAATCACTTTAGCTCCTGGGAAATCGCTATCAAATTCTAAAATATTTCGAATGGAGGCGCCTCTCCATGAATAAATCGATTGATCAGGATCTCCCACAGCAAAGATATTTTGGTGTGTTTGTGCCAGGAGTTTGATAATGAGATATTGCGCTGCATTTGTGTCTTGGTACTCATCGATGAGAATAAAAGACCAGGTGGCTTGATATCTAGCTAGGATTTGAGAGTGTTCTTGAAAGAGTTTGACCGTTAAAAACAGCAAGTCATCAAAGTCAAGAGCTTGATATTCTTTGAGTTTTTTTTGGTAGAGTTCGTAGGTAGCAGCTAAGTCTGGTTCTTCTTTAATAAAAGCACTAGGCGAGAGCAAATTGTTTTTAGCTGCTGAAATTGCGGCTTTAACACTTTTAACAGCTCCTTTGTCATCATTGAGATTCAGGCTCGCAAGACATTGCTTTAAGAGACGTTCACTATCGTCGGTGTCATAAATGGTAAAATCTTGTCTGTAACCTAGAGCCTCGATTGATTCACGAAGAATTTTAGCGCATAAACTATGAAAGGTACAGGTTAAGACAAATTGGTTAGCCGTTTTTTGAATGCGGTGGCGCATCTCTTCTGCTGCTTTGTTTGTGAAGGTCATAGCCAAGATTTTTAATGAGGGAATTCCCAGCTGGAGAAGATGCATGATGCGATAGGTGATGACGCGTGTTTTTCCAGATCCTGCTCCTGCAATCACAAGAGCTGGTCCTTCGATATGTTTGACTGCGAGTATTTGTTGGGGGTTAAGATCCTCTGCCATAGGAGCAAATTATATATAGACTCATACTTAAATGATATTCAAGATTGACTCTTTTTGAGAAAGCGCTTATTTTTCCTCATAGAACGTGAGAGTTTTTTATGAAAAAAAACAAGATATTTTTGTTTATCATCGGTGGATGTCTAGCTGTTATTGGCTTGTGTTTCACAGGTGTGTTCAAATCGCATAAAATCCCTCAGCAACCTTATTTAACGGTTGTGGGTCCTGCAGTTGGGCTTATCAATTCTTTGAAAGATGATATGACAATAGGGTTTAGGTTCAATGGAAAATTTGCATTGGAAGGAGTTCCAGAAAAACTCAAATCTATTTTAAAAGACAAGAAAAAACCTCTTGGGAAAGTTGTTATTTATGAAAATTCTTTAGGGCTTGATGGATTGTCTTTTCAGGGGATTATCAATGGGCTTAAAAATCAGGATCATATTCGAATTGCGTACTCGATGTTTGAATCGAATGTCATACCTGCTGAGTGGGTTGAATCTTTGAATCACTATTTTGATATTGTGGCTGTGCCTGACAAGTTTCTAATCGAGATTTATAAAAATAGTGGAGTCACAATTCCTATATTTGAGCTCCCGTTGGGGCTTGATTTAGAACAGTTTTGCCAAGAGCCTCTTAAGAGTAAAAGGCAATCTCCTTTGGTGTTTGCCAATTTAAGTTCGGCCATTCCAAGAAAAAACCAACTCAAATTGATTCAAGCCTTCCATGCAGCTTTTGGAAATTCGCAAGATGTTAAGCTAATCTTAAATAGTGAAAATAGTGACTCTGCCTATGCTCAAGAAATTAAAAATGAGCTACATAAACTAGACGCATCAAACATCGTATTTACAGAGATGGTTCTAGAAAGAGATTTATATTTAAACATATTCAAAGAGATAGATTGTTATGTGAGCTTATCTGCAGGTGAAGGATTTTCTATTCAACCAAGGGAAGCTATGGCTTTAGGGATACCTATTATTGTGACTGACAACACAGCTCAGGCAACAATATGTCAAAGCCTTTTAGGTCGTGTAGTTCCTTGTTTAAATCATATTCCCGCTTTTTATCCTGAATTTAAAAATCATTATGGAGTATTTTCTGATTGTACTTTGGAAGATGCAGCAGCAGCATTGCGAGATATGCACGATAATTATGATCGCTATCTGTCACAAGCAGCAGAAGAGAGAGAGTGGGTAAAACAATATTCTTACGACCATCTCAAGCCTTTATATCTCGGTCTTATCAAGCCTAAGAAGATTGTTTTAGGAAATGAGAATAAAATCACTCCTGATTGTTTATATACCGATTCAAAAGAACTGTGCGATAAATTTCATCAACTCGTACTCTGTAACAAAAATTTTGATGGCTATTTTGAAGTGAAAGCCTCGCGATTTGACGATCGGAAAGGGGGG
>CAYUZN010000154.1:0-2721 GCA_964449295.1 uncultured bacterium | reverse complement strand
TGGATTCTGCACATACTTGTGCTAGAGAACATAGTGTGGTCACCGTGCACACTGTTGAAGCATAAGATATGGTATAAGCCTTGTTCACAACTTGTTGGATTTTATTTGGCTCTGACTTAAACCGTTTGGCAAGTCTTAGTAATTGATGAAGCTTTTCATCATCATCACGTGAGCTTAAAGCTTTGCTTAACCCTATGTCAAAAGCCTTTTCTTTTAGCTGAGAGGCTTTCTCTGGATATTTTTCACTTAATAAGTGAGAAGCTTCAAACATATAATAAGGCTCAGAAAGAGTATGACATATTGTTTGCACCATCTCTTCACGATTAGCCGTAATCACATGGGGAAGAATAGCATAGTGAAGACCTGAGCTCGGCTTATTTATTGTTTGAAATAGTGCTAAGGCTTCCTGTATTTGAGCAGGGTTTTTTAGTAGAGTGCGGCATTTCTCTTCTTTAAATTCATCGCTCAGTGTCAGATTAAAGTTGGTCTGGCTTAAATTCCAAGCACGATAAAACCTATGAGCAGCTATGACTGCTATGATGATCGTAGTGATATGTTTAATAAGAGGAAGTATATAGTTTGTGATTTTCAAAGCCAGAGAAGAGGTTTGATTGAAATTGGAGGGAGATGCGGTTAACCTAGAGTTTGTGCTATTTAACACAATTGATGCTACCATTTTAGGCCCCTTTTTTAAATTGTTGGATATAGTTTACTAAAAACTTCTCTATTTTTAAATTAAATTCGATAGAAAGCTGACTTACGTCACCCGGTCTGAGCAGATTTCATAATGTGTTTATTATAAGCAACTTATAAAATACTACCACGTTTTATCAACGAATAAAGTGATTGATTAACACGTTTTTCCAACGAATAACGTGGATTTTCCCACGTTTTCCTAACGAAATATTGCTTTAAAGAGATCACAAAGTGCACAGAGGAAGAATGGGGGGTACGTCGCGTTAAGGCAATAAATTATAAAGATTTTGATACTTCTTTTCGAGGTAGGCAATATAGGGTTTTTCGCTCAAAGGCTCACCTGAGATGCGCTGTGCGAGCTCTTCAGGAGTATAGAGTCTGCCATGGCGGTGGATGTTTTCGTAGAGCCAGGTGCGGATGAAAGAGAGATCTCCTTGGGAGAGTTTTTCTTGCCAATTGGGGTGTGTTTTTTCAAAGGTGGAAAAAAATTGGGCGGCATAGAGGTTTCCAAGAGCGTAGGTGGGGAAATAACCGATACCTCCCATTGACCAGTGAATATCTTGCAAACACCCTTCGGCATCTGTGGGAGGTGTGATGCCAAGAGAAGCTTTCATTTTTTCATTCCAAGCTTGAGGAAGATCTTTGACTTTCAAAGATCCGTCTATGAGGGCTTTTTCAATTTCAAAGCGAAGGATGACGTGCAAGCAGTAAGTGACTTCATCGGCCTCTACCCGAATCAACGAGGGCTGAATGATGTTGATGGCTTTCACAAAAGCTTCAAGAGAGATGGAAGAGAGATGTTCGGGGAAGACTCTTTGTAATTTGGGATAGAAATGGGTCCAGAAAGGCCGGCTTCTTCCAATAAGGGTTTCCCACCATCTCGACTGGCTTTCATCCATTCCTAAAGAAGCATTATCATAGAGAGGTGTCCCAAATTCGTGGACAGGGAGCCCTTTATTGTATAACCCATGTCCTCCTTCATGAAGAACTGAAAAGATATTCGATGTCATAAGATGGGGGTGAATACGGGTTGTCATACGTGTATCAGAGACAGATAATCCTGAGCAAAAAGGGTGGGAGGATAGATCGAGTCTAGAGGTTGCTGTCTCAAATCCCATCGCATCTAATAAAGATTTGCCAAATTGCATTTGTTTCTCTGGAGAGTAATCAAGATGCAAAAAAGAGGTTTCAGGTTTGGGCTTATTTGTCAGCGTTTTCAGAAGAGTCGTAAGGGCTGTTTTTAATCTGTCAAAGAGAGGCGTGAGTTTAGCTACTGTTGCACCAGCTTCATGTAAATCAAGAAGCGCGTCATAAGGATGCTCTTGAAACCCTAAGAAGGTTGCTTTTTTTTGACAGAGGGTGACAATTTTTTGAAGGTGGGGTGCAAACAAAGAGAATTGATTGCCTTTTTTAGCATCTGCCCAAATATGAGTAGCTGTTGATGTTGTTTTGGCAAAGTTTTTCACAAATGCTGCTGGCAGTTTAATCTCTTGGAGATGAACTCGTCTCCATTCTTTGACAGCTACTTGCTCGCTGGCTGTCAAGGTTGTATCTAAAATATGACCCGTTTCACTATTGATGAGCTGGCCTAAGAGATGCGTGAACTTTGAGCTGACTTTGAGCTTATGAATTTGTCCTGAGAGAAGAGAGATTTGCAAGCTACGAAAGTTGGCATTGCCAGATGGCATGTAGGTTTCTTGATCCCAGTCGAGAAGTGATTGGATTGAGCTCATCACAGCGATGTCTTTACAGAAAGTGTGGAGCCTTTCAAAAGTGCTTTTTTTAGGCATAGGGTCTCTTAATTTTTCGACTAATTAGTTTAAAGGCAGATTCGATTTTGGAACTTGCCCAAGAATGAAAGGGGGTTGCATAAGCCCAGCTGAGTGCAAAGAGGGTCACAGAGACGCTGCCGACTAAGATATCTGAAATCCAGTGAGCGCCGACAATGAGACGAGGGATTAAACGCACAAAACAATAGACCATTGCATAATACCCTAATATTCTTCCGGCAAAGAAAGTGTAAGA
>CAYUZN010000153.1:0-2887 GCA_964449295.1 uncultured bacterium | reverse complement strand
AGTTAAAATTAGAGAAGCATTAGAAGCTAAATGCCAAGTTAAATGTTCCACCTTGCAGGTAGAGGTTCCCATCTTGTAGTTTTTTCCCCTGATCAACATTAATCGTTGTCAAGCCTGACATCATGTTTTGTTGCCAGAAAGCAACGGCTTCATACTTGAAGAAGCAATCGATGTATTTTCTGTGTCTTTGGCTAAAAATTCTCCATCCAAACTGAAGAGCTGCATCGCTATTGAATCTAAAGGCGTGAGGGTTGTAGCGTACATTTGCGTGGTTGACATTAGCAAGAGTCTCTGTGTGCGATAAGTAGTACTGCGTATAGAGAAGACCTGCTCCAATTGTGCCGCCAAATCTAAATGTACTGCCGATCAGCCAGCTCATATCTAATCCAAAACGAGGCCCAATCTGTTGAGTGTTATTCTTGTTATGAGAATAAATTGTATGACTCACAGAAGGGGTTGAGGTGATTTTGTAGTTGTAATTCACCTTGAGTTTTTGATTGATGATAGCACCTCTGGCTCCCAAAGATGGATTGAAGATGAGTTTTTTGCCGACATAGTAAGAACGAGAGAGAAGAAGATCGAACATTTCAAAGTTAAAGTTCCAACTATTGGAGACGCCTGAAGTCGAGATTTGATTGGTTAGTACAGGGTTAGAAGGATCGTATAACCCTTGATCTTGAACAGTCATTCCTACCCAGGGAGACATCGTTATGGGATGATTGCTATTGCTATATTGAGATGTCTTCTGATGGGTTTTGAGTCTTGTGTATTCTAAATAAAGAGCCCAGCTATCGTAGGGGCAGTTAAAGCCAAGGCCTGCTTTAAATCCGGGGCGGTAATTTGATTTGAAATCATGAACTTTTTGTTCAGCTCCAGGTCTAGGTCCTGAGACGCCAACGGTAAATTCATCTTGTTGCGGTTTCCAATAAATGAAACTAGCAGATAAAATCGCGTTGACACCTCTATCTGTACTTGAAAGCTCTGGCATATTATAACCAGCAGATGTTGGCTTGTAGGGTATGATTTTTTTGGTAGATGAGTGTTTTTTAGAAGATTTTGAGTCATGAGATGAGGAAGGCATAAAATCTGTGTGCTTAAAGAGACTTCCCACTATAACGAGCACTCCTCCTACGACTAGAATAGATAAAAGAGTGGTGTATTTACGACTAGGAGAGGCTTTTTTGCTGACTTTAGAGCTTGGATCTTTTGATTTTTTTTCCATATATCTTTCTCATGCAAGAAAGATATTTTTTTGTAAATAAATTATTTTATTTTATGCGAGATATGAGATTTTTTAGGAGAGCTTTGAGGTCGTTTTTTTGTGGAAGTGTCGGCTTAAAATTGGGATCTTCAAACAGAGATTTAAGGTGGTTAAGTAGAACTTTGGCTTGATGAGAAAGATTAGGAGCTCTTTGATCTGTTTGAGAGAGTGGAAATCTCTGTCTAATAAGAGCTAAAATTTCATGTTTGGGCTGCCCTTTATAGTCTTTGATAATAGCTTCTTTTTGTTCTAGAGGCGCAGGTCTACTAGCTAGCGTATAAATGGCTTGTTTGGGCATTTCATCGAACTTGGCATGAAGAGAGTGGGATATTTGTTGATAGAATTCGTAATACTGCAAAAAATTATAAGGGGTTTGTCTGTTGCCATAAGTTGCAATGAGCCAGGCTGAGAAAGCGCCATCTCGGTAATTTTTTAAGACACCTTGAGCTTTTTTGATTCTTTCGCCGTGCAAGATCACGGCTTGGTGAGTGATCGCTTTAACTTCTGAGCTAATACTGAGAAGTAGAGATAAGTCTGTCTCAATTTCTTGAGAGTCTGTCTTATAAGAGGTTAAAATATCTCTAATTTTTCCTTCTTCGAGAGTAGATAAAGGGGTGACCTTAAAAACACCTGAAAAACTAGAGAGATTTCCTTGGGATGATTTCTCAGCTAGTTGCTTCATTTTGGAGAGATTAGAAGAGGCTTGCAATCTTTTTGAAAGAAGGGAATTAATTTTAGACACGGATCTTACCTTTTTTTAAGCGCACTAAAAGCTCTTTAGCAGCAGAGGCGTAATCTTCAGCAGCCCTTGATTTAGGAGCTGTTTGAAGAATCGGTTTGCCATGGACAGTGGCTTTAGCAACTTCAAGATCACGCCTGACTTTGGATGAGAGAATTTTCCCAGGAAAAGTTGCCTCAATGACTTCTAAGAAGGTTTCATTGCTCTGTCCTCTAGGATTCCAGAAAGAGAGGATGACACCTAAAACTTCAAGGTTGTGGCGCTCAGAAATATTTTTCATGAACTGCGAGAGCCTCTCGAGTCCTTTCACACTGTAAAATTCAGGGGTGGCTGCTACAAGTGCATACTGAGACGCAATCAAAGCCGATTCTGTGAGCCAACACAGAGAGGGAGGTGTATCAATTAAAATCACATCGTAGGAGGTCAAGGGTTTTAAGAGCTCTCTTAATTTTTCATGGGAGTAGCGATCAGAGGCAAGGGCCTCTGTCACTTCGATCCGCTCAAGCCATGTATCTGCAGGAATTAACGACAAGCCTTTAAGAGATGTTTCTAAAATCACCTCTTGAATGGTTTTTTTGCCTTGCAAAACGGGCGCTAGGCTATCGTAGGTATCAGGATCATAGCCGAGTCCTGTGGTGAGATTGGCTTGCGCATCAAAATCTATTAAGAGCACTTTCTTTTTGTGAAATTTGACAAGGCAAGCTCCCAAGTTGAGCGCTGTAGAGGTTTTTGCAGTTCCCCCTTTAAAGCTACTGACGGTAATCACTTCCATAAGACCTCAAATAACCGCAGCTTAACAGGTCGCAAAAATCGAAGAAAGTAACTTTTGATCGATTTCTTGTTTTATGCTTGTTAAAAATTTAGATAGCTCCATTTCTCCATGGACC
>CAYUZN010000152.1:0-2924 GCA_964449295.1 uncultured bacterium | reverse complement strand
TCCAAAACATCGTCCAGACGCTTTCCTACATCTTCAGTTAGAAATCGAAGAACTGTGTAACCATTTTCTTGAAGCAAAAAATCTTTCCGCTTATCTCTACGATAAGCCTCTAAAGAGTTAAGATGTTGCGCCCCATCGAGCTCAATTGCCAATTTTGCAGAAGCACATACAAGATCTACTTCCATTCGTCCCCACCCATCGAAAGGAATATCTAGCTCCACATTTAAGCGAAATAGTCCTTTTGTCTGAGAAAGAGTTTCAAGTCTTTGGAATAAAAAACGCTCGCTTGCACTTCGTGCTCGATCAGCACCTTCTGCTTCAAGAGGTAAAATAGTGGCAACTTGGACAAAAAGATGAGCCAAAGGAATATCGACCCCATCACGCACTAACCTCTTCACACTGCCTGCATAATCTGCCTTCCAAGCAGGATCAACAGGAAGGGGAACAACAGATGGCCATCCTGCAACAGCACTGGCAGGAAGTAGAATCTTATAACCAACAGCTTCATACCCTTGGCACCGTCTGTTAAACATTTTTTCTAAGATAGCTACACTGAGATCCGCATAATCATATACCTGAACTTCTCTCTTATCTGCATGAAGTCGATGAAGCCTACCAACATATTGGGCAATAGTCCCTTTCCATGAGATGGGCATTGTGAGAAAAAGAGTATCAAGCCGCGCATCATCAAATCCTTCCCCAATAAATTTCCCAGTAGCAAGTAAAACACAAGACTCATTAGCTGGAATATTAGCTAGCTGCTGAGTTGCAGAAGAAAGCATCTTGGCACTCATGCCACCTTTTAAGACAATCAGATGCTTGATATGAGGTGAAAGTTTTTCAAATAAAATATCCAAATGACTTTTAAATTCAGTCAGAACAAGAGAAAAGCGGCCTCTTTCAGCAGCGCTGATGACTTCGCTACAGATCAATTGATTGCGAGTTTCATCTTGAATGATATCTTGATACAAATCATGAAGCCTAAAACGCAAATCTTGATTAGCAGGTTTTGCTGGACTAAATGAAGTCGGTCGTACAAATACAGTGTGTTCAAAAGGCCGTAATTGCGCAGCCACTTTTGCATCAACTCTATAACGGATAGGTCCACAGCGCATTAAAATGATAGGATGATGTCCATCTTTTCTTGCTACAGTTGCAGTAAGACCTGTTATAAATTTTGCTTTTGCTGTGCGCACCACTTGCTCAAAGCTAAAAGCAGGCAAATGATGACATTCATCAACAATAATATGCCCATATTGAGTTATCACTTCATCCACAACATCTTTACGAACTAAACTCTGTATAATTGCAACATCAATGAGCCCTGTAGCCTTTCTCTTTCCTCCACCAATTCGACCTATCGCATTTTTAGGAAGTTCAAGAAAAGAAGTCAGTCTTTCAATCCATTGCTCTTGCAGCTGTTTGCGATGAACAAGAATTAATGTATTCACTTTTCTCTTTGCAATCAGCCAAGCCCCAATCACCGTTTTTCCAAACGCAGTTGTAGCTGATAGCACCCCCATATGCGTTTTCAAAAGGGCAACTGCTGCTGCTTCCTGCTGATCTCTCAATTTTCCCAAAAATCTTGTTTTTAAAAACTTTCCTGCGACCAACTCCTTCTTAAGAGAGACTTGAATGTTAAGATCTGCAAAAAGCTGGCAGACCTCTTCTAAGCATCCTCGAGGAATTCCAATGTAATCTCTATGATCACTGCTACAAGAGATAAGCCTTGGTTTGTCATGAGTAGATAGCCTCATAGCTTGCGCTTTATAAAATTCAGGATTTGGAAATGCAGCAAGCCGTATCAGCCTATTTTTGAGTGCAGGGGAAAGATCCTTCTTAGGAATATAAATCTCATTTCCCAGGATAATTTCTAGTTTTTCTGGAAGATTCTCCGTTTGAATGACGGTTTTAAAGCACCTTCTCCTATTCCAAGGGGTAGGATCATCCTCTTCACTCATTTTAATATGAGATCCAATAATCCGTCCTTTCAACTCAGCTTGCTTAACAATTGCGTCAACTGCCTCAAAAGTCATTTTTTGTAATGAAGAAAGAAAAGCCCACTGGTCCCCATAAGGGATCCATTCATCATTGACAAACAGACTATTTCCTAGATCTCTTGCTCGTTTTTGTAAAGGCAAGGCAATGAGATTCCCAAAACCTCCTTGAGGTAAAGTATCTTGATTAGGAAAGAAACGATCATAAGAATCTAAACCGATGCTCCTATTCTCCATCGTTTCAGTCAGAATATGGCATCCCAATTTCCTTGCAAGAATGGCAGGAATTTTCTCAGAAAAAAACATCCAGTCATGAGCCCCTTTTCCTGATCGAGATCGTTCCATGGCTGCAGGCACATTCAAGTTTTGACAAGTTTTAAAAAAACTTAAGGCATCCTCTTGCCAACTAGACTTATCAAAATCAGCTACCAGAAAAAAGCAAGTTTCATCCAAAAGCATAGGATAAATGCCCATGACGAAATTCTTTCCAAAGTCATCTTGACCAGATAGATGCCAACGTATCACATCATTTGTGATAGATAAAAAACGTTGATGCCTACACTCAGAACATTTAATTTTTGGCTTTTCACAAATCCCTCGAATCCACTCATTACCGCATGCGGGAGAGTACCCGACCCTTCCTGTTTTTCGACTCTCAAATCTTTGGGGATAGACATCGTCTCGCCCACGAAACAAAGAGCGAAATAAAGCAATTTTAGCGCAAGGTGATGATTTGTGGGTTAATTGACAAGACACAAAAGACCAGAATAGCGTCTGTAAAATAGATCTACATCACTCTTTTCAAAAATGTTAGTCACATCTTTTTTAAAAATATTCTTACTGATAAAAGCGCCTCACACAAAAGCATGTGTAGTGACGAAAGTGATATATCCTTTTCGACCATTCAATTTTGTCCAGAATTTAATG
>CAYUZN010000151.1:0-2943 GCA_964449295.1 uncultured bacterium | reverse complement strand
GTTTGATATGTTGACCATCACTCATGGTGGCAAATCTTGTGATGCCGACATCGATGCCAATTGCTGCCATCGATTGAGGCTTTGGCTTTTCAACTTCACGCTCTGTCTGTAGGGAGATGAACCATTTTTCTCCGCTGTTTGACACTGTGACATTGCAGAGTTCTCCTACCACTTGACGGCTATTTCTGTAACGGATCCAACCGAGTTTTGGAAGGAAGATGCGGCTATTTGCTTGGTCTAGTTTAAATTGCTGAGAATCGGGGTAACGAAAACTGCTACCGCTGCCTTTTTTTCTTAAACTTGGGAAAGTCAGATCTCTTGGCAAAAAAGTTTTGGTAAGCTCTGTCTAAATCTTTGAGAGCATGCTGCAAGCTATGGCAAGGAGCCTCTTTCAGCCAGGGTGTTTCTGGGCTTTTTCTCCAGCTAGTTAGCTGTTTTGCCATGGCAACGTAATTGATGAATTTGTTGCCACTTTCGTGATTATCTTTCTGAAGAGCTAAAGCTTTATTGTAGACAAACCGACAGGAGCCCGCAAACTTGCGCATGTTAAGTTCTTGCGCGCCATTGGGTTTAAGTTCGTATTTAAAAGATTGCAACATTTTCATAGTTAAAATTATAATTCGGCTTAAGAAAAATCGCAATCGAATTTGTGTGTTTTTACACGCGGGTTACTCGTCATACTTGAAAAATTATCTAACTGGCGCTCTTGACTCTGCCCTGAAAGGACAGAGTTTGCAGAGCGCATTGGATCAAAAAAATTCTTCGAAGCACAATCCATCTTGAGTCTTCTCCTTAAACCTGTGGACAAATGATTCTCTATCGAGGAGGATTACATTCAAAAGATGATCCTAATCAGTCTTCCGTTATGTACTATCCTAGTCTGTTTTTTGGTATTATTGGAAGAAGAGGCGATACAGCACTTTATGATATGTCAGTCAAAACAAACGAAGCTTTTGCTATTATTATATCTCCACAAGAAAACAAAGGACTTCTCTCACATGTTAAGCTTTCACCCATAGATTCATTTTTTGCTGTTCATGAAATGCCACCACTTTCTTCAAACCCATTCCAACAGCAAGATAACTCTCAAAAAGAACCAAATACATACCTCAATTGCCGAACTGACGCTAATTCCTATTTGCTGGCTGATGCGCAGAAGATGTGACGATTTTTAGATCGACAATTTGACCCTCTTTCCAGAGCTCTTCTAATTGATATTTGTCACGGAGTCCTGGCATAAAGAGGTGGACCATGATATCAAATAAATCAATCACTACCCACTCTCCATCTCTAAGCCCTTGAACATACTCTGTCTTCTCTCCGATTTTTTCTAAGGCTTCTATGATGGCTTTTCCGATAGCTGCGACATGCCTATCGACATTGCCTTCTGCAATGATCACAAAATCTGTCACAAAAGAAATCCCTCTCACATCGAGAGCCAGAATATTGATGCCTTTTTTATCATAGATAGTTTGAGCGATGAGATTAAGAATAGAGATAGGATCTCTTGTCATGCATATAGTCCATTTTGGTTAATATAGTCCCATACTTTGTCTGGGAGCAGATGCCCACAGTACATTTTCTTCTTAAGACGAGATCTGATATCTGTTGCGCTAATTGCCATGATGCGCGTCTTTGTCAAGCCAGCTTTTAAGATATCGCTGACTGTTTTTGGCAATTTTTTAGAAGGTAAATCACTGTCACTTAATCTAGCTCCAATTAGGGGCGGAGCTAGTGTCGCAAGCTCTTCAAACTCCTTCCAGAGGTGAAAATTTTCAAAAGAATCTTCTCCTAAAATCAAGTAATATTTTTTCACTTTTGATTCATCCATCTTGATGAGATATCTGATGGAATCAATGGTATAAACGGGTTCTGTTTTTTGAATTTCAATATCTAAAAATGTAAACGCAGGTATGGGAGCAATGGCTGCCACAACCATAGCTCTACGCTGCTCTTTACTGGCAACGGGGGGATCTTCTGCCTTGTGAGGTGATTGACTGACGGGACAAAAAAACACCTCATCAAGCCCATGGATCTCTAACATCTCTAGAGCCAGATTGATATGCCCTAAATGAATGGGATCAAAAGTTCCTCCAAAAAAACCTACTTTTTTGATTTTAGTCAAATGACTCTCCAATGACGTTCTTGTGCTGTTTTTAGTAATCTACGATCTGGATTAACGGCAACGGAAACTCCTGCCTCCAAAAGAAATGATAAATCATGGTAACTATCAGAGTAAGCTATGATATTATCTCTAGGTATTTGCAAACGTTTACTTAAGTGGGACAAATAAGCTGCCTTACTTCTACCTTCCATTAATTTCGCAATCTTGCATAAGCGCTTATCTTTGTCAACTGCGTATTGAGTAGAAGCCCAGTCATCCACTTGAAGTATCTCAGCGATAGGACCTACGATAAAATCGGGAGCATTCGATAGAAGAACGGTATAATCCCCTCTTTTTTGAGCTTCAAAAAGTTCCAGCAAGACTTTTTCATAGAAGGCAGAGGGAAGAAATGTTTTTAGAAAGATAGAGGCATGTTTTTGCAAAGAGTCTAATGATAGCCCTAAGAGAAGTTTACCAAAAATCTTGTGATGAAATTTTTCAAGAGACAGCGAGAAAAACTGGTGCTGAATTCTATATTTTAGGCAATAGAGCAGCTGCCCTAAAGAAATCACTCTGTGTTTGTAGAGGTATTTAGAAAACTCATAAGAACTATTTGAAACAAGAAGAGTTTTATCAAGATCAAACGCTACAATTTTCGACATCTTCTAAAACAGCTATCTTATCTTCTATATCTTGCAAAACAACTGCAATTTTTTCTAAACGCACCTTTTCGGCGTCCATCATCTCTCGATAATGCATCGCTTTTTCAAAGTCAAAATCTGATCCTGATAGAGCTTTTCGGTAGCTCTCTATTTGAGCTTTAATCTCAGAGCGCTGTG
>CAYUZN010000150.1:0-2998 GCA_964449295.1 uncultured bacterium | reverse complement strand
CAGATGGAGATGTGAGAGAAGAAATCCAAGACAGGTTCGGCCCCAATGTGATGGCATCTCTAGAAAAAATTGGAATCTCTTATGAAGAAGCGCGTGAAAAAGTACACGAAGAAATGATTAGGCAACGTATGGAATGGATAAGAGTGACATCTAAAGCTCTTCAAAAAGTCACTCTAAAAGAAGTCAAAGAAGCGTATGCAGCCAAATATCAATCATCTGAAGAATGGAAATATCAAATCCTTTCCATCCGATCTAAAAATAAAGAGAGTGGCAAGCTACTTGCTGAGAAAGTTTTTCACTTAGTGCAGCAAGATCACCTAGATTTGACATCTGCTTCTGCAAAAATACAAGAAGAAGGGCCTTTAGAAGAAGGCCTCACTCTTAATCTCTCTCCTGAGTATCAAGAAGAGACTAAAAACCTCTCCCTCTCTCTTAGAGACACGCTTTCATTTTTAAAACCAGGAGAGATCAGTCCTCCTATAGAACAAACAAGTAAAGATCGATCAACTGTCTATCGTTTATTTCACTTGCAAAATCATGTTAAAAAAGAGCCTCCTCCTTTTGAAGCTGTTGCAGCTGGACTTAAAGATGATCTCTTGCAAATTGCTGTCGCTGACTCTATGGCCTCATATGTTGACAAACTTCACAAACAATTTGGTTATGATGAAAAATCTTTAGATATCCCTGAAGATTTTACCCCTTTCCTTTTAGTCCAATGAGATATCACCCCTCCGAACTGCAGGCTTTTCTTCTCGAGCTCGGAATTTCTCCTAAAAAATTTCTTTCACAAAATTTTTTAATCGACGGCAATATCATCCGAAAAATTTTGCATCTAGCAGATATCAAACAAGGAGATCAGGTTTTAGAAATAGGACCTGGACCTGGAGCTTTGACGGAAGCTCTTTTACAAGAAAAAGCTTTTGTCACAGCTGTTGAAATGGATCATATTTTTGCACAAGCTCTTGAACAATTACAAACAGATGATCATCATCTGACTGTCATCTCTCAAGATTTTCTTAAATTTGATATCGAGTCTTTCTGTCAAAAAATAAAAAAACCACTTAAAGTCGTGGCAAATCTTCCCTATCACATCACAACGCCTATCTTAGCCAAGTTAGTCCCACTGACTTCACACATTAGTTCTCTCACTGTTATGGTACAAAAAGAAGTAGCCAGACGGTTTTTAGCAGAACCCGGATCAAAAGATTGGAATTCTTTTGCTCTTTTTCTGCGATTTTATACTGACATTCAGTATGGATTCACCGTTGAACCCACATGTTTTTTCCCTAAACCCAAAGTGCACTCAGCTGTCGTTAAACTCACACTCAAACAGCCTCCTGAGGTCTCTTGTCCCTTGCGATTTTTTAAGATGATACGAACAGCTTTTGGGCAACGCAGAAAAATGTTAAGAGCTTCTCTTAAAAAACTATATCCCTCTCATCTCATTGAGACTTCCATTAAAGAGATCGGAAAAGAGAGCGATGTGAGACCAGAGGATTTAAGTCTTTCTAACTTTCTGCAACTTTTTGACATAATAGATAAGAAAGCTCAAGACATTGAGAAAGAGCAAACTTAAGATCAACATTTTTTTATGTAAAACACAGCCATCTACAAATGAGCGCCACAAGATTTTATCGACATTTTTAGCAGCCAGTAGTGGTGTGCTTTTAAGAACAAATCCATGCTCTGTGATAATATCCAATCTTCCCACTCTCTCTCCTTGAGCAATCGGAAGACGTGTAATTTCCCAAGAGATTTTCGATTTAAAAAAAGGCTCTTCTGCCGGATAAAAAGATAACTCAACATCGTCTGCTAGAAAAGCCTCTACAGGGATCTTGGCTCCCTTGACTTCTTTAGAAAAATGATCGAATTTTTTAGTAAATAATGTGCGTGTCACTTGTGTTTCTGAAAAAGCTGCCTCAAACAACTTAATCGCATCTTCATAACGCATTACCCTTCCTTGACAGCCAAGAAGAACTGCAATCAACACTCTACCTTCATGAACGGCTGCTGCCACCATGGGCTTTCCTGCTTTTCCTGTCGATCCCGTTTTAACTCCAATAGCTTTTGAATAATAGTAAGGGCCTGGTTTGAGCAACCTATTAAACTGAACCATCTCTCGTGCTGGTTGCTTATTTGTTTGCGGGCAAGCAAATTTCACCGTTTTAACAACCTCTTGGAAATAAGGATTTTTAAGAGCTTCTCTTGTCATAAGAGCCATATCATACGCTGTTGTTACGTGCTGCGGATGATGCAAACCATGAGGATTTAAAAATCTCGTTTCTCGCAGCCCTTTGGAACGCAAAAAAAGATTCAAATCAGTCATAAACTGTTCGATACTGCCAGAGAGATGCTTAGCAATAGCATTCGCCGCATCATTGCCCGAGATGAGCATCATCCCATGCAAGAGGGCTTTCATCGGAACCTCCTCCTTTAAATGAAGCCTCATCTCTGTGCCATCTGTTTCTAGAAGATAAGAAGGATAAGCACTAAAATCAGCCTGCTTAATGTCGGGTAAGATTTTTTTCACCGCTTCATGCGGTATTTTCACAATATCCTCTAGCGTCTCTTTCCTTTTTTCCAGAAGATAAAGAGCTACAGCAATCTTAGTAATACTTGCAGGATAGGAAGCCAAATGCGCCTCTTTCTCAAAGAGAATAGCCCCTGTCTCAGCATTCATCAAAATAGCCGATTGGGAGGCGACTTTAACTTTTAGCTGCTCTGCTTGAAGCGAACAAATAACAAACAGACCAACAAAAAAAATAATCTTCTTCATCTCCCTACTTTATTCTAACACCTGTTTTGCATCAAACTCTATTGGAAAAACATAAAATATAACATTTTTAAAAATTTTTATTGATAAGTGTGAGGTGGGTGTGTATTTAGAAGTTATAAACATATACCTTTGTATAAGGCTGGCACATGGAAGATAAAATAGACCCTATCAGGCTAGAAGAGGCATTTAAAGAGTTTACCCAAAACTTTCAGAAATGGATGC
>CAYUZN010000149.1:0-3122 GCA_964449295.1 uncultured bacterium | reverse complement strand
CAGCTCTCGCATATGACCCCTTCGATTTAAATTGAAAATTGGCCAAAATAATCCAAAAAATCGACGAACCCTTAAATTCGAAAGAGGTCTAATGATAAGCATCATCCCAAAAATTGTATTCAAGTTGAGATGCTTTGCAAAATATAGCTTGTAAATCCTGAAACTCTTCATAGGAAGATTTAGCAGCAATTTGATCAACGATATCTATGAACACTTCTACCCTTTTTCTTCTTTTTTGACTGCTATAAGTTTCTATCCAGAGTTTGTAAGAGTTAGAACAACTCGAATTAGCATTTAGAGCTTCGCCAATTTTTTGATAAAGCAAAGCACAAGGTAATAAAAAAACTAGTCCTTCATTAAAAGGTTGTTCTGAAGCGGTTTTTAACATATGTTCTGTGTAGAACTTACAAGCAGGAGTCTTTTGAAGATCTTCTTCAGCCGGAAGAGAAAGATTATATTTGATCCATATGTTTTCAGCTCCTTCTCGTGTTGCTCTAGATAATTCTGTTAAATAGTTAGCTAGTTCGCGACTAGGTGCTTTAGCAGCAAGAATTGAAAATGTTTTTGATCTGTCTAACAAAAAGAGATAATCTTGTTGTATATAAAAAGCAAATTTTTCTCTAGGTAATGACCCTATTGCAAGTTCCTGAAGGAAAGGGTGTTGTTTTATTCTCTCATAGAGGGGGCTTATTTTTAAAAATGCTCTTTGAGTAAAGTTAGACATAGGCCAGACTGAATGGAAATGAGACACAGTCCCTTTTCCTTTTCCGATCTTATATTTAGAGCCTTCTTCTATTGCTCTGGAAATATAATCTTTTGCTTTTCTTGTTGCGCTCAATATATCGTTTTCATGTGCCAAATAAGATGTAATCGCTGCAGAAAAAGCACATCCTGTTCCATGAAGGTTGTTGGTGTCTATATATCTGCTTTCTAACCAATAAGACTTATCATCTCCTTTTCTAACAAAACAATCTTTCCCAATCAAATCGAGAATTTTATTTTTCAAAGCGCCACCTTTTAAAATCACTGCTTTAGGTCCTAAATCTAATATGGCAAAAGCGATTTTTTCCATCTCTTGTTTATTTTCGATATTTGATATTTCAAGAAGACGGCAAGCCTCAGGAATATTGGGGGTAAGAATAGTAGCCAATGGTAAGATCTCTTTCTTTAGCATGTCTATAGCATCATCTTTGATAAGTTGATGTCCGCTCTTTGCAAACATCACAGGATCTACTACAAGAGCTTGTTGAGCTTTTTTATAAGTTTTTAAGCAACTTGCCACTTCACTAATAATTTCTGATCTTTCTAACATGCCTATCTTGATCGCAGTAACATCAATATCATCAAATATAGATCGCAACTGATCTCTTATAAAACTTGAAGGAAGGGAATGAATAGCTTGCACACCTAAAGTATTTTGAGCTGTTAGAGCAGTCACGACACTCATGCCATAGCATCCTAAAGAGGAAAATGTTTTTAAATCTGCTTGAATACCAGCTCCACCACTAGGGTCAGACCCAGCTATGGTAAGCACTGTTTTGTATTTTTGATAGTTTTCTTGCTCTGTAGGATAATTAGAAAAAAGTCTAATCCCAGTATTAAGCTTATAATCCGAGGGTTTAGGAAAACACAAAGCTGCGTTAGATATATAACGCTGGGTTGCTTGTAAAAAAAATCTCTCCAAGCCACTCAAGGCGTTGATAGAAAAGCTCATAACTACCTCTTTAAAGAAAAAAGTTTTCCAATCATCAAGCTAGAGGTTTTTTAAAGCAATAAATTTTTTTGTCAACAAAAACAAACATGTTAATTATACTTCTAGGAACAATTTAAGAAATTTGAAGATAGATAAGTCTATTTTTCATTTAAGGAGGATTGGGATGGCAATGGCTTTAGAAATAAAAAGATTTCCACCTGTTAATTTAGCTGATTGTATGGGAATCATATGCAATGGGGAAATAGAAATCACAGATGCTTTATTGGATAAAGTTCAAAAGTGCAAAACATTTATTGGTGTGGATGGGGGATTAAATCATTGTAAGAAAATGGGTATTATTCCTGCTTGGATAGTTGGTGATTTTGATTCGGTTGAGGCACGTATATTAGAAGATCTTAAAAAAGATAATAATGCGATTGTTCTTCCTCGAGCCAAAGACTGTACAGATCTAGAGGCTGCTATTAAAAAAGCCCACAGCATTTCAATATATGCTCAGATTGTCATTTGGGGAGGATTAGGAGGACGTATTGATCATACTTTAGGTAATATTTTTTTGCTTTTCAGACATCCAGGGCAGGTTTTTTTAGAATCAGAAAAACAAATATTATTTGCTATTAGCAATACAAATAAGGAAGTAGAAATTCAATCGGATACCCATACTACCTTAGCTTTATTTGCATTAAATGGAGTGGCTAGGGACGTTACAATTAAGAAGGAACAAGAAGTTATTAGAGTACCTCTTATAGATAAGGATTTCCCCCTTCTTTTCCCTTTGGATAAAAAATGTGTCATTCATGTAAAAAGTGGAGAAATTCTTGTGATTCTTGATCAAAGAAAATGCCATGCTCTAAAAGATTTACCTAAAACAGAAATCCCCACGAAATTTTCATTAGATCAACCTTTAACAAATATTCTGAGTTATTTAACTCATCAATCATTAAATTTTAAAACAGTCCAATTATTTTCAGACAAAGAACGAGTATTTAATATTCAACCATCCTCGGGAGAAGTTGTTTTCAAAAGTAAAAGAGGGCAGACGATTTCTCTTATTCCTTTTCATGGACCTGCAACTGACATAAAAACCAAGGGATTAAAATGGGAATTAGGAGAAGAGAGAGTGAGTAAATTGGATAAGGATTTTGTCGGTATTTCGAATGTTTCCATGGGTGATGAATATTCTGTTCAAGTGAGCAGTGGAGAACTTTTATGCATTGTTAACGAAGAGTTAATAGATCAAGAATTAGTCGAAGCAAAAATTAATTAAATGAGGTAGTTATGACAATTTCAGAAAAGTGGGGTAAGTATATCGAAGCAAGCCTTGTCGGAGCAGGAAGAGGATTGATAGCACTTCCCCTAGAACATCCTTTAGACACTATAAAAACAAAGTCTCAAGCAACGCCTGAAATTA
>CAYUZN010000148.1:0-3246 GCA_964449295.1 uncultured bacterium | reverse complement strand
AAATATTTTTTAATTAAAAGATGTATTCAAATAATACAGGAATTTTTATTATATTCTGTTGATTTTATTTTATTATTATTGTATAATAACATATTATTTATATTAAAAAAGCAGGTTATTATGTCAGATATTACAAATGATAATTCTAGTGTAGATTATAGCGTTGCTTGGCCTTATTTAGAAAATCTTGCAAATTTGATTCCAAAATTAAAGAAATTAGATAAAGAAATATTGGATGTTTTTCACAGATGTTTAGTAAAATGTACCGATGACTTAGAAAAAGTAAAGAGATTAAAGGAAAATTTTTGTAAAGAAGTATCTCCATTATTTAATATGTCAGAAGATGACCTAGATAAGGTTATTCCAGTTTTTGAAAGTATAAAGAAAGTTACAAATTATGTAGATAAGTTGAAAAAGGGTTGTAAGGAGTTTAAAAGCTCTAAAGTTGCAAGCTCAGAAATAATCAATAAGGTCAAATTAGAAATTGCTAATCATCTTTATCCAAAAGAAGCAGGTAACTGCTCTAACATGTATGAAAAGGATTTACAAAAGATTAAACATCTTATAGATAACTTGAATGACTTAATAGAAGAAGATGAAAAAATGTTCAACGATCTAAAAGACAAGTTTAACAAATTGAATAACAATAATATAGGCTATCAGCAAGCTTTAAAAGATGCGATCACATTGGTGGAGAAAAAAAAGAAGATTTTGCGTTTGATATCCTTTTTGTTCAATGCTGCCTCTCTTTTTGCTTTTTCAAGAGGTATCTTTGAAGTTGGAAAATATGTATTAAAAAAAATTTTTAAAAATAACGCAGAAGAGATTAGCTTTCTAACTATGGTCAAGAGCCAAAAGAGTCTATGGTCTATTTTTTTGATAGGCTCTCTTTGTCATTTAACAAATCCTTTTAACTGTTTAATAAAACCCTTGTACAAGAATCTTTTCATCGAGCAATATCGGCAATTATTTGATAAGTTAGGCGTTAAGAAATAAAAAAATATCTAACATGTGTCGTTAATTAGCAAATCAAGCTTGGGATTGCTAAAATCGCTTGCAAAAAAATGCACCCTTCTTTAAAATGTGGTCTTAGTATAAATTCCTAAAAAAACTTCAACAAGAGGAGTATTTAAGTATGGTACAACAAACTGAGAAAAAAATTGCATTAAGACCACTTGGTAATAGAGTGGTAGCTCAACGTTTAGAGCAAGAAGAGACGTTTAAAGGTGGCATCATTGTTCCTGATACAGCTAAGAAAAAACAAGAAAGCGCTAAAGTGGTAGCCGTAGGTCCTGGGTCTACTAAAGACGGAAAACTAGAACCTATTCCAGTAGCTGTTGGCGATGTCATTCTTATGGATAAATACGCAGCTTGTGAAGTGACCGTTGAAGGTGAAGAGTATGTCATCGTGAAAGCTGACGATATCATCGCAATTTTAAACTAATACTACTAATAGGAGACATAAAGACATGGTTGCTAAGAATATTAAATTTAGAGAAGACGCACGTCAGAAGATCTTAAAAGGCGTTAAGACTTTATCGGCTGCTGTCAAAGTGACATTAGGCCCGAGAGGAAGAAATGTCGCGATTGATAAAAAATATGGGGCTCCTCACATCACAAAAGACGGTGTGACGGTTGCTAAAGAAATCGAACTTGAAGATAGACACGAAAACTTAGGGGCACAAGCTGTTAAAGAAGTTGCAAGCAAAACAGCTGATAAAGCAGGTGATGGAACAACGACAGCCACTGTTCTTGCAGAAGCTATCTATAGTGAAGGTCTGCGTAACGTAACAGCCGGCGCTAATCCAATGGAGGTTAAGCGTGGGATTGAAAAAGCTGTTAAAACTATTTGTGAAGAACTTAAAAAACTCTCAAAACCAATTCAGAGCAAAACAGAAATTGCGCAAGTGGCCACTATTTCTGCTAATGGTGATGAGGAGATTGGTAACATCATTGCCGATGCGATGGACAAAGTGGGTAAAGATGGTACCATCACAGTGGAAGAAGGCAAGAGCTTTGATACGACACTCGATGTTGTTGAAGGGATGAACTTTGATCGTGGGTATCTCTCGGCTTATTTCATCACACATCAAGAAGCGCAAGAAGCTGTCTTAGAAGATGCGTATATTTTGATTTACGACAAGAAAATCTCAGCGATGAAAGAGTTTCTTCCAATTCTGCAAGCCGTTGCAGAAAGTGGTAAACCTCTTGTGATTATCGCAGAAGATGTTGAAGGGGAGGCCTTAGCAACTCTCGTTGTTAACCGTATTCGTGCAGGTCTTAAAGTCTGTGCTGTCAAAGCTCCTGGCTTTGGTGATCGCCGTAAAGCGATGTTAGAAGATATTGCTATCTTGACAGGTGGTAAAGCAATCAGTGAAGAGCTCGGTCTTAAACTTGAAAATACGACACTTGATATGCTGGGCCGTGCAAGAAAAGTTGTGATCTCTAAAGAGAGCACGACAATTGTTGAAGGCGCTGGTAAAAAAGCAGACATTCAAGAGCGTGTTGCTCTCATTCGTAGACTTGCAGAAGAGAGCACATCTGACTACGACAAGGAAAAACTCCTTGAGCGTTTAGCGAAATTAGCAGGTGGTGTCGCTATCATCCACGTGGGTGGTGCAACTGAAGTTCAAGTGAAAGAGACAAAAGATAGAGTCGATGATGCTGTCCATGCGACAAAAGCGGCTGTTGAAGAAGGTATTCTACCAGGTGGTGGCGTTCCTTTTGTGCGTTGCGTACCTGTGCTTGAAAAACTTGCGCAAACTCTTTCAGGAGATGAGAGAGTTGGTGTCGAGATCATCATGAAAGCGATCCTCTGGCCTTTACGTCAGATTGCTGATAACGCAGGCAAGGAAGGCTCTATCATCGTTCAAAAAGTTGCCTCTATGAGCACTTATGAAGGGTGGGATGCTCAAAAAGATGAGTTTGTGAACATGGTGAAACAAGGAATTGTCGATCCAACAAAAGTGGTTCGCTTGACCATCGAGCTCTCAGCATCGATTGCATCTCTTCTCCTCACAACAGAGGCGATCATCACAGACGAAGAAGAAGAGCAAAAAGAACCTGCTCATTCTATGGGCGGCGCTGACTACTAAATCTAAACAGGTAGTAGATTTTCAATAAGGAGCTTTCTAATAAGGAAGCTCCTTTTTTCTTGTGCATAAAAATTAATTCTAATACATACAAGTGTGTTAGACCTCTTTCGAATTTAAGGGTTCGTCGATTTTTTGGATTATTTTGACCAAT
>CAYUZN010000147.1:0-3324 GCA_964449295.1 uncultured bacterium | reverse complement strand
TATAGAAGATATCATCGGCGATTTGAGAGATTTCTTGGGAGCCTTCAAAGGCAAAGGCAAGGATGGGAGCTCCCCTCGATTTGACTTCAGTGAGGTTGCTGAGGGTTTTATCGTAGGTTTTTTGGTTGCCACAGAGGCCAATGATAGCAAGTTCTGGGCAGGCAAGGGCAATCGGGCCATGTTTCATTTCGCCTGCAGGGTAGCCGATAGCGTTGAGGTAGGAGATTTCTTTGAGTTTGAGGGCAGCTTCTAGGCTTGTGATGTGCATGTGGTTTCTGCCGAGGAAAAAGAAGTTATCAAAATGGGCATATTTTTTAGCTAGAGCTTCAATGAGGCATGTTTGAGCTAGAATCTCTTCGATGATTTTAGGAAGAGATCTAAGTTCACTTAAGAAGGCTTGCCCCTCTTCTTTACTGATGTGGTGGAGTCTTCCCATTAGAAGAGAGAAAAGAGCGAGGACTGTGATTTGAGAGGTAAAGGCTTTGGTTGAACAGACGGAAATTTCAGGGCCTGCGCGTAGGAATAAGATCGAGTCGACTTCTCTGGCTAACGTTGAATTGCGCACATTGCAGATGCCAACGACTTTAGCGCCTTTGCGTTTGACTTCTCGAATAGCTGCAATTGTGTCGAGAGTCTCTCCCGATTGACTGATAGCAATGACGAGGGTATCTTCTGTGATGATGGGGTTTTTATATCTAAATTCTGAGGCAATTTCAGCTTGGGCAGGAATTCTGGCTTTTTCTTCTAAGAGAAGAGCTCCGATGCAGGCTGCGTGCCATGATGTGCCGCAACCTAAAATAACGATACGTTTGATAGCTAATAGTTCTTGCGGAGCAAAATTAAAGTTTTCAAATTCAACCGTGCCAAACTCTTCGATGAATCGATTGTGAAGTGCTTGTTCAACGGTTTTTGGTTGTTCGAAGATCTCTTTTTGCATGAAGTGATCAAAGAGGCCTTTACTCTGAGCTGTAGTATCTAAGATGAGGCGTTCTGTTGTTTTTAAGATAGGGTGATGGGAGGGATCAAAGATTTCGACAGAGTCTGATTTGATGAGGGCAATTTCATCGTTACGTAAAAAGAGTAAGTCGAGATCAGGTAGATGAAAAGCATTTGGGTCAGATGAGATATAGGTTTCTTGTTTACGTTGATGTTGAGCAATGACAAGGGGATTTTCTTTGGCTGCAGCGACAATCACATCGGGGTGATTTTTATGGATGACGGCAAGTGCCCAAAATCCATGCATTAAAGAGAGGGATTTGCGAACAGCGGCTAAGAGATCTCCTTCATAGAAATGAGCAATGAGTTTGGCGATAACTTCTGTGTCTGTCTCTGTTTGAAAGGAGATGTCATATCCTTTGAGCATGCTGCGGAGATTGTTGTGGTTTTCAATGATGCCGTTGTGAACGACAGCGATATTAAATTTTTCATCGAAATGAGGATGAGCATTTTCGTAAGAGGGTTTTCCGTGAGTTGCCCAACGCGTATGGCCAATGGCAAGTCCTAGGTGAGAGGGGGGTCTATCATTCCATGTTTTTGTGAGAGAATCAATAGTTCCTACTTGCTTGCAAAAATGAAGCTCTCCATCGGCAATGCCAATGCCTGCAACGCCTGCCGAGTCATAGCCTCTATATTGGAGTTTTCTTAAGCCTGTAAAACAGGCTTCAACTGAATTCTCAGGCCCGACATATCCAAATATTCCGCACATACATTAGCCCCTTAAAACCGGATCATATCATAAAAACTTTCAAGAGGGAATTTAAAAAATTATTAATTGTTTTTGCGGCAAGATAAAGCTAAGAAAAGGGGGAATTCGGCCCTGCTGCGATTTTCCATAGCGGCTTTACTACCGGTGCTTTTTTTGTCGGAGATCCATTCTTCGATGAGATCTAGGGTGAATCCTGCATCTTTGAGCCATCTAACGTAGTCGGATAGGGGGTGGTGGAACGACCAGGTTGTCTGGGACTTTTCTTGTTTTCCGGGGTGAGTTTGGATGGGAATTTTTAAGGGAGAGAGGTAGCGATCGAGTCTGCGATATTGGAGCTTTTTTGGTTCATCAATACCCCAGCTTGACTGGCGAGGGATGCGAAAGCACGGGTGATTGAGGACGATGAGGAACTTTCCTTGGGGTTTTAAAAGTGTTTTGACATTGTTCAAGACGGCTTCAGGTTTTTCGATGTTTTGCAGTGCTAAAATAATAGTTGCATGAGAAAAATCTTTATGAGGGCCTGTCAGAGGCTCTGTCACATCGTGAGTGAGAAATTGATGTGAGGGAGAGAGTTTTTTTGCTTGCCCAATTAACGAAGAAGAGACATCGACTCCCAGATAGCCTACTTGAGACGGAATATGTCTTGATAAGACACCCTGTCCGCAGGCAAGATCGATGAGTTTGTCACCTTTTTGTAAATTGAGTAGCTCAAGTGTTTTTGGAATGATCACAGTTTGATGGTAGTAGTGTCCTTTTTCTCCGACCGTTTTATCGTACCAAGAAGAAGAATTTTCCCAAGAGGTTTCCATGATATCTATTATAAATAGAAAAGAGTATTCTTGCTATTCATTGTTTTTTTTTCTAAGGTAAAAAATATGATCAATACTCTTTCGGTGGATGCGGTGGGGAAGAGCTGTTTTGGAAAAAGTGGTTGCAAACCGCTCTATGGCAGCTACTCTTTTTCTCAAATCCCTAAGACGATTATGAGGCTCCTCACAGGAGCGTCAGGAGGGCTTCCCTTAGATTGTACGGGAGATGGCAGATATGAATCGGTTGTTCTTTTTCTGATCGATGGATTTGGCTGGCAATTTTTACAAAAAAATATCGATAAATACCCTTTTTTACAGAGATTTTTAAAAGAAGGGATTATCTCTAAGATGACATCGCAATTTCCTTCGACAACGGCAGCTCATGTGACATGTCTTAATACAGATTTGGAAGTTGGGCAAAGTGGCGTCTATGAATGGTTTTATTATGAGCCGGTGTTAGATCAGATGATCTCTCCTCTGCTATTTTCTTGTGCAGGAGATAAAGAGATTGGGACTTTATCTAAAACAGGAGCTTTTCCCAAAGATATTTATCCGCAAAAAACGTTCTACCAGGATTTAAAAAAAGAAGGGGTTATCTCATCTATTTTTCAAAATGAGCATATAGCAACATCTCCTTACTCATCGGTGTTATTTCAAGGAGCCGATCAATACCCTTATAAAGATTTTAATCAGGGCTTGAAGACTCTTGCAGCCTCTATAGACAGGGGAGGCTATTTTTATGCTTACTTCGGGGATATCGATTCACAAGCTCATAGACATGGCCTACATTCAGAGGAAGTTGAGAGGGCA
>CAYUZN010000146.1:0-3333 GCA_964449295.1 uncultured bacterium | reverse complement strand
AACTCACTCTCGAAAGATCTACACTCGGATTTTCCTTGAGATACGCGATAAAATTGAAGAGCATTTGATCCAGAGCTTTTTGTGTTTTAGCTGATACAGGAAAAGGCAATTCCTTTTCAGGAGAAGCAGGGTTCAAAGGAGCCCGCTCTTGAGCAGGTTCTTCTAAAATTAAAAAAGCGTTCGCCCCACTAAAACCGAAAGAACTCACACTACATCGTCGAGGTAGCCGGCATCCCTGAGCATCATAAAGATCTTCCCAATCGGTACTACTCGGCTCGATAGAAAAAGGGGTTCCTTGCAGCTGAATGTACCGATTTAGACGCCTAAATCCTAGGTTTCCTGGAATTTTTCGATAAGTTAATGCTAAGGTCGCCGTCACAAGACCTGCGATTCCAGAAGCAGGTTCAAGATGTCCTAGCCGTGTTTTTATGGACGAAATACGAATACATCTATTCAGGACTGTTTCCGGGTTTATCTCTTCAAAAGCTTCCCGAATTGCTTGTATTTCAATGGAGTCTCCCAATTCTGTTCCCGTTCCATGTGCTTCCATATAGCCGAGAGATGTAGGATTGATTTTTGCGCTTTTAAAAACACTTTGGATCAAATTTTTTTGCATATGAGGATTTGGAGCCACTAATGAAGTAGTCCTTCCACTATGGTTTACCCCGCTAGCTAAGATCTTGGCATGTACTTTGAGATTATGCCGTTTTGCTTCCCTTGCCGTTGTCAATAAAACAAGAGCTAGACCTTCTGAGCGGACATAACCATCTGCATCTCTATCAAATGTCTTGCAACAACCAGACGGAGAAATAACACCTAATCTTTCTGTATCAGATTGAATTTGAGGATCCAATAGAGAGGTAACTCCTCCAGCGATGGCAAAAAAGGACTCTCCTGTTCGGATAGATTGGATAGCATGGTGAACTGCCAGTAAACTACTCGAACAAGCAGTATCCACAACCTCGCTAGGACCCTTGAAATTAAAAAAGTATGAGAGACGGTTAGAAATAAAAGATTTGGCATTTCCTGTCGCTATATATAAGGAATTTTCTTGGCCATTGCGCAAAAGATTATAGTAGTCATTAAATTGTGCTCCGATAAATATACCAACAGACTTCTCTGCCAATTTTGAAGCAGGAATTCCACTCGATTCGAATAAGTTCCAAGTCAACATTAAGAGAAGTCTTTGTTGTGGATCCATAAACCGTGCTTCTTCTTCACTGATATTGAAAAAAGGTGCATCAAAGAAGTCGGGATGGTCGATAAATCCTGCATCAGCTGTTAATCCGTAGGGATCACTCTGCCGTTTCCTAATCAAGGAAATATCTTTCTCTATATTTTTCCAAAATTCTTGTATGGAAGGTGAGAGAGGAAAGCGACATTCCATTCCTACAACTACAATCTCTTCTCCTACTTCCTCTTTTGCGTTGTCCTTTGTAGAAGATCCCATCTGGCAGCTCTTTATAGGTGCTGAATCATCTTCTTTTTGATTTCCCTGATATAAGGAGAGGAGATGGTCATAGGTAGATAGCAAATAAGAGGAAAGTTGTTTGATCGTTCCGTATCCAAACAAAACAGGGGGTAATATATTTACTTTCAAGCCTTCATTAATACGGTCCGTAAATTCTTTTAAAGAAATGGAGTCAAATCCATATTCGCTCCAGCTATAAGAGGGATTCAGATCATCTGGATCCATTTTCAGAATAGAAACTACTAAAGATTCCAGCCATCTTTCTAAGCCATTGCTTCTCTTTTCAAATTTGAAAGAGTCTTTCTCATTTGATTCGATAGGTCCCTTTGTTGGTTTTGAGACCAAAGTAGCCTCCTTGAAAAAGACAGGATCTTGAATCGCATTTTTAAGAAAGCGATCCATTTTTGCAGCTTCTCCTTCTCCAATCAAAAAATCGCCATCTCTTCCTGCCTTCATGATCGCATCAAAAGCGCCTATTCCCACTTTATTCGTTAAAAGACGCATCCCCTGCTGATGCCATAGCCATTTTTCCAATCCCTGTAATACTGCTTCGCTTGTTTTTATCCCTCCCTCTTTCCACCTCGGCCATAAGAAGCTAAGAGTTGATCCAAGCCTTTGTCCTTTTGCTGTAAGCTCTTTTCTCCATGCGGTAAACCCTAATAAAAAGGCATTTGCATAAGCATAGTCACAACCTTGAGAAATTCCTAGAAGAGCTGAATGAGAAGTAAAATTCACAAAACAATCGAGGGGTATATGAGCTGTTGCTCTATCCAAATTTATAAGTCCTTTGATTTTAGGATTAGTAATAGAACAAAAATCAGACCAGTTTTGTTGCTCAAAAGAGCAGAGTTTCATAAGTCCTGCGCCGTGAATAACACCATTTAAATCTCCAAAGTTATTACAGCAATTCTCGACTGCCTTTTGAACATAGGAGAAATCACAGACATCACCTTGTACATAAGAAACTTGACCTCCCAGATCTCTCCATTGTTGTAATAGATCTTCTTTCTCTTGATCCAAGGAAGATCGTCCCATCAAGCAAAGACGAGCTTGCCATTGGGTAATCAAATAGTGACTAATGACTTGTCCAATCCCTCCTAGGCCACCTGTAATAAGATAACTTCCTCCTTTCTTAAGAAGAGAAGAGCTCATTTTTTTTGCAGGTTGAAAAGGAGAAATATGAAGCGATTTAAAGGACTGATTTTCTAGATGAAGACAAAAGGGCGACTCTCTCTCTTCTTGCAGCAACTCAAAACAGAAAGAAAGTGTCTCTTTATCCACAAAAACAATTCTTGTTTTTAAGAAAGTATGCTCTAAATGGAGTGTCTTTAAAAAGCCAAGATGTGCTAAGAGAGGGGCATGTTCCTCAAAACTCTCTACCTGAAAAACCACAGACCATATCCTTGGCTGTTTCAGGGCAGTTAACACTTTTGCGCTTTCAAACAAAAAATGGGTTATTTTTTCTATTCTTGGTTGATCTGCTTTGATCTCAAAAAAGGTAATGATTTGTTCAACATCTTCTTTCAGATTGCTAAGTACAGAAATAGAGGAAATTCCAAAAAGCGGCTTCTCAGAACCAAAAAAATGAAGGCAAGAGCTTATTGAGGAATCACTCTTGATCTTATTAAAAGAGTAAAGTTCCCAATCCACATTATAAATCCTCATCTCATCTAACTCTTCTGGTATGGACTCTAAAGATTGTATTCTCTTCTCTGCCTTAGTGACCCAATAAGATTTCATTTGAGACTTTCTTTCTCTTTTATCAGCAAGAGGTTTATCCTGGCGATTCCCTCTATATTCCTGTAAAATGAGATGTGCATTACTTCCTCCAGCCCCAAAAGCGCTTAAGCCTGCAGTGAGAG
>CAYUZN010000145.1:0-3433 GCA_964449295.1 uncultured bacterium | reverse complement strand
AAGTCGATTAATTAAGGAGTTTGTCTCAAACAAAACCAGTTGGGTTTTCTCTGGCCTTCCTCCTGTTCCAGGGATCACTAAACAGAGACAATTAGACGATTTTTCTGCCCAGCTATCCAAGAGTTTTGGAATGCCGAAAATGCAGGCTTCCGATTGGGTCGAACACTTCACTTTTCTTGGGAACTTATCCAAAGACAAAAAGATCGTCATCGTCTTAGATGAAATTTCGTGGATGGGGTCAGAAGACCCTGATTTCCTTGGAAAACTCAAAACAGCCTGGGATTTATATTTTTCTGAGAATCCAAATCTGATCATGATCATTTGCGGTTCTGTATCCAGCTGGATTGAAGAAAACATCTTGCAAACCACGGGGTTCGTTGGACGCATTTCTTTAGACTTAGTTCTGGAAGAGCTGTCCATACATGAAAGTAGTGAGTTTTGGGGAGCCAAGAGAAACAAGGTAAGCGCCTATGAGAAATTCAAATTGCTTTCTGTGACAGGTGGGATTCCAAAATACCTGGAAGAGATCATTCCTTCACACTCATCGGAAGATAATATCCAAAGACTTTGTTTCCAGGCTGATGGAATTTTATTCCGCGAATTCGACCAAATTTTCTCTGATCTATTCTCTAAAAAGACAACAACATACGGAAGTATTGTAGCGGCTCTTGATCACTCATCGCTTTCTCTCGAAGAGATAAGCCAACGCTTAGGGATTGAAAAGAGTGGCTATCTATCAAAATGCTTAGACAATCTCGCTCTTGCAGGATTTGTTCAGGAAGACTGCACATGGAATCTATTGACAAAAGAAGAGTCTAGATTGAAAAAGTTCAGGTTAAAGGACAATTATCTCAGGTTTTATTTAAGGTATATCAAACCCAATAAGGATAGAATTTCTAAAAACTTATTTAAGTCAAAGTCTTTTATACATCTTCCTGGATGGGAATCTGTTATGGGTCTTCAGTTTGAAAATCTTGTCATGAATAACCTTAAAAAACTGTGCGAAATCCTTCGGATCGATATTTCTAATATTTCAAATGCAGGGCCATTTTTCCAGAGAAAAACGGAGCGGAGGAAAGGGTGTCAAATAGACCTGCTAATCCAAACAAAGCACAATACGCTTTATGTATGCGAGATCAAATTTAGCTCTTCTGAGGTTAAAAGCTCTGTTATTGAAGAAATGGAAAAGAAGATCAAAAATCTTTCTATTCCAAAGGGAATTTCTGTTAGACCCATTCTTATCCATGTTAATGGAGTAAGCCAGGCAATTAGAGAAAGTGATGTCTTTAATGATATTGTTGATTTCTCGCAGTTTTTTGATGTCTAACTCACATTACGCAAAAATAGGAAATCAGAGGCTTTAGCGAGGCAAAGAAAAATCGATCTAACGACTCAGAAGCGCTTCAAAGTGATCAAGCGTCACAAGCTTGTCATGTTCAATCACGAAGACTTCTTGCGGGTGGATGATCTCGCAGAGGTTTTTGAGGCTTTCACATTTGAGAACGACAAAGTCGACCTCATCCAGAGAGGAGAGCAGTAAGATAAACTCTTCATCGGGATTTGAGTCTCTGACGTAGACGATGAGCTTCGTTTCGGTCTCATTGGTCGCCAGCTTGCGGATGCTGCGAAAGAGCGCTGTTGTAATCCCTTGTGTGCTATGAATCCCTAGCACGGCATAGTTTTTCCCTTTGAGGGCTTGCTGAAGAGCAAAGAGGTGGTCTTCATCAAAGACTTTATTATCGACGTCAAATTCTAGAAGGCGGCTTGCAAGGTCTGAAAGGTTGATGCGCGCGCAGCCGAGCCTTTCGATTGCAATCCCTGCAGCGACGTTGGCCAGCTGGGCGGCGTCGGCCATTTCGAGTTTATTGCCAAAGGCCACGCTGACCATGGCAAGCACTGTATCTCCAGCACCTGTGACATCTTTCACTTCTTTAGAGCGGACAGGAAAATCGAGCCTCTCTCCTTTTCGTGTGAATAAAGAGATGCCAGCCTCTGATCTTGTGATCATCAAAAGATCGATGCTCACCTGCTTAAAGAGGGTTTCTGCGACATGTTCAAGTGGGGCCGACTGCGACATCTTGGCTGCCGCATACGCCTCTTGCAAGTTCGGTTTTAAAACTGTCGCTCCTTGATACTTGGAAAAATCATCCCCTTTTGGGTCGATAATCACTGGGATGTTTTTACTTTTGGCAAGGTCGATAAGTGCCATGAGAAGCGAAGGTGATAGAAACCCTTTGCCGTAATCAGAGATCGCTAAAATATCAACCCCTTCTAGAAGGTCTGGGAGTCTTTCAACAACTGTTTGCTCCGTGCTCTCTGAGATGGAAGAGGCCGACTCAAAGTCGACTCTCAAGACTTGTTGTGCGTCAGCAATGAAGCGATTTTTAACAGGGGTTTGATACCCACTTTGAACAACGAGCCCATCAACGCCAACTCCTTCATTTGAAAGAGCTTTAATAATATTTTCTCCAGCAGGGTCTGCTCCCACACGGCCAATGGCAACCACTTGCGCGCCCAGTGAGATTAAATTCAGCACCACGTTCCCCGCTCCCCCTGGCCGTCCCTCCTCTTTGAGGGCATGCAAAACCGAGACAGGCGCTTCAGGAGAAATACGTCTCACTTTACCGGTTGTATATGTGTCATACATGAAGTCACCGACAACGGCGACGCGGACTGGATTTAAACGACTAAAAATTCGACTTAGTTTTACCATACTTGACTTGGGATAAGATAGTTGTTTACATAATCGTCCACTGCCGTTTCAATCGTATAATCTAATTGGAGCGGCAATCCATATTTATTCATCTGGGCACACGTGTAATTTTGGTATTGAGCAGCGAGCTCCTCTGGCATGTCAATATACTCAATTTTTACAGGTTTGTTCAAGGCCTTAAAAACAGCGGTGGCAAGCTCATTCCATGTGGTCGGCTTTCCCATCCCAATGTTAAAAATCCCTCCGCGTACATCTTCTAAAAATTGACATGTCATGCGGACGGCATCTTTGACGTAGATAAAATCGCGGCACTGCCCGCCATCGGGAAACCACTCTGGATCGGTCGATTTAAAAAGGCGGATGACTCCCTCCTTTTGAATGACAGGGATCATTTTATAGACCATCGACGCCATGCGCCCTTTGTGGGACTCATTGGGTCCATAGACATTAAAATATTTAACACCTACTAGCTTGTCGAGCACTCCTTCTCTGAGCGCCCATAAATCGAAGCTATGCTTAGATTTTCCGTAGGGGTTTAAAGGTTGGAGCCTCTTAATAGAGGCGTGGCTGTCTGAAAAGCCGTTTTCCCCACTTCCATAGGTTGCAGCAGAGGAGGCATAGATGAACCGGATCCCGTGCTTCAAAGAGTATTCAGCTAATTTTTGTGTATAGAGGGTGTTATTTTCTCTTAAAAACGACTCATTTTGCTCTAAAGTGTCA
>CAYUZN010000144.1:0-3482 GCA_964449295.1 uncultured bacterium | reverse complement strand
AACGCTGGTTACGCTATGCCTCATGATGGTTGGAATCTTGCTGCACAATGGACTTGGTTCCGTGCAACTGATAATAACGATCGTTTAGCTGAAACGGGTACTACGTATCTTTCCCAAGTTGCTAATACTGCAACGGGTGTACTTGCTAATCCTGGTTCACTATTAGTAGCATCAAATGGTCTTAATTCTCATAGACGTTTGCTCATGAATCTCGGTAATTTAGATCTCGGAAGAGAATTCTTCATTAGCAAATGGCTAGTATTACGTCCGCACGTTGGTGCACGTGGTGTATGGATTAATAGACGCTTGAAAACAGAAACTAGCAATATCGTCTCCTACCCAACAGGTATAGCTACTTCCACTACAGATGTGACTACAAAAACTAAAGGTAGTTACAATGCTGGTGGTATCTATCTTGGTTTAGATACTCAATGGGGTTTTGGTGATGGTTGGAGTCTCTTTGGAAACTTTGATCAATCAATTGTTTATGGAAAAAATACTGTTAGAACAAACGAAATAGATACAGCAAACCGTGTTACTTATACTCGTTATGCTTCATCTGATAAGTGGAATACAGTTCGCGGAATCACAGATTTAGCGGTCGGTCTTCGCTGGGATTATCTGTTTGGCAATGATGCTTACAGATTCCGTATTCAAGCTGCTTGGGAAGAACATCTATTCAGTAACTTAGATGTTAACAACTTCGGCTCAAACGGAAACCTAGCTCTAACTGGTGCTTCTTTCAAGGTTGCTTTCGATTTCTAATCGAAACTTGAATGACTAGAGCATGTAAATGCTCTAGCCTACATGAAATCAATGTCCCGCTTAAATGACCTTTAAGCGGGACTTTTTATTTCCGGTTAATATACACAAATGAATTCAAAACTTGGTTTTTGACTGCGCCGAACATCCGCATCTTTGAGACCGCCTGCATCGCTCAACTGACTTCAAGTTGAGCTGCTTCGGCGCCACTTCGCTGCCTCAAATCTGGGGCGTCTGCTTTGCCAAATTCCCAACTTTTGAATTCATTTTTGTATAGTGATAATTTCTGTGAGTTTTTCTATAAAATAATCGATTTCTTCGAGAGTGTTATAAGGTGCAAAAGAAAGACGCACCATCCCTGGAACTTTAAATCTTTCCATGAGAGGTTGTGCACAATGATGTCCTGTGCGGACAGCTATTGCTTGCAAGTCTAATAGCACACCTAAATCAAGAGGATGAAAACCTGGAATCACAAAACTAATGATAGGACCTTTATGTGGAGATGTTCCAATAATTTTTAAGCTAGGAATCTTCTGCAGGTGTTCTGTCGCATACAAAAGAAGTGCCTCTTCATAGCGCTGAAGAGTGTCTCTTCCTAATGATTCTACATATCTTAAAGCAGCCCCCAAGCCAATCACAGCTCCAATCATAGGAGTGCCCGCTTCAAATTTAAGAGGTAGTGCTTGATAAGTTGTTTTCTTAAAAGAGACATGTGCAATCATATCGCCACCTCCTTGGTATGGTGGCATCTTCTCTAAAAGTTCTCTCTTGCCATACAAGATACCCACACCTGTTGGACCAAAAATTTTGTGTCCAGAAAAAGCAAAAAAATCAGCATCTAAATCTTGCACATCAACCAGCATATGAGGCGCTGATTGCGCTCCATCAATGAGAACTTTGGCACCGCGCTCATGTGCAAGAGCAATCATCTCTTTGATGGGATTGATTGTTCCTAAAGCATTTGAAACGTGCGTGATGGCAACCATCTTTGTCTTTTCAGATAGAAGTTGCTTATAAACCTCTAAATCAAGCTCCCCTCTATCTGTCACAGGAATTACTTTTAAAATAGCTCCTTTCTCTTCGCAGATAAGCTGCCAAGGAACAATATTGGAGTGATGCTCCATCTCCGAGATGATCACTTCATCACCTGTCTTAAAAAAAGCCTTCCCAAAAGAAGCTGCCACAAGATTAATCGAGTCTGTGGTGCCTTTTGTAAAAATGATTTCCTCTTCATGAGCTGCATTGAGAAATTGTTTTACTTGCCTGCGCACCTCTCCATAAAGAGATGTCGATTCAAGAGATAGTGTGTAGACAGCCCTATGAACTGTCCCATAATTTTCCCTATAAAATTCACTTATTGTTTGAATGACCGAGTCAGGCTTTAAAGAGGTTGCAGCTGAATCAAAATAGACAAGTGGTTTTCCATGAATCTTCTTTTGAAGCATGGAAAAGTCTTCTCTACAACATACAGAAGGAGTTTTTAACATGGGAAGCCATAGTTTTATGAATAGAAGGATAAGGTATTTGCTGAATGAATTCTCCTACAAATCCTTGGACAAGAAGATTTTTGGCACTACCTTCTGCAATACCCCGACTCTTTAAATAGAAGAGCTGCTCTTGATCAAGTTGTGTCACCGTAGCTCCATGAGAGGCTTTTACATCATCTGCAAAAATTTCTAAATTAGGTTTACTATTGGCTGACGCATGCTCTCCCAAAATCAAATTATTATTGAGTTGATACGCCTCTGTCTTTTGAGCGTCAGATGTTACAAAGATTTTCCCTTCAAAACTTGATTGAGACCTGTCACTTAAGACACCTTTGAACTTTTGCATTGAACGGCACAACGGAGCTTCATGTCTTACCGTAGCATAGATGTGCTGCTCCTCTTTCCCTTTAAGATACCAGCTACCTTGTAAAATAGCTTCAGCACCCTCTCCCGTTAGATCTACTTGGAAATTATGCCTTGTGAGCTCTCTTTGAGGAAAAAGACTTAAAGCTGACAAGTAGCTGTTTCTCTTTAAAGTAGCTTTAACACAAGAAAAACTTCTCCCTTCTTGATGACTCAAAGAAGGGGTATCGAGATAAGAGACTTTAGAGCTCTCTTCAAGAACCATATCGATGACGCTATTTGAAAAACCCACACCTACAGTCGATGTAATTAATTTCACTTCCGACTGAGCTGCCATAAAAAACTGAATGCGCGGCATGGCCAGTTGCTCTCTATCTGTACTTAAAAATAGACAATGAATCGGATGCTTTAAAACCGTTTTCGGAGGCACATAAATAAAAGCCCCTTTAGGATGCAAGGCTAAATTAAGACTCGTAAAAGGATCACTATCTTCAGACAAGGTTTTGTTCCATCTATTTTGTAAAACCGTTCCATAAGAGCGCATCGCATCTTCTAAAGGCATCACGACAACTTGCTGAGAAAGTGCGCTTACATTAGATAAAGTGGCTTGAAAAAATCCATTCACAAAAACCAAGTAAGAGCTCCCAGCTTCCTCACAAATTAAATCATCTATCTCTCTCTGCAAAAAAGAATGGGTCTCAGTTAAAGCCACTCTCTCTTGAACCAAATTCTTAAGAGAGACGTATTGAAAGGCTGGCGAATTTTTATCAGGAAGACCTAATTTTAGAAAGCGATCAAATGCCTTTTTTCGCAATCCTGTTAAAGGTGTATCTGCTCTAACTTGCTCAAAGAAGGACTGAAGCTGTGTAT
>CAYUZN010000143.1:0-3579 GCA_964449295.1 uncultured bacterium | reverse complement strand
ACCCCGAGGTTTTGGCACCGTCCAAAAGGCTATTTTTTAGCCGAGGCTGGTATAGAGCCATCAAAAGACTTTCCATGAGAGTTTCTTGAAAACACTCATCGGTAGGCCATAAAATCCCTAGCGAAGCATCTGATGGTTTGTCTAGAGAGAGTTCTAAATGCCAAAATCTATCTTTGGACGTCAGCTGTAAAAATCTAGCCAAGCTGAATGAATGAGGGCCTTCAAAAAGACAATAAGGTGTTGCTGTGTCAGGAAGAAATGAGGCTAATCTGTGCATATAATCTGCAAATAAAGAAGCAGCTAAGAGCTCTTGATCTCCTTCCTCTGCAACAACAATACTCAAGAAAATATCTGCAGATCCTTTGTATAAAATCACGCCCTCTGTCTTCTCTTTAAACTCTTGCCATAACGTTTTTACAAAATGTTCAACAGCTAGTGTGTAAGTGAAAAAAACGGCTGAATCAGCCAAGTTGAGAGGTGACAAAAAACCAAAATCAAATTCCCATAAAATAGACCCAGCTGTTTGCAAGGCTAAATCCCTAGCACAAGACCAATTCAGATCAGACTGTAAAGACGCTGGTAGTATAATGGTTGTCATAGATGTTCAAACTGAAAATAGTTAATGGTTTTTCCTTGGGATTTCCAGAGAGCCTCGAAATAAGACTCTCCATAATCCGGCCAGTTATTGATGTAGTAGGGCTCTTCAAATTTTGATTGAAATGAGAGATTTTGTCTCATTTTTTCTGCAATTTGCAGCGAATAAACATCATCATCAGTTGCGACTGTCACTGTTCCTTGTGGCTTTAAAACTCGGGCTAATTGATCGATGAAAAGCTCTTGGAAAAGGCGATTTTTTGCGTGTTTGTCTTTAGGCCAAGGATCGGGAAAATTGACATAGACACTCTCAATCGATTTGGATAACACATACTCCCTTGTGAAAGTGATTGCCTCTCCTGCGACAACGAGCATATTGTTAAGATTATCATTTTTCATCTTTGACCAAATTTTACGAGCTCTTGCAAATTGCCATTCGACAGCCACCCAATTTTTTTCAGGAAATTGCTTGGCTTTATGAGTAATCCACAAACCGTTGCCTGAGCAATATTCGATATTTACCGGATGCCTATTGCCAAACAACTCTTCCCAAGAAGGAAGCTGCCACTCCCTATGAGCCGTATAATAATCAGGCACATAAAAGACCTTATCTGACAGATAAGGTTGCCTATCTTTCCATCTAAACGGGTATTTTAAATCTTTCGGTGTCATTTTATTTCCATAGAGAAAAGAAGGATATCTGAATTGAAAATCTTGATCAATAGTAGAAAATCTTGCTATTGTGTATTCAACATTAACTTATTAAGAGGTGCTTGCAAAGCTTAGGTTCTGTCGAATTTCGGGTTCTTTTGAGCCGATTTTCGATTTTTTTCGTGGGGGTTATATACGCAGGTTGATATTACCCCCACGAAAAAAATCGAAAATCGGCCAAAATAATCCCGAAATTCGATGAACCCTAAGTTTTGCAAGTACCTCTAGGGTATTGCATGAAAAATATTTTAATTTTTTCCTTATATCTAACCTCCCTCTTCAGTGAAGATTTTCAAGACAACAGCTTGGATCTCCTCTCTCTTGATTTTCCTCAAGAACAAGTCTCTATAACTCCTGAGCCTTCTGAAAAGCTCGCCCAGGAAAAGATTGAATCTTTTTTTGAAATCGACGATGTCAATGCTGACCTCTTTCTTCCAGAAGAGAGTCAAAATGCACCTGCTGATAGAAACATTGTCAAAGAGGAAGATTTTTTAGATCTTACCTCACTGCCTCCTCCGTCTAACGATTCAGGGATCATCATAGACTCTCAAGAAACATCTGCTATTGCAGATTTAGAACCAGAGAGCGTTATGACTGAAAAGACAACCTCGGGGATCACAATAGACTTCGGTAAGGTTTTTGCTGGGTCTCCTACCATTTATTCATTTTTATTTCTTCTCTCTATGAGTAGTTTTTTCATATGGCTCTATACAATTCTATCTTTAAGAACCTCTCAGATTTTGCCTAAAAACACTCTTAAGATTTTAAGAGAAAAACTTGCCAGCAAGCAATTTCCTGAAGCACTTGACATTTGTGAGACCAATAATTCCCTCTTATTTAAGATGCTAGCCTCGGGCCTTTCCACGAGATCTCAAGGCACAACAAACATGATGGATGCAGTCCGCCTTGAAGGGAAAAGAGCTAGTGGCGCTCATTGGCAAAAAATTGGCCTACTCAACGATATTGCCATCATAGCCCCCATGCTCGGTCTTCTAGGAACAGTTCTTGGGATGTTTTATGCTTTTTACGATGTCAACCGTTCGATGGAAAGTATTTCAGCTTTTTTCGATGGGTTAGGAATCTCTGTTGGCACAACTGTCTGCGGGCTTCTCGTGGCAATCCTTGCTATGCTTTTTCACTCTATGACAAAATACAAACTTGTGAAACAGCTAAGCTTGATTGAAAATGAAGCTAAAACCTTAACTAATCTGATTGATGCGGGGCCTTAACGTATGAATTTAATCCCAGAGGAAGAACTTAAGCGCACCATGAGCATCAATCTAGCTCCGATGGTTGACTTTTTGTTCCTGATTATGGCTATGTTTGCAACGATGGCCATTACAAGATCATATCTAGTCGATAACGATATCAATCTCGTGTCGATGAAGCCTAAACAAGAGATCACAAAAACCCCGAATACCCCCTCTTACCTCATCAATATCAGTGTGACACAAGATGGCAGCTATAAATGGATCACCGATGTCAATGAGTTTTTAATTGCAAATCCCCAAGGGCTGCAATCAGAACTCTCTAAACAACAACAAAATGGCACCCTGCCTGCCAATAAAGAGCACACACGCGTTCTACTACACATCGATAAAGAAGCGCAATGGGAGTGGGTTGCACAAGCCATTTTTGCCATCAAACAATCAGGGTTCCAAATTTTTCCCGTTTACGAAGCGTCAGAATAAACATATAGGAGTTACACATGGGCAAATCAAAAGATGCACGCAAAGAAGAGAAGAAAAAACCAACAAAGTCTCTCAAAGAAAAAAGACAAGCTAAAGCGGAAAAGAAAAAGTCTAAATAGATAAGAAAAGACAAATCGATTCCATTTCTTCTCGAGATAAGCCTCCGTGCATGGCGTAGAATTTTTGCTCAAATCTACGCCTCTGATACCACCAAACGGATTGATTAGCAAAAGGAAGAATCACGAGATTACCCACTCTATCTAGGAAATGCTGAGAGGGAGGTTTTTGCCCAAATAATCCTGCTTCAATCAGCTCCTCTGTCTCATAAACATCAGCAACTCCTGTGAGAGCTTCTTGCAAGATAGCTTTAGCCTCTTCTTTTTTCTCTTTTTCAATATGCATAAAAAAATCACGACAAGATCCTGCAGGAAGAAGCAAATCCCCTTTTTTATTTTTACAGATAAGAGAACTTAAATTAGGAATTCTTTGATTGAGATAAAAAGTCGTCTTAGGATCGATGGCTGTCATCCCATGATCTGCGATAAGCAGAAGAGCCGTTTTCCTTCTTGTTTGACCTAATTTT
>CAYUZN010000142.1:0-3733 GCA_964449295.1 uncultured bacterium | reverse complement strand
TTCTGATCAATTTCTAATAACATCGGGGATGACTGTTTTTCCTGAGCTGTATCTGAAAGGGTTATGGAAGCTTTGTGAGAAACAGGGGAGTGAACTGAAGATTGAAACGATTGGGTCTCTAGAAGAGGTGCAAGGATACCAGGCAGTCATTTTAGCTGCGGGAGCCGGGATCCGCTCTTTTAAGGAACACACAGAGCTGAAGATCAATTTTGTGAGGGGTCAGATTTTGACATGCGCATTGAAAGAGCCTCTTGAGCGGAGCGTTTCATCAAAAGTTTATAGGGCAGTAACAGAAAAGCCCTTGGAGTGTCACGTAGGGGCAACGTATGAACGGGAGGGGATAGAGGATATTCCCAATAGAGAGAAAGCAGTAGAGCTTTTAAAACCCTCTCTACCTGTACTTGATTGCCGTGCTGGAATTCGGGTGACGAACCCTGCCCACTATTTTCCCATCATGCAGCAAATCGGTCCCTACCACTATGTCATTACAGCCCTCGGTTCAAGAGGGCTGCTTTATCATGCTTTAATGGCTAGCCGTTTAAAAGATCTTTTCGCCAGTCTGCATTGAAATAAGGTTCTCTCTCTTCAAACCCTGCGGTGAGTTGCTCTACATGGGCGTCGATCTGCTTTGGTGTAAGACCTTTGCCTTTACACAACCGAACAAATGCTTTCATTGCCAGCGTGACCATGGTCGAGATGTTATGTTCGTTTAGTTCTTCAATAAAGTCGATTAATACGACGGTATCTCCTCTGACTTTGAAATTAGAAGGCTGTAGATCCATCAAAACGCCACTTTGAATTGAAGTGTCTAAAAAGTGTTTTACCTGTGCCATGTGCGCAGGGTTATTCAAGTCGATGTCTGCATCGACCTTTTCTTGAATAATAGCAAGGTCGCTGAGGGCGGTTTCTGCATTGTAAATGGTGGCCACAGGAAGATTTAAGCTTGTGACTTGCGCGTAGTTTTGAATAGAACTTGTGAGATAACTACGTAAAGCTCGTGGATGAAACCCTGAATTGATTCCATGAAAAATCTTAACCACGAGATTGGAATTATCGACACCAGACTGGATCTGTGGAGCGTTGTTTTTTAATACATAAGCTGTTGCAAAAGATCCTTGTCCCAGTTTGCTTATTTGGTAGGTCATGCCATGGAAAGAGAATGTTCCTGCTTCGGTCTGTTGATGCTGTATCTGAAAAGGAGAGACGGGACTAGATGTCTTTTTTTGAGGTGTTGGAGGGGGAGCTCTTCGTGTGGGGGTCTTCAACTGCTGCGTTGAAAAAAGGTCGACTTTTTCTACTGTCTCTTGACTAGATTCAGGTAGTTCAAAAAGGACTTTCGGCTCTAGAATGCCCCTCTTTTCTTCGTCAGTTGTAAGCTTTATTTTTTTTGTTGTTGGAGAAGGGTTGAAATTTTCAATATTAAAAAGGTCTTGTGCCTTTCTCTTTGTTTTGGTGATTATCTCGTATTTTTCATTGCATTCTTGTGGATTGAAAGCACCAAACGCTTCTTTAATCGGGGAGTGAGTTGGGCTTGTGATTGTTCTTATTGTCATAAAATCTCCTTTTTTTATTGAAGCAGTATGATTTATTTGTTGTTTTTTTATTACTAAAATAGTAACTTTTAATTATTGTTAATTTATATTTTTGTTTTTATGTATTATTAAAAATATAAATAAAAAAACAGGGCTTGTGAAAAATAAATTTATTTTTTACGATTCACCGCATGAAGCAACGTCCTTTAAAGCAGCGCCAAATTCTTCCCCTGACAAAAAAACTCCCTTCACGTCTAATCAGTTTTTTTATCCCTCCTACCTGTGAATTGACGCTGAAAGATCGCGTTCAAATGGTTCCAAAACGGAACCATTGGAGCAGGTCTAAATGAAGGGGTCTTTTTTATTTCTAGGAACAGGGTCATCGATGGGAACACCTGTTGTGACGTGTCAGTGTACGGTCTGTTTGTCACAAGACAGGAGAAACCATCGTCTCCGTCCTAGCGGTCTTCTTAAGATCGAAGGGCAGCAGATTCTACTTGATGCAGGGCCCGATTTTAGAGAGCAGGCGCTGAGGTATGGGATCGATCATCTAGATGGTGTTGTGCTCACCCACGGTCATTACGACCATATTGCAGGAATGGATGACTTGCGAGTTTTTTATTTTCTAAAGAAGCAAACACTACCCTGCTTGCTGTCGAGGCCTACCTATAACGAGATTAAATTGAAATCTCCTTATTTTTTTGAGGGAAGTGGGGATGATGTGATGGGAGGGGCCCGCTTTGACTTTAAAGTGATGGATGAAAAAGAGGGGGACCTGATTTTTAATAACCTTCCTTGGACGGTGGTCTCTTACGTGCAAAACAGGATGCAGGTAACAGGGTATCGGATAGGAAAATTTGCTTATGTGATGGACCTGAAAGAATATACTCCATCTATCTTCAAGAGGCTTAAAGGGGTGGAGGTTTTAGTCTTAAGTGGACTTAGGGAAAGGGCATCACCTGCCCATTTAACGCTAGAGGAGGCTCTTGCGTTTTCTCGAAAAGTGGGGGCTAAAATGACGTGGTTTTCTCATGTCTCCCATGAGCTTGACCACGAAACCACAAATAGGCAGTTGCCACGAGAGGCTCAGCTGGCGTATGATGGTCTGGAGGTTTCATTTTGACGCTGACTGAAAATAGTTTTAAAGATGCCAAAACAGCTCTTCTTGTCGGTGCCTATGTGTCTGGGCAGGATAAAGAGATGTGCCAAGACTTTTTAAAAGAGCTCGCAAGGCTCTGTGAGACCTATGGGCTTGAGGCGGTTGAGCAGGTGTCGTGTCCTCTCAAGAAAGTCGACGCAGGCACATATGTCGGTTCGGGAAAATTGAATGAGATTTTAGAGCTCGTACAAGAAAAAGGTGCTGATATTGTGGTGTTTGATGATGAGATCTCTCCCAATCAGCAGAGGAATTTGGAAAAATTCTTTCAGAGGCCTGTCATTGATCGGACAGAACTTATCATTGAGGTTTTTGCCCAGCGCGCGCAGACAAGAGAGGCTCGCTTGCAGGTTGAGCTTGCCAAGGTGAAATATCAGCTTCCACGTCTTAAAAGAATGTGGACCCACTTGTCGCGCCAGGCAGGAAGCGGCGGTAGCTCCGGCGGTGGCTATCTTAGGGGAGCAGGAGAGCTTCAAATTGAGCTGGATCGCCGGATGCTGCGCCGGCGGATGGTGCAGCTACAAAAAGAGATTGAAGAGGTTCAAAAACAGCGCGAAACGCAGCGTCAGAAGAGACTTCGGACAGGGACGCCTTCTTTTGCAATTGTCGGATATACTAATGCAGGTAAGTCGACTCTACTGAATGCTTTAACAGAATCTAAAATTCTGGCCGAAGATAAGCTCTTTGCAACGCTTGATACAACAACGCGCAAGTATCTACTTCCAAGCCGGCAAGAGGTAGTGCTGATTGATACAGTGGGCTTTATTCGAAAGATTCCACACACACTGGTGGCTGCATTCAAGTCGACCCTTGAAGAGGCGGTTTATACCGATATTTTGCTGCACCTGATCGACTGTAGCCATCCGGCAGCAGAGCTTCAAGCGGAAGCGACAATGGAGGTTCTTAAAGAGTTAAATGCCACAGGCCGTCCCATTATCACAGTACTCAATAAGGTTGATGCCTGTTTTTCTCCATCGATTCTTCACAAGCTGCGGATCAAATACCCCAAGACAGTCCAGATTTCGGCTCTGACTCAAGAAGGGTT
>CAYUZN010000141.1:0-3747 GCA_964449295.1 uncultured bacterium | reverse complement strand
TCGATCTCTTTTTTAAGAGCTTTGGGCTCAAGAGAGGGTTTTGACACAGGGGTGTCTGTTGTCCCTAAGATAACTTGGTTATGCCAAGGAACAAAGAAGACAACTCTACCGTCATCTGTATGAGGGATTAAAATCGCGCTTTTGCTCGGCATAAATGATTTGGGTAAAACCACGTGAATGCCTTGGCTAGGGGAGATGAGTGGTTTTGCTCTTTTGTTATCGATTTGGCGTAAATGATCTGAGAAAACACCTGTTGCATTGATCACAACTTTAGCTTTAAGACTGAAATGTGTGCCCGATTCCAAATCGGTTGCTTTGATACCACAAATGACTCCCTTCTTTTTTATGAATGAGGTGGCTTTTAGATAATTGAGTAAAGTAGCTCCATGATCGTGAGCTGTCAGTGCCAGTGCTATTGCAAGGCGCGCATCATCAAATTGTCCATCATAATAAATTGTGCCCCCTCTTAAATCTTGCTTTTCAAGTGTTGGAATGGCGCGTAGGGTTTGTGTGCGCGTGAGATGCTTTGATTTTTCTATGCCGAGTTTGCCTGCTAAAAGATCATAGATCTTAAAGCCTGCTCCATAAAAAGGGCCTTCCCACCACTTGTAGTTAGGGACAAGAAAGGGGAGGTGGTGCACAAGGTGAGGTGCATTTTGACATAAATAGCCGCGCTCGTGCAGAGCTTCTGTCACAAGGGGAATATCTCCTTGCTGTAAGTATCTCACACCCCCATGAATGAGTTTTGTGCTTCTACTCGAAGTGCCTTTGGCAAAATCTGCTTGCTCAATGAGTAGTGTTTTAAATCCTCTAGAGGCGCTATCGACAGCAGCGCCAAGACCTGTAGCTCCACCACCCACAATGAGAATATCCCACTCGGGCTGTTTTTCTAAAGATAAGAGCATCTCATCTCTGTTCATCTCTCTTCCCACAGTTGCGCGCATTTAATCGCTTTATTCCACTCGCTTCTCAGCAGGTGAATTTTCTCCTTTGACAGTTGAGGCAAAAACTTCTTATCTTCTTGCCAATAAGACGTAATCTCTTGTTCATCTTTCCAAAATCCTACCGCCAGACCTGCTAAGTAAGCAGCACCTAAGGCTGTGAGTTCCGTGATTTTAGGGCGGATGACAGGAGCTTGCATGATATCTGCTTGAAATTGCATGAGCAGGTCATCGACAACAGCGCCTCCATCGACTCTAACTTCTGCAACTGTAATGCCGGCATCGAGTTCCATCACTTTGAGAACATCGGTGACTTGGTAGGCGATTGCATCAAGAGCCGCTCTTGCAATATGAGCTTTTGTCGAGCCTCTTGTTAACCCGATAATCGCTCCTCTCGCATAAGGATCCCAATGAGGAGCACCAAGTCCTGTAAATGCCGGCACAAAATAAACGCCACCTGAATCAGGCACTGTTTTTGCAAGCGTTTCTACTTCTGCCGAAGATTTAATGATTTTAAGACCATCTCTCAGCCACTGCACAACAGCGCCCGCAATAAACACGCTACCTTCCAAAGCATAGAAAACCTCTCCCTTCACTTTATAAGCAATTGTTGTGAGAAGTTTATTTTTTGATAAAACAGGGGACTTACCTGTATTCATGAGAAGAAAGCTGCCTGTCCCATACGTTGCTTTAACCATCCCTGGCTTAAAGCATGTTTGTCCAAAAAGAGCTGCTTGCTGATCGCCTGCAACACCTGAAATAGGAATCGAATAGTGAAAAGCTTCCTCACATGTTTGCCCAAAAATCTCACTTGAGCCTTTCACGTCTGGCAATATCTCTTTTGGAAGCTCTAAGATCGCCAAGAGTTCTTCATCCCATTTGCACGTATGTATATTAAACATCAGCGTTCTTGATGCGTTAGTGACATCGGTGAGATGCTTCTTGCCATTTGTTAACTTCCAGATGAGCCAACTATCAATTGTTCCAAACGCCAGTTCACCTTTTTTAGCTCGTGCCATAGCTCCTGGCACATTTTTTAAAATCCACTGCACTTTTGTCCCAGAAAAATAAGGATCGAGTAATAGGCCTGTTCTCTCTCTAAAAAGAGATTCCATCCCTTTATTTTTTAGCTCCTGACAAATGCTTGTGGTGCGCCTGTCTTGCCAGACAATGGCGTTGTAAATTGGTTTGCCTGTTTGCCTGTCCCAAATAACGGTTGTCTCTCTCTGATTTGTAATCCCTATAGCTGCAATCTCTTGAGGATTTATACCTCCTTTAGCTATGACTTCAGCAATGACAGAGGCTTGCGATGACCAAATTTCATTCGCATCATGCTCAACCCATCCTGGCTGAGGAAAAATCTGCTGAAATTCTTTTTGAGACGACGCATAAATCGAGCCATCATGACTAATCAAAACAGCTCTAGAGCTCGTCGTCCCTTGATCTAAGGCAAGTATATACTTCATAGACAAGTTACTTATCTTGTTATACTTTTCACTGTCAACAAATTTCTAAAATGATATGATGCCTAAAAAATAAGAGGGCATATATGGATATCTTTTGGGCAGAATTTATTGGCACCATGTTATTGGTTTTATTGGGTAACGGAGCCGTTGCCACTGTATTACTAGGAAAAAGCAAAGGGCAGCATGGGGGATGGATTGTCATCACAGCTGGCTGGGGGTTTGCTGTTGCTATTGCAGTTTATGTCACAGGCTGGATCAGTGGGGGGCATCTTAACCCTGCTGTAACCCTAGGATTTTGCTTAGCTAAAAAAACAGCCTGGAGCCTTTTTCTGGTTTATATATCAGGACAATTATTAGGTGCTCTCATTGGGGCTGCGCTTGTCTTTCTAGCCTATTTTCCCCATTGGCAAAAAACTCCTGATCCTCACACTAAGTTACTCTGCTTTGCCACACATCCTGCCATTCGCTCTTATTTTTGGAACTTTATCTGTGAAGTGATTGGAACAGCCGTCTTAATGATAGGAATTCTCGGCATTTTTAATGCCCATAATGGCATTGCCAGTGGTATGGGACCCTATGCTGTCGGGATCTTAATTTTCAGCATAGGTCTTTCACTAGGCGGCCCTACAGGCTATGCGATTAATCCCGCACGAGATCTAGGTCCTCGTATTGCTTACTCGCTTTTACCAATTAGAGGAAAAGGCTCTTCCGACTGGTCCTATGCGTGGGTGCCCATTCTTGGTCCTCTTGTCGGCTCTGCCATAGGGGCACTTGTTTATGCCTACTTTATCAACTGCTTTATGCCTTCTTTGTAAGACAGCCATCTTAACCATACTTTTTTTTCCAAGCAGACTTCCTGTCTTGATAATCTGAATTTTTTTCAGCTTTTTTCCAAAATTGGTAATAAATAGAGGCAGATTCTGCTTTAATAGGATCACCTGAGCCTTTGATAAAGAGCCCTTGTCCATCTGGACGGTATTTATGTCCACCTTTATAATTGGCGTAACGCCTGGCTCTTGTAAAGCCCATTTGTAAAAATTTTCTGGCCATATCCGCACCCACAAAATCATCTTTTTTCAGATAGTCAAGAAAAAGAGAATAGATAGACTCAGCGCCTTTTTGTGCAATTTCAGGTGTTTTAAATTTCCAATGAGGTAAAATTTCTGACTTATAAGGTTCACATATCAAGACACCTTGCTCGCCTTTACCTACCTGGTAAAGATGAGGGTGGTCTCTGTAATTAATACCTCTTTTCCAGGAATAATTTGCTTGGTTAAAAGACTGACTTCTTTTCTTTTCTAACATTAGACAGTTAAAGCTTTTGCATAAAACTCAACAGA
>CAYUZN010000140.1:0-3762 GCA_964449295.1 uncultured bacterium | reverse complement strand
GTGTATACGTGATAAACGTATCGTGGGTTCGAATCCCACCTCCTCCGTTTTTTCTACTTCAAAAATACCACTTTATGTTACGATAAAAAAAGTCGTATAAGAAAAAAAAGTTTTTCTTGTAAGAATTTTCACAAATAAATGAAATAGGGAGAAGATTTTGGGTAAATCAAAAGGTAAAGTTAAGTTTTTTAATGCACAGAAAGGTTTTGGTTTTATTACACCTGATGCTGGCGGGAAAGATCTCTTTGTTCACGTAAACAATGTTCAGGGCAATCCTGAGTCAATGAGCGAAGGACAAAGTGTCGAGTATACAGAAGGTCAGGGACGCAAAGGACCAGAAGCAACAGATGTAACAATTCTTTAGTTGATAGCTCATAACAAAAGTTCTGAATGCGCTTAATCTCTATTTTATATCTTTCTCCTCATTTGCCTCATTTCGCTTGATTTCGCCTCAAATGAGGCGAATGAGGCAAATAAAATAAGAATTTTTAGCCATTTTTCGCCTCATTCGCCTCATTTGTGGATGGTTTTGGTTATCTTGTTGATAATAAAGAGCTTAATTGACTCTGAAACCCCATTAAAGTCAAAGCCCCTCCTGAATGAACAATTAAAACATTTCCTTTTAGCCCTGGAATGATGTTTTTAGCTTCCCAAAACAACTTGGCTGAATAGATGGGATCGGTCAAGAACCCTTCGTCTCGGGCAAGCTTTTTAATATAATTGATAATTGTTGTAGTGACAGAGCCAAATGAACGAGCTTGGGTGGGAAGGTATAATTTAAACTGGGTGACTATCTTAGACCAATCTAATCTAGTTCCTACGAATGTCTCAAAAAATTTTTGAAATTTCTTTAATTTCTCTAAGAAAGCCTTCTCGGCGCCAGCAAGGAGCAGAATATGGAGCCGTGTCTTTTTACCAACCCACGCAAACGCCAAAATAGTAGCTATAGCGCTTAAACCTGTACCAGCATCAAGGAATATATGATCGAACGGTTGCTCATTTTGTAAAATATCGAGCGCTAATGTTAAGGCGCCTGGTAAAGCTTGCTCCATGCAAGCGCCTTCGGGAATCAGCACAGCTGATAAGGGAGTGTTTTTTATGTAGTCTAATGCCAGTGTTTCTACCTGAGGCCAATTTTTTCGAGAGATCCAATGCCATTGTGATTCAGGAACCAGCAGCGATGTTAATAATAAATTTCCTTGTCGTTTGACAGCCTTGTGACCTAACAAAAACAAGGTGGGTTTAATGCCATTTTCTATAAGCTTTTGACTCATGCCTAAAATATGATTGGAATAGGCACTGCCAATCAAAACCGCTTCTTGACAAGACTGTTTAAGTAGATAGGGAATCAAGGAACTATATTTACGTAATTTTGAGCCGCTAATCCCAAATCCAAGCTCATCATCCCGCTTTATCTGAGTGTTTGCTAAAGAAGTATTAAAGGTTCTAAGGGAGTGGATACGTGAATGAGGGATGTATGAAATGACAGCTGTAACCTTCTGTGTTAAATCAGTTATTTTATCCATTGAGGACCGCAGGTATCAGGGAGCGTAAAAAAGCTTTAACGTGGGTTGAAAAACGCTCAGGCTGATCATAAGGCACTCCATGACCTGCTTCCGCGATCTGTACGACCTTCAATCGTTGATTAAGCCTAGAAAGTTCTGAGGCCACCTCAGGAGACACCACAGCACCAACATCACCGATAACAAGTAAGCTCGGAATAGCAAGGGTTTTGATTAACTGCACATAATCAGGATTCGGCGGCGTCAAAACTTCAAAAGCATGAAGGCTTGTTTGAAATCTTGCCTGGGCAAATAGTTCAATGAATTCTCCTGAGCGGTGTTTGTGTCGAATTCGAATTTCAGCCATAAAACTCTCCTTTGACTGATTGAGAATTCGGCGATGTTGAGTAACGACATCACTCTCGTGAACTTCACGCTGACGTTGTGGCGTCAGAAAGGTTGGGTCGGCTAAGACAAGCCCTCGTAGTCGCTTGGGATTCCGATTGGCAGCTACAGCCGCCGTCATGCCTCCCATAGAATGGCCAATTAGCACTGGGTTGACCAGTCCGAGGGCTTCGATAAAGCTCAAGACATCGATAGCAAGGTTGTCATAGTCATAGCCCTTGCCTGGAGCGCTGGAGCTCCCGTGGCCCCTGGCATCAGGCATGATAATATCGTAATCCTTTTCCAGCGCCCGTGCCAAAGGAGTCCAGCACGCTCCATTTGTCATGAGTCCATGCAATAAAACAACAGGTGGCTTGTCTCCTCCAGTTCGGAGATAGTGTATGTTAATCCCATTGGCTTCACAGCTTCTAGCTATCCATTTATTCATGCTTGTCCTATCGATAGTCATCTGAGGCAAAAACAAGATATCAAAATCAATCTTTCCATTGAAGTTTTTAGTTGGTGTATATATAGATGGATTTTTTAATTTTTAATGCGATAAAATGGTAATTTAGAACAAGAGAGATTGTCTCATGCGTTGTCCTTTTTGTCATCATGAAGAATCGAAAGTGACTGATTCTCGCAATGCCATTGAGCAAAATGCGATTAGGCGACGGCGTGAGTGCTTGCAATGTCAAAAACGTTTTACAACATTTGAAACTGTTGATTTAGTCATACAAGTTCATAAACGAGACGGTAGGTATGAAGATTTTCAACAAGAAAAACTGATTAGAGGCTTAGATGCAGCTTGTAGGCACACGCGCATCAGTCACGACCAGGTGAGATCAATTGCCTATCAAATTGCGATTGACTTAATGGAAAGGCAAGTCAAGGAGATTGAGACAACAGAATTGGGAGAAATTGTGATCCGTCATTTGAAAGAAAGAGATACAATTGCCTACATTCGTTTTGCTTGCGTTTATCGCAGGTTTAAGGATATGGATGAGCTGATGGGCGAAATACAAAGCATTGCGCCTACTGAAGAGACCCATACCTCTGAACAAAGTTAAATTAAAAGGAAAAATTGATATGACACTAAAAAAACAAGATATTGAACGCTTTAAAAAGCGTTTGGAAGAGATGAAAGCTCAAATGACAGTCCTTGCTAAACATGTGGCAGATGAAGTCAAAACACCTGAAGAATCAAAAGGGTACTCTCAACATCAAGCGGACGAAGGCACAGATGATTTTAATAGAAGCATTAGCCTGCAAGTCTCTGATGAAGAGTTTAAAATTTTACGTCAAATCGACAGAGCTTTAGAAAAAATTGATGATCATACTTATGGCGTGTGTGATGTGACAGGAGATCCTATTCCTATGGCACGTCTAGAAGCAATTCCCTATGCAACAATGACTGTCAAAGCGCAAGAGATGATGGAAAAAGGTTTGATTCAGTGAAGCGTGCACTCCAACTTCTCTCTATCATCATTCCAATTTTTGTTTTGGATTATGTCTCTAAAGCTTGGATACATGCGTCTATCTCTCCCATTTATTTCGGAGTAGATGAATTTCCTTTCGGAGGCATTGGGGTGTTTCGCAATTTCCTTGGCATCGATTTTTGCATCAACTATGTCTGTAATCATGGAGCTGCTTGGGGACTTTTCAAATCGATGAAAATCCCTCTTCTCATCACCCGCATAAGTGTCATTTTGGGATTGATGAGCTACATGGTTTTTTCCAAAAAATCTTATATAAACCATTTCCCTTTAAGCTTGATTGTTGCAGGAGCAATCGGTAATGTCGTTGATTATTTCATCTACGGACATGTTGTCGATATGTTTCATTTTATTTTCTGGGGTTACTCTTTTGCTGTTTT
>CAYUZN010000139.1:0-3802 GCA_964449295.1 uncultured bacterium | reverse complement strand
CAAATGTCACACTGTCTTCAGACAAAGGGAAGAGACTCTGGCCTATAAAAATACTCAACACAACACCCGGGTAAGAGGCGTGAGATAGCGCTTCACCCACAAGAGAGCGTTTGCGCAAGAAGACAAGAGTTCCTACTAAAGCAGAGGCAAAACACATGAGCATGCACCCAATCGTTGGCGCTCTCAAAACAGGATCTGTAAAAAAAGAAAGAGCTGAGATCATTGAAGGCCTTTAACCTTTTCTTGAGCCATTTTAGCAGCTTCATCGAGCAGATTACTACTATGACCGTACGTGCGAAGAATCGTGTTTTTGTTGTAGACTTCTTTGACTGGCCCTACAGCAATCAAACACGTGTTGAGCATAATCACCCAGTCGAAATAACTCTCAACGGTTGAGAGATCGTGATGCACAACTATGAGAGTTTTACCTTGTTTTTTGAGAGTCTCGAAAAGAATGAGCAACGCTTTTTCCGTTGCCATGTCAACACCTGCAAAAGGCTCATCCATTAAATAGATGTCTGCCTCTTGCAAGAGAGCTCTTGCAATAAATAAACGTTGTTGTTGGCCACCTGATAATTCACCGATTTGCCGATCTGCAAACCCTTCCATGCCAACTAGGGCAAGAGCTTGTAAGGCAGCTAATTTATCTTTTTTAGACACCCACTTAAATAATCCGAGATTGCCGTAACATCCCATGAGCACGAGATCAAAGGCTGTTATTGGAAAATCCCAGTCAACAGATGATCGTTGAGGAATGTAGGAAACATGTTGTCTCACTTCAGAGAGAGGTTTACCAAAAAATCGAACTTTGCCACTTAAGCCTCTTATTAAGCCCATAGCAGCTTTGAGAAGTGTGCTTTTACCAGCTCCATTAGGTCCGATAATACCGACACACTGTCCTGGAGGAATCGCAAAGTTAATATCCCACAAAACCGCTGTCTTATCGTAGTTAACCGTAAGCTCTTCAACATCTAACGCTTTATTTCCATTCATCAACAAGTAAACTCACATTGTGCTGCATCATTTTAAGATAGGTATCGGCATCAGAACCAGTCGGCCCCAGTGCATCAGCATGAAGATGCCCACTTGCAATTTTTATAGACAAACCTTTTTCTAAGCAAGCTGCAACAATTTTTTTTAGAGAATCTTTGCTCACATTTGATTCTGGAAAAACAACGCTAATTTGGTAGGCGCATAAATGATCTACAATTTGCTGAATGTCAAAACAGGAAAGTTGCCCATCGGGTGCAAGCCCTTCTGGGGCTTTGGCACGTTCGTTCCAGTTTTCCTCTCCTTGTGCCAAATATCTGTGAGTAAAATAATTAAAGGCATCATGACTTGTCACAAGATATTTTTTTTCTGGAGGAATTGATGTGATCTGAGAGATAATTTTTTCATGCACCTGCAGCATCTCTTCTTTTAAAAGCTCTCCATTGTGTTGATAAAAAGAAGCACCTTCTGGATCTTTCTTAGAGAGCTCTTCTACAACAGGCTCAATCACAGACGTCCATAAAAGAACATCCATCCAAATATGAGGATCGACTTGTCCATCTTTCATTAAAATAGCCTCGGGATTTTGACCTCTCACATAATCACCTAAATAGGTAACGCCCTCTTTATGGTCTAATTTTGTGCGTAAAGACGCACCATGCTCTAACCCTAAGCCATGGCAGAAAATGAGCGTTGCTTGAGAAATTTTTTCATCATCCCCTTTGACAAGTTCATAACTATGGGGATCTACGTCACCTGTAATTAAGGACATGTGTGCAATACGATCTTGTCCGATTTTTCCGACAACATCATCGATAATGGCAGTTGTTGATAACACTTTTATTTTACTATCTGGTTGCATCCACTTATCAAGAGTATGATCTCCTTGTGAACACCCAACCCCCAAAAGACAAATCAGTAATAATTTCAAACCAAACATAACTTCCTCAACATAGAAAATGGGTAAATCCCATTCGAACACCCAGAAGAAAATTGTAGTTTAAGCCCATATTTTCCAACAGGGGTCATTTGCGTGATCTCAACTGCGTCATTTCCGTCTTTATAGATACGGTCCCTACAAAGAACACACGGGCAGTACATCTGAATCTCTTCCCCTTTATAAGTTCGAATAAAACCATCCCTCCATTCTACCTTTAATCCCTCAAAAAGAGATACATGAATAACCTCTGTTATACCCTCTAAACTACCGGTTATTTTTTCAGCAAGCTCAAGAAATAGACCGATAGACACTGATGCCTGCTCAAATGGTGATTGACCTCTATCTGAACACCTACCTAGCACAGGATCTATAGGAATTTCTACCAATAAAGGCAGGCGAAAAGCTTGTGAAAGACGCTCTCCCCCCTTTTGACCAAAGAGATAATGGCGCTTGCCCCCCTCCTCTTCAAAATAACTCATATTTTCAATAATTCCATAAATAGGAACTGCAGCCTTTTGAATCATCTCAATTGTTTTTTCCACATCGATTAAAGATATTTCTTGAGGAGTCGTTACAATCACAACGGAAGAAAAATTAGCTTCTTGTAAAAGAGAGAGTTGTATATCGCCTGTGCCTGGTGGAAAATCAACGATTAAAAAATCTAAATCTTCCCAGACAACTTCTTTGAGAAATTGATGGATGATTTGATTAGCAATAGGAGCTCTAACAATTGTTGCCTGAGCCGTAAAAAAACCCATCGAGATGTAAAGAAGACCGTGTGACTTCCCAGGAAAAATACCCTCTTCACTCCGCTTTGGCAAACTATCAGGCGGTAGCATCTTCACTAAAGATGGTCCATAAATATCAGCATCCAAAATACCCACCGAAAAACCTTGTTCTTTCAGCGCAAGGGCAAGATTTACAGCGACAGTTGATTTTCCAACTCCCCCTTTTCCAGCTGCTACCCCAATAATTTTTTTAACCTGATTAATCATAGACAGCGAAGTATACCAATATTGAAATTGATATTAAACCAATTTTTATAAAACTGTTTAATTTTACTCTTAAAACTACTTCTAAAAGAAAAAACAATTTTGAATTCCTTGCAAAAAATACTTCAAATTTTATAAACTGCTGAAAATGAACTAAAAAACCCTCAAATTATGAAATAAGGAGATTATTTTATGAGTCATGGAACAACCGATTCTAAACTAAAAAGTTTAAATGAAATTGAAGAAATAATAGCAAAAGCAATTAAAAAAGTTGGCGCAAGAAAAGAAAATGATTTGTGCCGTTATATTCCGATGACAACAGGTGGCTATATGCACCATTTCACCTTAAAGAAAATGAAAACAAGACAACCTCAAGAACTCTCTTCAATGATTGAAAAATTCATTATCAACACTGATAAGCCAGGAAGAGTCACCCCTAAATCAAGAGCGGCAAGAGGTTCTAGAAAAAGACGCGATCAAATTACTTTTACCCGTAGTCAGCTCGAAAAAATGTTAAGCCTTGCTAAACTCACAGGCGAAAAAGAGATGATTGCTATTTTAAGCCCAAAGAGATCTTTAGCTACCTGCAAAAGAGAACTCATATCCTCTATCCGTCATGGCACAGTTGAGCAAGAACTCTGGAATGCTTATGTTGAAGCCATTAACACCCAACAAGCTATGAATTCTTTTGCTGAAACACTATTTCCTCAAACAACTCAATCCAAATAAATCTTATCACAAACAACCACCTTTAAAATTAAAGGTGGTTTGCTCACTAAAAAGAGAAGAGAGGCGGAATATAGATGTCGGGCACAAGTGCCCCGCTCCCTTGCGCCTAACTAGGGCTTTGCCAAATCGATCCTCTGCGCAAAAGTCCGTG
>CAYUZN010000138.1:0-3802 GCA_964449295.1 uncultured bacterium | reverse complement strand
AACAGTTGAAGAAATTAGGGGCCGATATCGGAGTGGCCGTTTTCAGCCTGGAGGGAGAAAAGAATCCCCTAAAAGTGGCGAAGAGGGCGTATGAAAAGGCCGAAAGCGATGGGTTTGATGTTCTGATCGTCGATACGGCGGGTAGACTCCATCTCGATGAAGAGCTCATGCAAGAGCTCGCTGAGATCAAAGCGTTTTTAGAGCCTCGCGAAATCCTTTTTGTCGCCAATGCAACGACAGGGCAAGACGCAGTCCGGACAGCTGCTGAATTTGACAAGCGGGTCCAGATCACAGGCACAATTTTGACGATGTTAGATGGCACTTCAAGAGCAGGGGCTGCCATTTCTATCAGAGAAATCACGCAAAAGCCTTTAAAGTTTGAAGGAGTCGGAGAAAAACTCGGTGACTTACAGATATTTAATCCGAAATCGATGGCAGATCGCATTTTGGGTATGGGTGATGTGATCAATCTTGTCAAAAAAGCCAAAGAGCAATTTGATGAAAAAGAGACAAAAAAAATAGAAGAGAAGATAAGAAAAGCCTCTTTTACTTACGAAGATTACTTGAGTCAGATGAGCATGATGAAAAAAATGGGCCCTTTAAAAGGCCTTCTGCAAATGCTTCCAGGCGTTGCAAATCTTCCTAATCTTGATCAATCAGAAAAAGAAATGAAAAAAGTCGAAGCCCTGATTCTGTCAATGACTCTGAAAGAGCGTAGAGGAGAAGATGAGCTCGACTCTCAAAGACGCTGGCGCATTGCTAAAGGCAGTGGAACAACAATTAATGACATCAATCGCCTTGTGAAAGGCTTTGAGCGTATGAAAGATTTCATGAAAGATAAAAAACAACTTAAGAATTTGGAGAAAACATGGCTTTAAAAATACGATTACGCAAACAAGGGCGTACAAATAGACAAACATTTCGTTTGGTTGTGACAGATATTAGAAATCCACGCGATGGAAAGTATTTAGAGATGATAGGATCTTATAATCCTTATCAAGCAGAGAATAACTTTAAAATTAATGAAGAGCGCTTAAACTTTTGGCTAGCTCAAGGGGCATTACTCTCAGATAACGCACAGAAACTCGTTGCAAAAACATTGCCAAACGCAATTAAAGCAGTGACACAAAAAGAGCATACAAAACGCATTAAATTAGCTGCTAAGCGAAGAGCTCTTAAGAAAAAAGGTGAAGCAAAGGCGCCTGTAAAAAAAGCACCTGCTAAAAAGAAAGCCGCCTCTAAAAAAACAGCCTCGGCAAATGCAGATTGATATTCTCTCTCTCTTCCCCGACTATTTTCAGGGACCTTTTAGTGTCAGCATGGTGAAGAGAGCAGTAGAAAATGGACTGCTTGATATTCGTTTGCTCAACATACGTGATTTTGCAACGAATAAACATCGCAAAGTCGATGATAGACCTTATGGAGGAGGCCCTGGCATGGTTTTAATGCCAGAGCCTGTGTGTGCAGCTATCCGTAGTGTGAAAACAGATGTGTCAAAGGTGATTTACCTAACACCACAAGGCAAAACACTGACAGCAAAAAAATGTGAAGAGCTGTCAACAGAAAAACACTTGATCTTTTTGTGTGGGCATTATGAAGGGATTGATGAGAGAGCCATACAAAAAGAAGTTGATGAAGAGATTAGTATTGGAGACTACGTTTTAACAAACGGGTGTATTCCAGCCATTGTTCTTCTTGATGCAGTCGTGCGCTTTATACCAGGCTTTTTAGGGCATGAAGAAGGTGCGCAGCAAGACTCTTTTCAAGAGGGATTATTGGAAGGTCCTGTCTATACAAGACCTCCGCTATTTGAAGGCCTCGAAGTGCCAGAGGTTTTACAAGGTGGGCACCATGAAGAGATAAAAAAATGGCGCAAAGAGCAATCTCTGTGCAGAACAGCAAAAATTAAGGGGACAGAATTATGATACAAAATCAAATAATACAAGCCATAGAGAAAGATTATCTCAAAAAAGATATTCCTTCTTTTCACATAGGTGACTCACTTTGCATTCACACACGCATTATCGAGGGCGATAAAGAGCGTATTCAGATGTTCACAGGCACTGTGATTGCAAAACGAGGATCGGGACTTTCTGAGACAATTGCTCTCTACCGCGTATCTTACGGTGCAGGCATGGAGAGAGTCTTTCTCATCCACAGTCCTAAAATTGCCAAAATAGAAGTTGTCAAGAGTGGTAAAGTTCGTAAAAGTAAGCTCTATTACATCAGAGGCAAATCTGGAAAAGCCTCTAAAGTCAAAGAGCTCATCGGCGGCGGACATCAGCATGAAGAAGTCAAAGATATGACATCTAGTGAACCAGCTACCTAATCTTACCTATCACGAAGAAGATCTCAAGTCTTTAGGTTATAAGCGTATTGCTGGCGTTGATGAAGCAGGCAGAGGGCCGCTCGCAGGCCCTGTTGTCGCAGCTTGTTGCTCTATTCCTGAAGGGATTTTCTTCGAAGGAATTAACGATAGTAAAAAGCTCATACCCTCTGAGCGAGAATTTTTCTACAAAAAGATTCTCTCTCAACCAGGTCTTCTTTATGGCATTGGTATTGTTGAATCTTTCTTGATTGATAAAATAAATATTTTACAAGCAACCCTAAGAGCTATGCAAATAGCTGTAGCTCATATGCCGCTTGAGCCTGATTACATCCTCGTTGATGGCAATAAACTGCCTTCGCTCACAATCCCTGCTAAAGCGCTCATCGGGGGAGATTCTCTCTCCCATTCAATCATGGCAGCTGCCATCCTTGCCAAATATACCCGAGATCAGATCATGGAAAAAGCCCACCGACTGTTTCCTCTCTACGGCTTTGATAAGCATAAAGGGTACGGCACGCCGCAACATCTAGCAGCTCTTAAGGCCCATGGCCCTTGCATTATCCATCGTGATTTTGCTCCTGTGAGAGCTCTAATCTGTTGTGCAAGTTAAATTTTTAATATATATATTTAAATTTACTTTTTTATGGCTAATTATTCTAAAATTGGTTATAACCGCTACTGATTTCACATAATTTTATAGATAACAAAAGTTAATAAAACCCAGGATAATTATGAATATTTCTTTATTGCTAAGAGGATCTTCGTTAATTCCCAACCAAACGTTTTTCTTATCCTCTCGCGTCACTCGCCTAGTAGTGATCGGAAGTATTGCCCTGATTGCTTTAAAAAACATCGCATCATATTTTGCAGATCCTTTCGAAAGAAATTTTCAAAGAAGATATTATTTGTATCAACAAGCAGTTAATACATGGAAGCAGAACCCACAGGATAAAAAATCTTGTGACGATCTCAGAAAAAATGTAGAAAAAGTTTTTAAACATCGCTACTTTATGTTTTTCTATTCAGGTAAACTGGGTAGACCAATGGATGCTCAGACAGAAGTTATAGATCGATATTTAAAGGCATTGGAACAATATAACAAAGAAGACGTACTTCAATATATAGACACTCTGGAAAAAAAATTTATGGACAAAGAGAGTGAGAGAGCAGTTGAAGAGGCTAGACAACGTAAGAATGAAGGTAGACACTATTTCTTGCGATCGGATCAAAAGAGACCTAACTCTAATCTGGTGGATTTTTTTAAGCATATGCGTAGGGAATGGGCGTGGTTTCTGATATTGAATGGGCTAACTACTTTCAATAATGAAGTTGTGGCAATAGAAGGGGAGTACGATCCTGCTACAAAATTGTAATCACTTAAACTCTCTTAATAGATCTCTTTCGAAACTAAGGGTTCGTCGAAAATCGGTTCAAAAGAACCCGAAATTCGACTGAACCTTAGTTTTGAAAGAG
>CAYUZN010000137.1:0-3803 GCA_964449295.1 uncultured bacterium | reverse complement strand
AGCCTTTACTTTTGATGAATCCCTTAAAAATCCTCTCTTGTCTCAAGAAGAGCTGGGGCGTAAAACAAAGCAACTAGGCCAATGGCTTGCCGAATCTTACCCCGAGCTCCTCCCCTATTTTGAAGAAGAACTCAAATCCTCAAGTCAAATATAAGCAGCTATAAGCATGGGCACAAGCACTTGCCACTCGCTTGTAATCGCCTGCATTCAAGGCTTGCACAAAATTACCAGAGAGGTAATCTTGATAAACTATATAAGCTTTGACAGCATTATTAACAGCTGCTGGAATCCGTGATCCGAGCAATTCTCGCATTGGAAAGTCCCTTAACCCCCTAACATAATCTGCAGCATATTTTGCAAAAACGGTTGTCAATTTTAAACCTGCAACCGCCTGATTTCTCTGCCAATAAAAGAGATCCAAAACTGGTAAGCCTATATCTATCGCTTTTAAAATATTAACAAGAGAGCTCTGCCATTGAACAGCAAATACATAAGCTTGAATTTTTTTATCCTCTTCATTTAGAGTCGTTCCATTTTGGATTTTTTGTGTATAGACTCCTATCTTATACTTAGGAATTTTTTCTATTAACGTAATAAGACATGCACTTCCACTGAGTGCAGCACCCCAAGCAGCAAAGGTTGTAACAGTCTTATACTGAGGAAAAGCCTTAAATACCTCTTGAGAAAGAGCCCAGACTTTCCAAACAAAATAACCCGTATTAGGCCAATTAATTGATGGGTGATCCCATTCATGACATGAAAAACCAGCATTCACGGCACGCATAAAAGTGTCTGTGGGTAGAGATTGAAAACTTTTTATAACATCCATAATAACTCTCCTGTGAGCAATAAGAGCAAATCATTATGCAACTTAAGAACTATTTTAATCTAATGTATTTTCCCAAGCTTGTTGCAAAATAGGTTGTGCATGACTAAGAAGTGAGTCGAATGTTTCATAAGAAGAAGCTAAAATGCTTTGACGTTGCGTCATGAGCTCCGGAGTTGCTCTAAAAAGAAAGCTCATCAGCTGTTTGATTTTGCCAAGCCTTCCCTTGGAAGTCATTTCGATTGGCATACGAGAGATGAAAGCATGTAAATAATCAGAAAGAGCCTCTGATTTCATTTGATAGGATGTCTTTGAAAAATGAGCTTTTATCTGCTGAAAGATAAAAGGATTGATGACAGCACCTCTTCCAATCATGAGAGCATCGCACCCTGTTGTTGCAAGCATTTGCAGAGCATTTTCAACCGTCAGAATATCTCCATTGCCAACAAGAGGTATTTTTAATAAAGATTTAGCCTCTTTAATCAGATCCCATCTAGCTGGTGGCCCGTAGCCATCGACTTTTGTCCGTGGGTGGAGTGTGATATATCTGACACCACTCTCTTGAGCAGCTAAGATATTCTCTTTAAATAAAGAAATATCTTGATAGCCTGAGCGCATTTTAATCGTGACAGGAGTTGAGACCGCTTTCACAACAGAGCGTGCTACCTGATAGAGGAAATTGGGATCTTTAAGCAGGCTAGAACCAGCTCCCTTGCCTGTCACGGTGTTCGAGGGGCAGCCACAATTGATATCGATACGAGGCGCTTTTTTTCTTTCCATCTCTTGGGCCATGAGAGCCATGAGATCTGGATCAGAGCCCATGAGCTGGACGGCAATCGGAATAGGAGAGAGCTCTTCAGCATTATAGGCTTTAGCAAGACTAGGAATGTGAGCGTTCATGGGAACTCTCAAAAACTCAGTGACAGCCTCATCAAACCCTCCTATAGAGGCCATGGCGCTGCGAAAAGCAGGATCCCCCACTCCCTCCATAGGAGCTAGTAGCAGATAAGGGCAACCATCAGCATTTTTTGGAAGAAGAGTCATAAGCCTTTTAAAAAATCTTTTTTTTGCGTATTATTTTTATCATTTTTTAAGTTATAAAACAATGAATGAACTAATTTTTTTACTACACACTCTTTTAATCGTTTTCTTGGCTTTTGGGGCCTTAAGGCTGGGGAAAGAAGCGCTTATATCTCTGACAGCACTCCAAGCGGTTTTAGCCAATTTCTTTGTGCTCAAACAAACGCTACTTTTTGGATGGAATGTCACCTGCTCTGATGTCTTTGCAGTGGGCATCACTTTGAATCTCAACTTGCTGCAAGAGTACTTTAGCAAAGAGAGTGCCAAAGCAACTATCTGGATCTGTTTCTGCTCGATGCTCTTTTTTGGGATCATGTCCCAAATCCATTTGCTTTACACCCCTAGCTTAAGTGACAAAGCTCATCCCAACTATCTGTCTCTATTAAGTTCCACTCCCCGTTTGCTCATGGCTTCTCTTGCCTCTTTTTTCTTAGTGCAACAAGCCGATCTCAAAATTTTTGCTCTTCTGAAACAGAAATTTCCCAGATGGAATTGGAATAAAAGAAATCTTCTGGCTCTTATCAACTCTCAACTGCTCGATACATGCCTTTTTAGCATTTTAGGGCTATATGGCCTTGTCTCTTCCATTGTCGATATCATCATCTTAAGCTTCCTCATCAAGATGATCATCATTGTGAGCATGACGTTTTTTTCACGCTTTGCTAAAAGGTTTGTGCGCTATGAAGTTTGATCTCATCTACACTTCTAAAAAATCAAGAGCGCGCGTTGGCAGGATCACCACCGCACATGGCATCATTGATACGCCAGGATTTGTCGCTGTTGGCACCAATGGCACCATCAAAGCTTTAGATAGCACAATGGTAGAGCAGCTAGGGCTGCAGCTCATGTTTTGCAATACCTACCATCTTCTCGTGCAACCTGGAACAAAAATTGTCAAAGAAGCAGGTGGGCTTCACCAATTTATCAATAGAAAGCTTCCGATTATTACAGATTCAGGTGGATTTCAAGTGTTTAGCTTAGCCTACGGATCTGTGGCTAGTGAGTTAAAGAGTCAAGGCACAAAAAAGACAGATGGCTCTGTCTTAAAAATCACCGAAGAAGGCGTTTTATTTCGCTCCTATAGAGATGGCTCAAAATTACTGCTCACACCCGAGAGTTCTATCGAAGCTCAAAAAGATTTAGGCGCTGATATCATCATTCCTTTTGATGAATTACCCCCTTATCACATCTGCTCTAAACTCCTAGAACAATCTCTAGAAAGAACACATCGTTGGGAAAAAAGATCTCTTGAAGCCCACCTTAAAAACCCACAAGGGCAAGCGATGTATGCTGTCATTCATGGAGGGGTTAGCAATGCTCTTCGCCAAAAAAGCTGCCAATTTTTAGCAGATCTTCCTTTTGATGGCTTTGCGATTGGTGGTAGCGTCGGAAAAAACAAACCAGAAATGATCACCATGCTCTCCTCTCTTTTGCCTCTTATACCGTCTGATAAACCCAATCACTTACTCGGTATTGGAGACCTAAGCTCAATTGAAGCCTCGATCCCACTTGGCATCGACACCTTCGACAGCTCCTATCCCACACGTGCTGCAAGGCATGGCATGGCACTCACCTCTCAAGGCAATCTCAACATCACGCAAGGTAAAAATGCTCTTAAATTTGAACCCATCGATAAAGACTGCAGATGCCCCACCTGCACCCAATTTTCCCTTGCCTACCTTCATCACCTCTTCAAAGCAAGAGAAATGACCGCGCTCACTCTCACTACAATCCACAACTTGTACTTCATGGTTCAGCTCATGCACTCTTACAGACAAAAAATCTTGAACGATGAGATTTAAAATAATTAAGAAAGCTACGAAATAAAAGAGGCGAAATATCGACGTCGGGCCACAAGTGCCCCGCGGCCCATGCGCCTAACTAGGGCTTTGCCAAA
>CAYUZN010000136.1:0-3816 GCA_964449295.1 uncultured bacterium | reverse complement strand
ATTAAAGGGCACCACGCTCATTTTGACATTGAGCTTAAGCATTTACAAGATCATATTCCTCAATCATCTCTGCAAGAGTATTGGAATATCATCGATGATATTGAATGGAACTCGCTGCCAAGGCTTACGATCTCTTCATCCAAATCTTAATCAATGTAATCCTGAGAAGACATTGGCCTGTTCTTCCATTTTTGTACTAATTCTTGAGTGGGGTAGTAAAAACTGGGTGAGAGTTCGAAGGGGTGGCTAGGCGTAGGAAGGCCGGAGATTTTTTCATAGGTGCGTTGATCGAAGGCAAAGAGGGCTTGCTGTGCAGTTAGCAGGCTTTTATCACCAGAAGCATTTTTGATAGGAGCATAGATATCTTGCCTAGGGTAGACAAGAACACTTGTTTTATTAGTATAAGGCAAGAGATCGAAGATGAAGCGCTCAAATTTCCAAATGAGTTCTGTTTTTGATAAGATGGTAGCTTTTTTTTGGGCGAGGTGAAGTGGTAAAGAGATTGAGGCCATTTTATCGACAAAAGAGAGGGCCCAGCAGAAAAGACCTGTATTGCCTATCATAAAACGAGAGGAGTCTTGAGGATGTTCAGAATACTCCTGGATGCAGACTTTGTTTTGAGAGAGTCCTAAAATGCCGACTTGTTCTTGAGGGTTTTGGCGTTCCATCGCTTTAATACACACATCTGCTTGTGACTTGGCAAGAGTTCCGAGGAGCTCTGCATCGAAAGGATCTGCTAGAGGATTGTCAATGGGGATCATGTTGACAAATTGAGCTCCTTGTTCTTGCCATTTTTGAGACATGCCGGAAGCTGCAAATAGTTTGAGGCTATGGCCGTTGCCATCAGGACCTGTAGCTAATTTCCCAGGACTTTCTAAGAGCCAATTGCCTTCCTTATCTAAAAAAGGAAGAGACTCTTGTGAAAAAAGAGTGACTTGCGACTCTTTAAGACCAAAAAAATGGTTCTCTTTTAAGAAAGAGCTCAGCTCTTGATGATTCAAAGGAGAGGTCATAATAGCCAAAGGTAGAAGCGTTTTACTTTGAACAGAAGCTGCTAAGACTTTTTCACAGAAAAATTGCAAAAGTGTTTTGTGTTTGATAAGAGTGATGGGAAGGAGCGCTTTTGGTTTTGTAGAAGACAGTCTTGTGCCTTGCCCACCTGCAAGAATTAAAGCGCCCATTTTACCTTGCGAGAGAAGCTCTTTTCCGTAGGTAATGTTGTCTTGATTTCCTGAAGTTTCATAAGAAGAGAGGGGTTCTAGATTGAAGGATGTTATTTGTTTTTTTAAGATGGCTTGTTGCTCTTTTAAGAGAGGAGCGTACTGAGAGATCTCATTTAAAAAAGCTTGTTTTTTGTCTACAGAGAGAGAGTCTAGGTCTACAGCGATCTGTTTTTGTCTATGGTTTTCAAGAAGATTTAGGATAGTCTGCATAAGACCTCACTGACAGGAATTGGGGCTGCTGTCTTCTTGTTGGAGCTTAAGATAGGGATGTGTGTTAAGAGAGGATTAGGAGAGGAGACGTTTTGTTTGAGGACGCCTTGGTGGGGATCTGCCCATAGAGAGATGATGCGAAGTGGAAAAGCAACATCGAGGTAATAGAGTAAGCTTAAAACACCTGAGTCAGGTGTCAGAAGTGTTTGGCACTTGTTTTTAATAATCGAGAGCATTTCAGGCAAGGTCATCTCTCCTCTTAAATCGATGATATGCGGATGTTTGAAACTATGTGTTTTGTGGAGGCCAAATAAGAGAATAGGAGAGGAAATAGAGTTGAAGAGCTCTTCAAATTTTTCAGTGGGCCAATTTTTTTGATAGCCATAACTTGTTTCAGAATTGACATGCACACCTAAGCAGTTATCAGGGAGCTGGAATTTCTCGTGCAGATTATCCCAGGCGGAATTCCAGACAAGTTTAGGCACTAATTTCCCTAGTTGCCAAGAGACCCACCATGTAGGATCTGCATTTTCAAGCACGTAATCGTAAGATGATAAATCAGAGGGAAGAGTGTAAGGTGTATGACGCCTCCACTCTGGCATCACAATTGTTTTGACATCTTCAAGAAGGGAAAAACCATCGCTTAGATCAGACCGCGTCATGAAAGTAATGTCGGCATCTGGGATAAAATCTCGGATGCGTTTGATCGTGGCATAAAGTCCTAAGGGAATATCTCCTAAACCTCTATTCCACGGAATTAAGATTTTCTTGCAGTTAGAGGCGGCTAGCTTTTTTAAGCGTTGATCGAGAGGGTTGGGTGCAAATTTACGAAAAAGTTGCTTCAATGGTTTTATCATACTGTTTGTCCTAGCATTTTCAAGATAGTCTGCAGAACTTCTTGCACTTCAATTTGTTTCATACAGCGAAAATCAATAGGACAGACTCTTTTATAACAGGGAGAGCATGCGACATGTTTATGAATGACAATGCCTGTTTTGTAAGGGCCTGTTGTGATCTCATTTGTTGACCCAAAAAGAGCGACAAGAGGTGTTCCTAAAGCAGCTGCAATATGCATAGGACCGCTATCATTGGTCAGAAGAATGTCACAGAGCTTGATAAGGCAAGCAAGTTCTCTAAGAGACGTTACGCCTGCAAGATTGATGACTCTGTCAGGGAGGTTTTGGCAGATTTGTTTGATGAGAGGGGCAGTCGTGGGATCGCCAAAATAGACAATTGTGATAGAGGGGTCTTCTAAGAGTTTTTGGGTGACGTCTCGAAATCTTTCAGGGAGCCAACATTTCGCAGATCCGTAAGCTGCTCCTGGGTTGATGCCCACAAGGATATGATCTTTTTTAATACCTCTTTTAGCAAGAAGCTGCCTTGCATTATCTAGTTCTTTATTTTCCAAGTAGAGAGTAGGCTTACTGTCAGATAGAGGAATTTGCAACGGTTCTAAAAGCATTTTGTAAGAAACAACGAGGTGCTGATTTGTCAATTTTTTGGGAAGAGGGATGGCGTCTGTCAAAAGTAGCTGTCTCCACTGACCTCTATAGCCAAGTCTTCGTTTGACATTCCCTTGCCAGAACCACCAGGCAGAAGAAAATGAATTGGTAAGCAAAATTCCCAAATCATACTTGCCATCACGGATTTTTTGGATAATCTCTCTTTTTTGACGACGAGACCCAAATCCACTCACTTTATGGAAACTAAATAATTCATCGATGTTAGGATCGTGTTGAAGAAGTTGAGAGTTAGGGGCTTTGCACATCGCTGTGATGTGAGCGTTTGGAAAAGTCTTACGGAGATCCGCTAAGATAGGTGTTGCCATCACAAGATCGCCAATCCAGTTCGGCATGCGAATGATAATTCTTTTCCTTGCTAAAAAAGTCATGACTTCCTATCTTGTATGCTCAAGATGTCGTTACAGAACCTGAATTTTGTAACGACATCCCAAGTTTAGACTGGCCAGATAGCTCAGTCGGTAGAGCAGAGGACTGAAAATCCTTGTGTCGCTGGTTCGATTCCAGTTCTGGCCAATTTTTCTTGTGATTGAACAAGTTTTCTCATTCTCTTAACAAGAGGCTCTAGCCCTCTTTTTTCTAATGCCGAGATCTCAAAGATTTCATAGGAAGAAAACCGTTTTTTGAAGCGTTTGATGTGATCGTGGGCACCTTCAACATCAATTTTATTTAAGACAATCAAAGAAGGTTTATCCATAAGTGTTGGATCATAGGCTGCGAGTTCGTTTTTGAGAATCTCAAAATCTCCTAGAGGATCTCTCTCTTCAACCCCAGAAATATCGATCACGTAGATCAAGACAGAGCATCTTTCAATATGTTTGAGGAAAGCAAGGCCGAGACCCTTATCTTGATGAGCTCCTTCG
>CAYUZN010000135.1:0-3923 GCA_964449295.1 uncultured bacterium | reverse complement strand
GCACGGACTTTTGCGCAGAGGATCGATTTGGCAAAGCCCTAGTTAGGCGCAAGGGCCGCGGGGAACTTGTTGCCCGACGTCTATAATTTCGCCTCTTTATTTCTCTTTTCTTTTTTTCTAAAAATTTTATTTGGTTTTAAAATAAATTCAAATTTTAGAAAAAAACATTCTATTGAAGTATATCCTATGCTTTTGTTAGAATTGCTCTCTTCTATCAAAGACGCTTTGTACGCCTTTGCTAAAAGGAAAAGAATCAAATAAATTAGAGGATAACATAAATGTCTACACAAACGGCCACTAAATCTGAGTTTGGAAAATGGCGGTCTTTTTTTTGGCCAGTCCATGCTTTCGAACTAAAAAAACTGCTTCCTATGCTTCTCATGTTCTTTTTTATCAACTTCAATTACACGATTTTAAGAGACATGAAAGATACCTTAATTGTTGCAACAGCCTCTGGCAATGCCGGTGCTGAAGCAATCCCTTTCTTAAAGGTATGGGGTGTACTTCCAATGGCTGTTGTCTTCATGCTTGTCTACTCTAAACTTAGTAACTTCTTAAGCAAGCCCAGATTATTTTACACGATGATTGCGACATTCATCGCATTCTTCGTACTCTTTGGTCTTGTTCTTTACCCTTATCACGACGCGCTCCATCCGAATGCTGCAGCAGATCAGCTTCAAGCTTTCTTACCAAAAGGATTTAGCGGTCTTATTTCTATCTTCAGAAACTGGACATTTGCTCTTTTCTACATCATGTCTGAACTGTGGGGCAGCGTTGCCACCTCTCTTCTTTTCTGGGGATTTGCAAATGACATCACAAAAGTCTCTGAATCTAAACGCTTCTACTCTCTATTCGGCATGGGAGCTAACATTGCGATGCTAGCCTCTGGGCCTGCTATTATTTACCTCTGCGGTATGAAAGATAGAGTAGCTCCTGGCGTTGATCCTTGGACAGTCTCTCTGAACTACATGCTTATCGCTGTTGTCACGTCAGCTCTCCTTGTGATGGCTATCTACCGTTGGATGAATAAAAACGTACTCACAGATCCACGTTTCTTCGATCCATCTGAAGTTAAAAAATCCAAGAAAGAAAAGCCTTCTCTCTCTCTTAAAGAAAGCTTTGCTTATCTTGCCAAATCAAAATATATCCTATGCATTGCGACACTCGTACTTGCCTATGGTATTGCGATTAACCTTGTCGAAGTAACCTGGAAAGGACAATTGAAACTCCAATATCCAGATTCAAGTGATTACATGGGATTCATGGGGTACCTCTCCACATTCACGGGAGCTACAACCATTATTCTTCTTCTCTTGAGCGGTCCTATCATCCGTAGATTCGGTTGGGGAACTGCAGCGTCTATCACACCTCTTGTTCTTCTCATCACAGGCGTAGGATTCTTTGCCTTTGTGATCTTTAGAAACAGTTTAGGTGGCATGATTAGCATGCTTGGCACAACTCCACTTATGCTAGCTGTTATATTCGGGATGATTCAAAACATCATGAGTAAAGCAACTAAATACTCTTTATTTGACCCAACAAAAGAGATGGCGTATATTCCACTCGATCAAGAAGCTAAAGTCAAAGGTAAAGCTGCCATTGACGTTGTCGGAGCAAGACTTGGTAAATCAGGTGGAGCTCTTATCAACCAAGGACTCATCATAGGCCTTGGGGGACTTGCAGCCATTACTCCTTATGTTGCAGCGATCTCTTTCTTTATCATTTTTGCTTGGCTAACAGCCGCGAAATCTCTCAGCAAGCAGTTCACAAAACTGACTGCCGAAAAAGATCAGCAAGCAAAAGCAGCTCCTGCTGCTACAGCAGAGCCAGTCACGGTTAGCAAAGAAACAGTGCAACAAAGCTAAGAGTTATTTCTTAGTTTGATTGAACTTAAAAGGCTCTTTCCTTTAATGGAAAGGGCCTTTTTTTATTAGATCTATTGTGAGAAGAGCGTTTTCTACGGGAGTTTCTGGTAGAACACCATGCCCTAGATTGAAGACAAAACCTTTTTCATCCGCTGTTTGCTTCAAAATTTCTATGACTTTTTTTTCTAGTTCAAGCTTAGGCCCTTTAAAGATAGCAGGATCGAGATTCCCTTGAATGGCAATATGAGACGGTGTTTGTTGTCTGAGAGTTCCTATATCTTCTTCCCAATCAAAACTAATGGCTTGGGGATTTAAAGAGATAAGTTCCTTTTTAAAACGGCAAGAACCTCTGGAAAAAAGAATCACAGGAATTCCCGTAGGACGTAGTGCATCTACCATGTCTTTTAAATAAGGAAGCGCTAATTTTGCAAACTCTTCGTGACTGAGCAATCCTGCCCAAGAGTCAAAAATTTGAATAACTTGAACACCTGCTTTGATTTGCATGAGCAAATACTCAATTGAAGCTTCTGTAATTTGCTCTAACATTGAAGGATTGATTTGATCCATGTATTTTGCAACCGTATACGGACCACCGCAAAATCCAATCAAAGGAACTTGCAACTTAAGGATGAGTAACTTGATTGTGTCACTAACATAGTGAAGTGTCTCTTCCATGTTTTTACGTATTTTTTTTTCTGGAGGATATAACTTGATGCCACCTGTCTCTGGAAAAGCAATTGTGTAACCAAACACTTCTGTGATCACTAAAATATCTGAAAATAAAATCGCAGCATCAACATCTAAGAGATCAACAGGCAAACACGTCACTTGTGCTGCAAGCTGTGGTGTATGAAAAAGCTCGTTCAGAGAATGCAACTTCCGAAGAGCTCTGTACTCTGGCAAAAAGCGCCCAGCCTGCCTCATAAACCAGACAGGAGGACGAGATGTGCTTTCACATTTTAGAGCTTTAATAAGCAAATCATTCATAAAGGCACTGTGAGCAGGCGATCTAAAATTGCATCGACTGTAAATCCAAACTCTGCAGCTAAATCACTTGGTGGAGCTGATTCACCAAATGTGTCAACACTAATAGCAATGCCATTGAATCCAATCCACTTGTGCCAACCAAAACTCGACGCTGCTTCAATACTCACTCTCATGCCTAAATTGCCACCAACAACCGATTGTTTATAAGCATTATCTTGATCTTCGAAAATCTTCCAACAAGGCATAGACACCACCCGCACAGATTTTCCTCTTTTTTCCAAAACAGAGGCAACATCTAAAGCTAAAGAAACTTCAGATCCAGTTGCAAAAAAAGTGAAGTGAGGAGGGGATGATTCTTTTTTGATCACATAAGCTCCTCTACCCATCCCGTCACTGTAAGGCACATTTGTTTCAGGAAGTTCTGGTAGAGCCTGTCTTGATAACACAATAGCTGTAGGACCTTGGTACTTTAAAGCAGCTAGCCACGCCATTTTGACTTCTGTATTATCGGCAGGTCTAATCACTTGCAACCTTGGGATCGCCCTTAAACTTGCCAGTTGTTCAATCGGTTGATGCGTGGGGCCATCTTCTCCTAAAAAAATTGAATCATGCGTAAATTGATAAATCACTCGTGCTTTAGATAATGAAGCTAGCCTAATCGCATTACGCATATAATCAGAAAAAGTTAAGAAAGTTCCGACAAAGGGCGTAATCATCTGCGTATCATAAAGCCCTGTGGCAACTGTTGCCATGCCAAATTCTCTAACGCCATACTTGATATTTCGTCCCTTAAAATCTTCCGCACTAATGATACCCAGTTTTTTCATCATCGTTAAATCAGAGCACGAGAGATCAGCAGATCCTCCATAAATTTGTGGAAGCTCATCTCCTAAAAATTCGACAACAGCTTGTGAGGCACTTCTACCCGCTAACGGTGTTTTTAGAGGAACATCACTTAATTTTTTTTCTAGATCAGCAGGAAGCTCTTGTTTGACCATTTTGTTAAATTCTTTTTCAAGAGCAGGGTTGGCTTTTGCCCACATTCTAAATAGATCATTCCATTTCTCTTCC
>CAYUZN010000134.1:0-3966 GCA_964449295.1 uncultured bacterium | reverse complement strand
TGGCCGTATTCCACAAACTAGGATTGATGAGGCTGTGCAAAAAATCCTCACATTAAAAGAGCGTTGCAAGGACTCTGTAGATTTTAACATCTCTTCTATCAACACAGAAGAAGATCAAAAACTAGCTTTAGACATTGCTTCACGTGCTTTAAAAGTTACTCAAAAAAAGTCCATCACGCTTGATGACAAAAAACTTCTCATCCTAGCTCCTCTCTTAATAAAAGAGAGCCTTGATCAAACATCTCTTCTTAAACTAGGAAAAGAAACAGATGTTTTCTTCTTTAACAGTCTTTCTCCGTCAAATGCTGATAGAGAAAAATCTGAGCAATTGACGCAGGCTGCAGATGTTCTATTATTTTGCTGCTACAATGCGTGGAAAAATCCCTCACAAATAGCACTCATACAGTCTTTACTCGATAGTGGCAAGCCTGTCATTCTACTCGTAGTGAGAGACTCTCTTGATGCAACTCTTTTTCCTCAAGTAGATCTGATTTTTACTACATTTAGTCCGACAGCTCCCTCTATTCAAGCTGTCTGTGACCAGCTAGCAGGACTTTAAAGAGGAAATGCCATTTAGCCTTTATAACCCAGCATCAATAAGGTCATCGATAGCTTTGCTAATTGATTTATGCATGGTTTTAGCAACTTTGGCTACGTGATAATGCCGCTCGCTCGTTGTTCTGTAGGCAATTTGTCCTTTGAACTGAGCTTTTTTAATAGGTTCTGGAATGACTTCTTTGTTTTTGAGATAAAGTCTAATAGCAGCTTCAATAGCTTCTTTGATATCGTGCATCCCTTCTTCAATAGTGAATGCATCGGTGCATATTCCAGGAAGTTCATTTCTGGAATTGACACTCTCTGATATTCAACGTATCCATGCAGCTATTGTTCAGGCTGTCAAAAGTGGCCGTATTTCACAAACTAGGATAGATGAAGCTGTGCAAAAAATCCTCACATTAAAAGAGCGCTGCACGAATTCTGTAGATTTTAACATCTCTTCTATCAACACAGAAGAAGATCAAAAACTAGCTTTAGACATTGCTTCACGTGCTTTAAAAGTTACTCAAAAAAAGTCCATCACGCTTGATGACAAAAAACTTCTCATCCTAGCTCCTCTCTTAATAAAAGAGAGCCTTGATCAAACATCTCTTCTTAAACTAGGAAAAGAAACAGATGTTTTCTTCTTTAACAGTCTTTTTCGATCAACTGCTGATAGAGAAAAATCTGAACAATTGGCGCAGGCTGCAGATGTCCTATTATTTTGCTGCTACAATGCCTGGAAAAATCCCTCACAAATAGCACTTGTTCAGTCTTTACTCGATAGTGGCAAGCCTGTCATTCTACTCGTAGAGAGAGACTCTCTTGATGCAGCTCTTTTTCCTCAAGCAGATATGATTTTTACTACATTTAGTCCCACAGTCCCTTCTATACAAGCTGTCTGTAATCAGCTGAATAATTCAATTTTCTTTACAAATAAATCATAGATTATATACAACCACTCTTCAAAAAATTTTGGATAGAGATGGCAATTCAGAAGACTTGGATCAATTTTTTTAGATTATTAATTGTCTACTTGATGATATTTTTCATTGCACCATTAATGGCAGCAGAAACTCAGTCGGGACCTGATTTTCTGATTATCGGTTTTATGAAATCAGGAACAACTCAACTTGCTCATTTTTTATCTCAACATCCAAATATTGGAATTTCTCCAAAAGAACGTCGTTTTTTTACTCAGCATTTTAATAAGGGCCCCATCTGGTATCACAATCGCTTATGTAGAAGAACTGAGCAGATTCTAGCAGTTGGAGAAGTCTCTCCTGCTTATATCTGTGATGAAAGAGTACCTGCTCGTGTATTTTCTATGTATCCTCAGGTCAAGCTGATTATCATACTTAGAAATCCCACAGATAGGACCTATTCACAATACCAAATGAGAGTGCGTCATCAAAGAGAGCCTCTTCTATTTGAAGAGGCTTTAACTTTAGAAGCTCAGGGACTATCTCCACTTTATCATCCCTACGTTAGTACTAGTGTCTATATTAAGCACCTTCAAAGATGGATTTTCTTATTTCAACGGAATCAAATGTTGATAATTTTTAATGAAGATCTAAAAAATGATCCTATAAATACGCTTAATAAAATTTGTTGTTTTTTAGAGGTTCCTCTTTTCACTAAAATGCCTACAGAAGATCTTTCCTTAATAAAAAAATATCCACCTATGAATGCCGAAACAAGGCAATATTTGGATGATTTTTTTCTAGCTTATGATTTGGAATTGGAAAAATTATTAGATGTTCCTTTGTCATGGAGAAAAACTAATGATTAGTTATTCAATACACCGATTATACCAGCCTCGGTTAAAAAATAGCCTTTTGGACGGTGCCAAAACCTCGGGGTTTGAAGATTTTTCCGAGGGTTGTATTAATTCAATACTACCCTCGGAAAAATCTTCGAACCGCGAGGATTTTCGCACTAGTCCAAAAGGCTATTTTTCAACCGAGGCTGGTATATCTTCTCAAGCTATCCGTAGCAGCTTACCAATAGAATTGCCTTTACAAATAAATCTTAGATTGCATATAAATTTCTTCAATAAAAATTGGATAGTGATGATAATTCGGAAGAATCGGATCAATTTTTTTAGATTATTAATTGTCTGCTTGTTTATGTCACCGCTACCATTGTTTTCTATAAATTCGTTAAGATGGAAAAAAGCACACGTAGTACAAGAAATTCAGTCGGGACCTGATTTTCTGATTATTGGTTGTATGAAATCAGGGACAACTCAACTCACTCATTTTTTGTCTCAGCATCCCAATATTGGAATTTTTCGCAAAGAACGTCATTTTTTTGATAATCATTTTGATAAGGGCCCAGCCTGGTATCACAATTGTTTGCCTAGAAGAACTGAGCAGATTTTAGCAGTTGGAGAAGTCTCTCCTAACTATATTTGTGATAAAGATGTACCTGCTCGTGTATTTGCCCTGTATCCTCACGTGAAACTGATTGCTATCCTGAGAGACCCTGCAGATAGGGCCTATTCACAATACCAAATGCTGATGCGAAACCACAGAGCCCGTGTTTCATTTGAAGAGGCGCTAACTTTAGAAGCTAATCAGGCTTCTTCTGATATTCAGAAGCGATCTCTTCCTTACTATCCCTATATTAGCGCTAGCACGTATGTTAAGCAGCTTGAAAAATGGCTTCTTTTATTTCAACCAGATCAAATGTTGATAATTTTTAGTGAAGATCTAAAAAATGATCCCATGAATACACTTAATAAAGTTTGTAATTTCTTGGAGGTTCCTCGTTTTACTGAAATGCCTAAAGAAGATCTTTCTTTAACAACAAAATATCCACCGATGACTCCAGAAATAAGGCAGTATTTGGATGATCTTTTTCTAGTTTATGATTTAGAATTGGAAAAATTATTAGGCGTTCCAGTTCCATGGCGGCATAAAAAATAATAATTAGTTATTCAATGAACAGAATTATTTGTTTAATTTCATTTTTGATCTTGCCCTTTTGTTTTGTGCAAGGATCTGCTTCTCGTATCTTTAGAGCTCGACATGTTGAACAAGTTCGCAATCATGATTCTTTTTGTTTGGTGACATTACCAAAGTCAGGATCTTTTTTGATTCTCAAAGCAATTAGTGAAATCACCAGATTACCACCTGTTTGGGTTTCATCAGAGTTTCCGTTTTTACATCGGTTATCTTCATACAGTTCATATCCATGGACTCATTTTTATATTTCTCCCCAACTATATAGTCATCTTCAAAACAAGAAGATTATTATCATGGTTCGAGATCTCAGAGATGTATGCATATCGACAACATATGCAATAGCTCATGATTTAAGGATAGGGAAAAATGTCCCTACAATTTGTCAACCTGATTTTCTGAATCTTTCATTTGCAAATCGATTAAGTGGTGTGATTAAAGAGGAATCTCAAATGCATCCATT
>CAYUZN010000133.1:0-4076 GCA_964449295.1 uncultured bacterium | reverse complement strand
CACAAAAAACAAAACGTGATATCACCTATGAGTACACACTTCTTGCAGGCATTAATGATCAAAGAGAGCATGCAGAAGAGCTTGCAAAACTCGTTAAAGGACATCCCTGCACGGTGAATTTAATTCCCTATAATCCTATAGAAGGCATTCTTCTTAAAAGACCAGAAAAAGATGCTATAGAACTCTTCAGAGAAATTCTTGTAGAGGCTGGTATCAATACTACCTGGCGCTACACAAAAGGAAAAGATATCGCAGCTGCTTGTGGTCAATTGGCCTTAAAAGAAAGTCTAATCTCAGTCTGAAAAAGAGCAAAAGCTAAAAAAGGATCTCTGAGAGGGATTTTGCACAGCTTACCATCAATTGTAGCAGATAGATAGCCATCGACAAAACCTTGTTTTAAGTCTTCAATAGAAAAAGATTCAATGGCAGCAATAGCCTCAGAATCTTCTGGCTCAGACTCTTTTTGAGAGGCGATTTTTGCTGAAAATATCGGCACAATAGAATTAGTCACACCTGAATCTGTAGCGATGTGTCCCAGCAATTGAAGATCGTCTACGATCATACCGGTTTCCTCTTTGACTTCTCTTAAAGCAGCAGATTCGATAGATTCGTTCACATTGACAGCTCCTCTCGGAAGTTCGTATTCCCAAGATCTAGTGGCATGACGAAAATTACGAATGAGGATGATTTTGCCATTGGGCAAAATAGGCATAACAGCCACCCCTACGTGATCTCTTGTTAGAGACTGTTTCCACAATAGCCTTCCATAGACTCCATACTTACCACTAGGAAATTTAACAGGATCGTTGATCCACACCCAATAAGTGTCATTGCCAATAATCCCAATATGTCTTCCTGTTTGTGTTTGAATAGTTGAGATGAGATCTTTATCTAGTATAATCTCAATTTCCCCTTTCGCAGCATCTCCTAAATAAGAAGAGAGTTTAGGGTATGTGTTTAGATAATCTAGGTATTTGTCAGTAGATGGTGGAGGTAGAAGTGAGAACAAAGGTGACGTAAAAAGAAAAGCGACACAAACTAACACGAATCTCATAGATACTCCTTAATTTAAACCATGCTTCTTTTTTCTATAGAGGAAAAAAAGAAAAACAGGAGCGATTGTTAAAAGATTGCCACAGCCAATCATTGTCAAATAGCGCATAGTCCCTCCCGTGTTAATCGCCTCAGGAGGAAAAAAGCTGACAATAATCGTAGTTAAACAGCCTGTTAGGCCTAGCAATGAGACGATCCACATGCCTACGGTTTTTCCAGGGATTTTAAAGACTAAAGGGCGGTTGGTATGTCGGTAGTGAAGACGCAAGCCTGCACAAAACATTAAAATGTACATCATCATATATAATTCTGTACTGAGCGCAGTCAAAAACCAATAGAAGGCATTAATGGTTGGCTCTAGTAGAAAGATAAGACAGACAAGAGTCACAATCACGGCTTGAGCAATTAAAATATTATAAGCAATGCCAGCTCTATTTTTGCGGGTGAAAAAAGAGGGTAAGAATCCAAATTCAGCCGCATGAAGAAGTCCTTTAGCTGGAGAAATAAGCCAGTTGATCATCGTTCCAATTGAACCTGTGACAATTAAGAGTGTGAGCACAGGGATGAGAGCTCGAAGCCCAAAAGCCTCAAAAAAACTTGTAAAAACCTGCATCACGCCTGAGACTAAGTTGATCTCTTTATTAGGTAATACAAACGCCACCGAAAGAGCTCCAAATCCCATAGAAAAAAAGATAAATAAAGCTGCTAAAAATACCGCTTTGGGAAAATTTCTCTGAGGCTCTCTGATGTCGCTCACATGTACTCCTGATAATTCTATGCCTACAAAAGAGGCTGTAATAGCGATAAGAGAGACCCAATTGGTAGAGTCTGAGAGAGAAGGCAGCATAGCGGGAATACTCAAAGAGATCTGACGTGTTTGACCTGTGGCTACCCAAATAATGCCTAATACAATCAATAAAATCATGGGTAAAATGGTTCCAATCGTAGCAAAAATATTATTGATAAGCGCTGAAATATGAAGGCCTTTAAGATTGATTAACGTTAGTCCCCAGAAGACAATGAGAATACAGGTGATGAGGTAAGTTTTATTTTGAGCCAGTTCTGGATTGATAAGGTAAGCTAAAGTTCCAGCTACAAAAGATAATATAGTAGGGTACCACACCATGGTGTTAATCCATTGCAGCCAGATCGCCATCATGGCCCACTTCTTGCCAAAGGCTTTATTGACCCATTGGTAAATGCCTCCATGCTCTGGAAATGTGGCAGATAGTTCTGCTGCGACAAGAGAGGTAGGTATTAAAAAAACGAGTGCCGAAAAGACAAAGAAAAAAACCATCCCACTGCCAAAAATAGCAGCCGATGGCAAATTTCTTATATTATCAATAGCTGCTACAATCAAGATGACAAGAGAGAAAAAGGAAATCTTTTTTGACATAATGGAAAGAATGCTAAAGAAGTTGCTGATAAAATTCAATAGTCGGGTAAAAAAGACGAAAAAATCTATACGTTTTTTAGCAAAATCAGTATATATGAATGCTAATTCATTAGTTTAGCGAGGCCATACTTGAGCTTACCCCTTATTCTTACGTTAATGCGCATTGTCATGAGCCCTGTTTTTCTCATCGTTTATCTCTATTATGAAAAATTGGGGATTTCTTTTACCGCTTTCCCTTATGTGCTTTTAGGTATTCTGACAGCCTGTGAGCTCTCAGATTTTTTTGATGGATTTGTCGCAAGAAAGCGTAATAAAGTCACAGACCTAGGAAAAATTTTAGATCCAATGGCAGATAGCATTTTTCGTCTGTCTGTATTTTTTACTTTAACACAAGGTGTGGTTCAGTTACCTCTTATTGTGGCTCTTGTTTTTTTCTTTAGAGATTCTATTATTAGCTCACTGAGAACTCTCTGTGCTCTACGAGGTGTGACCCTAGCTGCAAGATTGAGTGGCAAAATCAAAGCTGTTGTGCAGGCCGTCTGTGCATTTTTCATCCTGATTCTTATAATCCCTTATACATGGGGAGCTATCTCTCTAGACTCAATGCGTTACATGAGTTTCTATGCGACCTATATCGCTGCCATCTATACCGTCATCTCAGGAGCTGAATATATCTGGGCCAACTGGATTTATATTAAAAAAACCTTAGATCGTATTTAAATTTTTCCAGTGCGTTTCTTTCTATTTGTGATTTTTTTCGATTGAGTTCTTTGTTTTTTGACACCATGAAAATTATAAAAAATTGAGTGCCACTCAGAAATGTTGCGCTCTTTTGTCGAGAAGTTAACTCCAACAGCAAAAATCTCTTTTTTTCTTCCCAAGTATTTTTCTAGATATTTTTTATCTTGGATTTGTTTGAGAGCTTCTTTAGCACTTTGATCGATTTTAAACTCAAAAACATAAAACATTTTATCCATTTCAATTGCCATATCGATTCGCCCAAGATTGGTTTTGATCTCGACTTGAGCCTCTAGTCCCATGAGTTGAGATAGAACATAGAATGTTGTTTGGTAGTATTTCTCTTCTTCTAATCGCATGTCATAAGGGATGCTGGCAAAGAAAGCTTTCAATTTTATGAAGAAAAGCTCGAGATCTTTTTCTCTGAGTGCATCAATACACACTCGAGCATAATTGGTGACTTGAGGAATTAGGACACCTGTGACTCCTTGTGCTAGCCTTTTTAAAAAAGCATCTTTGACTTCTTCATTGGGATATCCTAAATGATAGAGCCTTTTAGAAGGATTATATCCTTGAATGGTTAAATAACCCGTCTGCCACATCAAAGAAATTGGATTCATGTTTTCAAGATCGTAGCTATCAAAAATCTCTTCACCCATGTCAATGTCACTCAGTTGATCAAGAGGGTATTTTTCTTTTTTGATCATATCGATAAGGAAAGTAGGAGTTCCTGTCTGAAACCAGAAGCATTGTATTCTGCCAGTTTTCAAGAAATTTAGTGTTGAATGAGGGTTATAAACCTTGGAACTATCTACAGAAAACTGGTAGCCGTTGTACCATTTTTTTATGTCTGCTCTCACTGCTTTTTGAGATAAGTTAGTATCTTTTG
>CAYUZN010000132.1:0-4322 GCA_964449295.1 uncultured bacterium | reverse complement strand
TTGGGTGAAAATGGACAACTATAAATTAAAACTTATTTTTGATAAATGGTATTATCTGATACCAGCGGGATGTCTTGAGCTGTCTTACACAGAGAATTATAAGGAAAAAGGTATAAATGCATTAGAGAGCGAAATCCAAGATAATTTAGAGACTTGAAGGGTGTAAAATTTGTCTGAGAACATAAGGCATAATACCACCATGGAGGTAGTAGCTGGCCTCTGTTTTGGTGTCGATGCGCAGGCGTAATTTTACTCTTTCATTTTTACCACCTCTTGCAATCTCAAGCATCACCTCTTGGCGGGGGACAATTCCTTTTTCTAGGCCTAAAATAGAAAAAAGCTCTGTGCCACCTAGTTTAAGTGTTTCCCAGCTGTCATCATTTTCAAATTCGAGTGGTAAGACTCCCATGCCGATGAGATTGCTGCGATGGATCCTCTCAAAACTTTTAGCAACGACTGCTTTGACACCTAGTAGCGCAGTCCCTTTGGCTGCCCAGTCGCGCGAGCTGCCCATACCATAATCTTTTCCTGCAAAGATAATGAGAGGAATCCCGCGCTTGCCATACTCTTGACAAGCCTCAAAAATTGACATGACGGTTCCTTCAGGCATCAGTTTTGTAAAGCCCCCTTCTTTTCCACTGATCATCTGATTGCGAATTCTGACATTGGCAAAAGTTCCTCGCATCATGACGTTGTGATTGCCACGTCTGCTGCCATAACTATTAAAATCTTCTGGTTTAATATTAAGTGAGAGAAGATATTTGCCAGCTGGTGTATCAGGGCCAAAAGCGCCTGCAGGCGAGATATGATCTGTTGTCACAGAATCTCCAAAAAAAGCAAGCGGTCTCATGTCTTTTAAGATGACTTGCTTAGGAAGCTTGAGGTCAAATGTCTCAAAATAGGGAGGTTTTTGAATATAAGTGCTTTTTTGATCCCACGCATACTGAGCACTTTTTGTAATGGCAATTTTTTTCCAAATAGGTGTTCCTTCTAAAACATCTGCATACCGCTTTTTAAACAAAGAGGCATCAAGCCCTTGAGACATGGCCGTTTGGATCTCTTCAGGTGATGGCCAAAGATCTTTTAAGAAAACAGGCTTTTTTTGTTTGTCATAACCTAGTGGCTCTTTCTCTAAATCGATATCAACTCTGCCAGCAATGGCAAAAGCTACCACAAGAGGTGGTGACATCAAGAAATTAGCTTTCACAGCGCCATGAATACGGGCTTCAAAATTACGATTGCCACTCAAGACACTGGCGGTTACTAAATCGTACTCTTTAATCGCATTTTCAATGGTAGGATCAAGGGGACCGCTGTTCCCGATGCATGTGGTGCATCCATAAGCAACCAGTTGAAAGCCCAACTCATTTAAATAGCGTTGCAGCCCTGTCTTCTCTAAATAATCAGTCACAACACGAGATCCTGGTGCTAAACTCGTTTTAACCATCGGATTGACAGATAACCCTCTTTCAATTGCTTTTTTAGCCAGCAGCCCTGCGCCTATCATCACAACCGGATTACTGGTATTTGTACAACTTGTAATCGCTGCAATCACAATAGAGCCGTGCTCCAACTTCCCTTGAAATTTTTCAGAAGATCCTGAATCAGCAACCGCTTGAGTGATCGGTTTATTGGTCACCATCTCCGATTCACTCCAAGGCAGATTCCCGCTTCCTAATGTGGCGATTCCTCCTGTTTCATGAGGCCCTTTCACAGAAAATGTGCCATCTGATTGGATATGAACTTGAGGAGAGCTTCCTTCTTTTTTGCCATAGCCTCCTTCACTCACAGGCAAAGACAAAAGAGAGAGAAATTTCGATTTAAGCTGAGAAAGGTCGAGACGATCTTGAGGTCTTTTAGGACCAGAGACACACGGTTTGACTCTCTTTAAATCCAATTCCAATACTTTTGTGTAATCAACCTCACCTCTTTTGGGAATACCAAAGAGTTTTTGAGCAGTGAAATACTCTTTAATTTGAGCAATATCTGAGTCATGTCTTCCTGTCATTTTTAAATAATCGAGTGTCATCTGATCGACGGGAAAAAATCCCATCGTGGCTCCATATTCAGGTGCCATATTCGCAATGGTAGCTCTATCTGCCACACTCAAACTCTCTATCCCTGTGCCAAAGAACTCAACAAATTTGCCCACAACTTTTTCTTTTCGTAAGAGTTCTGTGATGCTCAGAGTCAAGTCTGTAGCAGTCAGTCCTTTTGGCAAAGAGCCTTCTAAAAGAACACCAATCACTTCAGGAATTTGAAGAGCTACCGGCTGCCCTAACATCGCAGCTTCTGCTTCAATGCCGCCAACACCCCATCCGACAACTCCAAGCCCGTTGATCATCGTCGTGTGAGAATCTGTCCCCACAAGAGTATCGGGATACAACACTCTCTTACCCTCGATCTCTTTTGCAATGACCACTTGAGCAATATGCTCAAGATTCACTTGATGAACAATGCCAATGCCAGGGGGGACTACTTTAAATGTCTTAAACGCTTCTTGCCCCCACTTGAGAAAAGAGTACCTCTCAATATTTCTCTCAAACTCTATCTTCAAATTAAACGCAAACGCATCCTCTGTCCCCGATTTATCCACTTGCACAGAGTGATCGATCACAAGATCGACAGGAACTTGTGGCTCGATCATCTCAGCTTTAAAACCCTTAGCAGCTACCGCATCGCGCATCGCAGCTAAATCAACAAGTAGTGGCACACCGGTGAAATCTTGTAAAATCACACGCGCGACAATGAAAGGAACATCTTCCTCTCCAGGGCTCTTGGCATTCCATTTTGCCAATCTAATGACATCCTCTTCTGCCACAACACTGCCATCAAAGTTCCTTAGCAACGACTCCAACATAATGCGAATCGACACAGGAAGCCTACTAATCTGACCAACTCCTTGCTCTTCTAAAGCAGGCAATGAGTAGTAATGCTTTTGAGGATCACCAGGAAATGTTTTGAGCGTGTTAAAAAGATTGGGAAGAGAAGACATATTTTAAGCCTTGTTTGGCTCAAAATAGAACTTTTCGAAATCAGGTTCAACTATTTTTCTGTCTTTTTAAAATTAAGAGAAATAAAATTAGGCCATGAATTTTCAAACTACCTCTCCATTCCTGCTTCCCGAAAGCTACCCCTCTCTCCTAGAGAATATCAAAATCCGCATTCGCGAGTCACAAGTCAAAGCGGCATTAGCGGTTAACCAAGAACTGATTAAGCTCCATTGGTGGATTGGCGCAGAGATCGTTAAGCGTCAGGAAACCGAAGGTTGGAAAGCTCAAGTTATCGATCGCCTCTGCAAAGACATTCAATCTGGATTCCCAGGTTTGAAAGGATTTTCTCGATCTAACGTCTTCTATATGAGAAGTTTTTATCTTTCCTATGCAAAAATCCAGCAGGCTGCTGGACTCTTGGAAACCCCTCCTGATTTCTGTCTCAATATCCCCTGGTGGCACAATGTCATTCTTATCGAAAAAATAAAAAATTTAAATGAACGCGAGTGGTATGCCCGCAAAGCAGTCGAAAATGGATGTAGCCGATCAGTTCTCGAGATGTGGATCAAAACAGATCTTTACCATCGGCAAGGCAAGGCTCCAAACAACTTTCAAACATCTCTTCCAGCTTCTTATTCCGATCTTGCTGAGCAAGTCATTAAAGACCCCTATTGTTTTGACTTTCTTACCCTTGTTAATGAAGCCCGCGAAAAGGAGATTGAAGATGGCCTTATAACTCATCTCCAAAAATTTCTTCTGGAACTTGGTAATGGGTTTGCTTTTATTGGTAGGCAAGTTCCTCTTCGAGTGGGCAATGAAGATTTCTATCTTGATCTTCTATTTTATCATATCAAACTTCGCTGTTATTTTCTCATTGAGTTAAAAGCGGTAAAATTCAAACCCGACTTCGCTGGTCAGATCAATTTTTATCTTGCAGCCATTGATGATAAAATGCGTCAAGCAGGCGATAATCCAACAATTGGTCTTATCCTTTGCAGAGGAAAAGACAACCTCATTGTAGAATATGCATTACGCAATAACTCCTCTCCTATTACTGTTGCTAATTTTGAAACACAGCTCTCTAAAGCTCTCCCTGACAATCTCAAAGGAACTCTTCCTACGGTTGAGGAAATCGAAGCAGAATTAGGGCAATCTCTTCAACAAATTGAAGAAGAAGAAAACAATCAAAGAAAGCCCAAATGATAATTTTTAATTTCCGTTTGCTATTCCAAAGCAGGCAATGAGTAGTAATGCTTTTGAGGATCACCAGGAAATGTTTTGAGCGTGTTAAAAAGATTGGGAAGAGAAGACATATTTTAAGCCTTGTTT
>CAYUZN010000131.1:0-4419 GCA_964449295.1 uncultured bacterium | reverse complement strand
AATAATAAAGTTAATGCAATAAAAAATATAATATCGTTGATTATTTATTGAAAAATCAGACTATGAAAATAATTTATCGCCCCAATCGAATTTCTTCGATTGCTTGTAGATCTCTTTTTCTTTTTTGGTGATGGTTTTTGTTTTTAAACCATCAGGTGTACAGAGAGAAAAAATCACATGTCCTTCACGTTTTTGAGGAGGACGTAAAATCCGCGCACTACAAGAAGGCACGCTTTTTTTAGATACAATCAGATAGGAAAATTTCTCATCTTCAAAAGATAGTTCAGCATTTTTAGCCATCTTGTGATGATAAGTTCTATTAAGCCTTGTTGAGAAATGACACCAATCGGGCTCTTGTATTGGACAGGTTTGGGCATGAGGACAGGGTGCTACCACATAACCTCCTAAAGCAATCAGTTTATCTCGTACAAGGCGAATATGAGAAAATCCTTTAGGTGTTCCAGGTTCGATAATGACAAGAAATTGGGTGGTACTTTTCCAAGCAGCTTGCAGAATAGACTCCCAAAAACGCTCAGGAATTTCTCCTATAGAGTAAGAGAGAAGAACAAGATCATGCGCCTCAAAATCGGTGTTATTTTTTAGATCTTGTTTGAGCCATGTCACATCTTGTTTTATGAGCTGCTTACCAATCTCGATAAAGATAGGATCTGTTTCAACAAGTGTGGCTTTTTCAATAGAAGAAAAGGCATCTTGTGCAGCCAAAAACCCTGTTCCTGGGCCTGCTCCTAGATCAAGCATCGTTTTTATAGGAAAAGATGAGATCTCCTGCAAAACTCTTTTAATCGCAGCAAACGTAGCGGGAAACCGGGTGATTAAGTAGGCAAAACGGTGCTCTCTCTTTTCAAGAAAAGGCGTCACTCTTTGTCTATATCTCTCTGATAATTCTTGGCAATACTGCCTCATTTGAGAGTGAGAAAACTGAGAAATCAACTTGGCAATGTCATCTTCCATATCACGTGATTTGCCAATTGATAGGCTCTTTACCCACACTCTTTAAAAAAGCGTTTGCTTTTGAAAAATGTTTGCACCCAAAAAAGGCTGTGGCAGAATAGGGAGAGGGGTGAGCTGCAGTCAAGACTAGGTGATGTGTATTAAGAAGCTTACACCCTTTCTCTTGTGCAGATTTGCCCCATAACAAAAAGACAATCGGATCGGATCTTTGAGCTAAAAGATCAATGACTGCATCTGTGAACTGTTCCCAGCCTTTGCCGTAATGTGATTTGGGTTCACCTGCTCTCACTGTCAATGTGGCATTGAGAAGAAGCGCTCCTTGCTCTGCCCACGACTCTAAATAACCATGAGAGGGAGGTTTAATGCCTAGATCATTTTGAAGTTCCTTGAAAATATTCTGAAGAGAGGGGGGTTGTCTAATCCCAGGAAGGACACTAAAGCTAAGACCATGGGCTTGCCCTTTTCCATGATAAGGATCTTGCCCTAGAATGACAACTTTCACTTGATCGTAATGAGTTTTTGAAAACGCATGAAAAACTAGATGTTCAGGAGGATAAATAATTTGTCCATCTGCTTTTTCTCTCTCTAAAAAGGACTTAAGTTCTGTGATATACGGCTTTTGAATCTCTTCTTTTAATTTTTCATACCAACTTTTTTCTAGTGTCATGCTGGAGGTGTTATTTTTTAAGAGCATAGCCTGAATACCCAGTTTTTAAAGAAGAGGTGAATGAAAATTCAATCTTAGATGAGAGTTTACGCATAAAGATCATTTTCCAAAATGCTAGTGATTTAAACTTAGGAGAGACTCCTTTGATCTCTTTAACCATCATGTCGTTTAAAGCACACATAGTATGAATCTCTGCAGGTTTTAAAAAAAGAGGATAGATGTGCATGTTAGCAGGCGCGTTTGGGACAAACCACTCGACTCCTTTAATGATCACAAGCCAGCTCAAAAAATTGCGATTAAAGGTGTGGAAGAAAAATAATCCATCTTTTTTTAACACTCTTGAGGCTTCTGCAATGACAAGAGAGGGGGAGTCAACGTGTTCTAATAAATCCATCGCACAGACAACATCGAATTGCTCATCCTTGTAAGGAAGATGGTAAGCGCTGCCTTGTGTATAGCACGCTTTCTTTGTGACATCTTTCTCTTGCGCTTGCTGCAAACTTTTTTCTGAAATATCGAGGCCAGAAACAATATGTCCTTGCAAAGAGAGAAAATTAGTTAAAAGTCCTCCTCCACAGCCGATATCTAAGATGGAGCATTTTTTTTGAAAGTGAGCATCTATGATCTGATTGATCCACGGATTGCGTAAAGCATTTTCTGCACGCAAAAGAACAAGAGCGTCATCTTCCCCTTCGTGCCACTTTGATCCTAAATCATGATAGAAGTCGTTGTTTATGCTTTTTGCTTCTCTTGCCATATGAAATTCCAGTAGACAATTTGATAAATCATAAATAAAGCCGTGCTGAATGCTTGTACGATGAGAAACGTGTGGAGCATCTCTGTCTGACTTAGCCATTCAACAACCCAATTGAGTTTTGTTTGTGGTAAGAGAGCATACCAAATGAGCCCTGTCGCAGTTAATATAATTGGATGGTTGATAAATAAAAGTGCATGGAACCAATTTTCAGAGGCAGGGCAGTGATGTTTATGAACAAATTCATCTTTTGTCACAAGAAGGCACGAGATGACAGCAAGACCAATAAACACTTTCAAGGCGCCTGATGAAAAAGGGACAAAGAGCACAAATAAAAAACATATCAGAACACTCAGTGTGTCTATGGGATGACCAATCCGCTCCCATTTGGGCAGTCCTCTTCTTAAATGGAAATACCCCTCATCGATACTCATCGCAATCAATTGAACGACAAAAGGAATCAAAATTAACCAGCACATACACTTACCCCTTCTTAAATAAGCCACCTGAGATGCTAAGACCAGGACCAAAAGCAAGCCCAATAATCCAAGTACCTTTTTTGATGTGAGGATCTCTCATCATTCTATCCCACACATGTGGCAATGTTCCAGACGACATATTGCCGAATTCTTCTAATACGCTTTGTGAGTGGGAGGCCTGCTCTCTTGTTAAGTCTAAAATTTCTGCCACTTGTTGAACAATTTTAGGTCCTCCTGGATGGATAGCATAGAGAGCCTCTGTCTCAACACTCTCAGGATTTAAATTAGCTTTCTCAATGAGTCTTTTGACAAATGATTTTAAATTTCTTTTAATGAGCACGGGGACTTCTTTAGCAATTGTCATCCGCATGCCCCAATTCTCAAACCCCCATGTCATGCTCTGTGAAGACTCTGGGATAATCTCTTCGTGAAGTGAGAGGATATCAAGCACATCTCTATGTGAGTGTCTAGCAACATCAGATGGCATGACTGCATATTTAATAAAACCATCGGAAAAAAGCGTTTGGACCACGAGTTGTTCTGTCGTGTGAAGAATCGGATTAAAATGTAAACTACACATCTCGGTGTGCACAACATCAACACTATTTTTTTCAGGATTGAGAGAAGAGTTTGATAAAAACCCACACGCCATTCTCAGTGCAGGGAAAGAGGCATAACACCCCATGTGATAGGCATGTGTCACTGTGGTCTCTTGTCCCAAACCCTTTCTAGACACGAGTCTCTGAGCTCCCGAAGGCGCTGCATACCCCGTACACGTGACATGAATAAGATGGGGAGACATCTGTGCGCCTTCGGGATAAAATGTATTAAATATGTCATCCAACTGCTTGTCAAAAAAACACTTTCTTGTTTTAAGACCGCGTCCCTCTTCTGCTTCTTCTAACCTAAAAATTTCCATCTCTTGCCAATTTTTATGCGTAAAATCAGCAGATTGCATCCCTCGCTGTTTAATTTTATCAGGCCCTATGCCAATTTGTAAAAGACGCTTTTTAATCTCTTCGTAAAAAGAAGCAAATTCGTTCCCCTCTAGATCCCATTTATTTTTTAACGCTTCTGCATGAGCATGAGCATGCGCTACCCACTCTAAAATAGTCTCCTGGTCGGAAGAAAATTGGGGTCTAATCACTTGAAAATTTGCAATTGAAAAAGGCATATGGTAAGCTTATCTGCTCTGAGAGTTAAACTCGATATTAAATTTTATGCTTAACTGCTTATTTTATCTGTTCCTAGTGATCTATAGTTCTTTTATTGGCGCTGAACCTGCCATGCTGACCGATCTTTCTAAAGTATATATTAAAAAAATTCCAGGCTATCACTCTATCAACTGGGACGAGGTAGGACAAAAGTGCACCCCTTTTAACGGTGGACTTGAAGTGGCTCCTTATGTGAATTATCTCAAAGAAGCGCTTCATCTTGAGGTTGCTTTTGAGACAGGAACATGGCAAGGGGAAACAACCAAATGTCTCTCCTTTCTTTTTGACACAGTCCATACAGTAGAACTTATGCCTGATGTGTTTGAGAAAACA
>CAYUZN010000130.1:0-4552 GCA_964449295.1 uncultured bacterium | reverse complement strand
TTAATTTTTTAGAGCTAAGACAGCCTTATAAGGTTCATTTGTTGAGTGCTATTACTACCTTGTTGATGACATCAGATTTGGTCAGTCGATTGATGCCCGTACAAGCAAATACTGCTCTGGGACAATTATTGGATATGCCCGATATCCATGTTAGTTCTTCTTCACCGATGATGTTTAAGAAAATCTGTGCTGCCTATTTTTTTCGTATTTTATCGACATCTCTGCTTGCTTTCTTCACAACAAATAAAACGCTTAACTGTATAAGTATAATTACGCAAGGGATCGGTTTTAAAAACATTTTAGGACTTCGATGGATTACTCTATCTCAGACATGGAAGCTGCCTATTTCTCATATTTTAAAAGCAGGAGGAACGCTCAGTCAATCAATAACGCCCAAAAATTTTGAAGAAGTGGTTGTGGAAGCGTCTTTTTTAGTGGCTCCTTCTTGTGAGCTCTCACACTTTGAGGCAACTTGCCAGTCAATTAAAAATTGTTGGGCTTCCCTATTGGAAGGCAGCCATTGGGTTTGTAGCATTGTGGCTTATAAAATAGATCGCTTGCAGTTGGATGTAATCAAAAATCATTTTTTCTCTGCTTTTTTGATACCGGACTATCAATTAAAAGGTAGAATGGAGCATCTCTTTTATACTACACAACTAGCTGCTAAATTAACACCTTGTCCATGTACACTGCCCATTTCTTTAACAGATGTAGCCATTCATGTGTTTAGCAAAACCTATGGCTTCACAGAGGCAGTTGTTTTGCTTTTAAACTAGCAGGGCTTTTTTAGAAGGTGCCTTTTCACGCGTGATCTCAGCACCTAGCCCGCTTAATTTTTCGACGAGATTTTCATACCCTCTATCGAGGAAGTGAGCGCCTGAAATTGTGCTCACATCAGAGGCGATGAGTGCTGCCATAACGTAGGCAAATCCAGCGCGTAGATCGGGAATCGCAATTTCTTTTGCCATAAGAGGTGTAGGCCCTTTCACAACTAAACTGTGAGAATAATTATGAGCATGGAACCTACAGGCACCACTGCCTAAACAATCGGTAAAGAGTTGAATATCGGCACCCATAAGATTGAGGGTGTCTGTATAACCAAAGCGATTTTCATAGACGGTTTCATGCACAATTGAGTGACCTGCTGCTTGTGTGAGAAGCACAACGAAGGGTTGTTGCCAGTCGGTTAGAAAACCAGGATGGACGCCTGTTTCAACAAGAAGGCCACCTTTTAAAGGCCCTTTGTAAAAGAAATCAATCCCATTATTTTTTACCTCAAAACCAGCGCCCGCTTCTCTTAGTTTATTGAGAAAGGTGATCATGTATTGATGTTGTGCACCTTCAATAAAAACTCTTCCTTTTGTGCTGATAGCTGCCATGCCAATTGAGGCCACTTCAATTCGATCTGTAATCACCGTGTGTTCGACATCGTAAAATTCTTGTGTCGGTTGAATGCGAATTGTTCTATCGACATCAACGACGATCGCAACACCTAATTTTTGTAAGAAAAGCACAAGATCAATAATTTCTGGTTCAATGGCGGCATTTTTGATGACGGTAGAACCTTTGGCTCTACATGACGCAAGAATTGTATTTTCTGTCGCTCCAACAGAGGGGAAAGGCAGTTGAATGATTGAGCCTTGCAGTCCTTGGTGTGCTCTTGCAAAATAAGCGCCTTCTTTTTTCATTTGTCTGAATTCAATTGTAGCACCAAGTTTTTCTAAAGCAGAGACGTGAAAATCAATCGGACGTTTTCCAATTTTACATCCACCTGCTGTAGGAACGATAATATCTTCATCTGTTCTTCCAAGAAGTGCTCCAATCATCAAAATAGGAATTCTATTTGAGCCAGAGAAACGTTGTGGCACATACGTTGTTTTGAGTTCTTTTGTGACAATTTCAATGACGCCCTCTTTTCTATCCCAATGAACTGTGCTCCCAATTTCTCTGCACAGATCAACTGTAATTTCAACATCAGCAATGTTAGGGACATTAAAAAAGACACACCTTTTATCAGATAAAAGAGAGGCTACGAGCAATTTTGTGATCGCATTTTTTGCACCGGCTGCTTTTACGGTTCCTTTAAGAGGAGTTCCACCTTTAATTTTCAATATGTCCATGATGTCCTTTAATAAATTTGCAGAGATAAAAGTATTTTGTGTGTTATTTTTTCAGCTTACAGCAATTGAGTGTTTTGGAAAATAGCGCTTTTGCATTTTGGCAGAAAATGTATAAGATCGTATAATCCGCCTGAAAAAACAATTGGATTTTCCATGTCTAAAATTAGAACGGGTCTGGGACAAGATAGTCACAGGTTTTTATCAGAAGATTCGACAAAACCTTGCATCATTGGCGGTTGTATCTTTGAAGATGTTCCAGGACTTTCTGCCGACTCAGATGGAGATGTTGTCTTTCATGCGATTTGCAATGCGATTACATCTGTCACGCATGTTCCAATTCTAGGAGGCATTGCTATCGATCTGTGTCATAAAGATGGGATTACAGATAGCCAGGTCTATCTTGAAAAAGCGATGGCGACATTAGGCAAGCAAAAAATCGAACACATCGCTCTTGCATTGGAAGCCAAGCGTCCTCGGCTGCAAAAACGAATTCCTGACATCAGAAAAAAAGTCGCAGACGTTATGAATCTCGATATTTCTCAAGTTGGCATCACAGCCACATCAGGCGATGGGTTAACCGATTTTGGTTTGGGAGAAGGGATACAATGTCTTTGTATTTTGACGACGGTCGAGATTATGGATGGGGAACAATAGCTAAAATTGTTATGTTTTGTTTTCCTGGTCCATAACACCAGAACACACGATAAACTCCTGGTGTATTATTTTGTGCATACGACTCAAAAACTTTATAGCCTCTTGCTCTGCTCAAAGTAGAATATTCGTGTGTATTTAAAGATGGGTGTTTTAGATTGACTTGCATAAGTCCTAATGTCTTTGTAACAGCTTTATAGATAGATTTTTTGGACTTGTCTTTTTCTAGTTCAAGTAGTTGCTTGCTAACGTCTTTAGTATAAGAGATTTCAAACTTCTTCATCGATAAACTTAGAAAAATCTTTGCGTATTTTTTGTATCTCTCCTTTTTCTGCTTGATCTAATCCTCGTTGTACAGCTTCATAAGCTTTGGGATTTTTATACAGCCATAATTCATGAGCTGGTATTTCCGCCATGGGCTCTAGTATAATTTTATCTCCCTCTGTGTAAGCTTTAAAAGAACATACCTCATAATCTGGTAACAATTTAGCTAAGCTGATACGTTTTCTTGCATCTAGCACTAGTCTCTGTTCATTTTGATGTGGCCCTTGCGGATCTCGTCTGAGCGTCATATTAACACCTCCCATGCTTCTTGATATCTTCATTTTATAAGAAATAGAGCAATTGTGTCAATGAACCATTGCACCATTGGGCCATAGCTGCAAATTGAAATATTCATTAGTAGTTATAATTAAGTATGTTATGCTATAATTCTATTGTAAAATCTCTCGAAGTCCATCGAAAAAGATGAAGCTAGAGACAATTTATTATTTTATAATCTCTAAAATTTATTTCTGGACCCTTCTATGGGAGTGAGGTATAATGGGGCCCATTTGATAATAGGTTAAGAAATGACAATGCACGAACCAATCCAGTCTGACTACAAATATGGTTTTGTCACCGATATCGAGTCGGAAGCGATTCCTAAAGGACTTACGGAAGAGACTGTTCGACTCATTTCGTCAAAAAAGAATGAGCCTGAGTTTTTATTGAATTTTCGCTTGAAAGCTTTTCGTAAGTGGCAAGAGATGAAAGAGCCTAAATGGGGTAATATTCAGTATGCTCCTATTGATTACCAAGATATTTGTTACTATTCAGAGCCTAAGAAAAAGCAAAAGCTCAGCAGTTTAGATGAAGTTGAACCAGAAATTTTAAGAACATTTGAAAAATTGGGTATTCCTTTAGATGAGCAAAAGAGACTGTCAAATGTCGCGGTCGATGTTGTCTTTGATTCTGTCTCCTTAGGAACAACGTTTCAAAAAGAGCTGCAAAAAGCAGGCGTTGTTTTATGTTCGATTTCAGAAGCGATCCATCTCTACCCAGAGCTCATCGAAAAATATTTGGGAACAGTTGTTCCGATTGGAGATAATTTCTTTGCAGCCCTCAACTCGGCTGTCTTTAGTGATGGCTCATTTGTCTATATTCCTAAGGGAGTTAAAAGTCCTATGGAGCTCTCGACCTATTTTCGTATCAATGACAAAGAGACAGGGCAGTTTGAGAGAACATTGATTATTGCTGAAGAAGATTCTTATGTCAGTTACTTAGAAGGGTGTACAGCACCTGCTTATGATAAAAATCAACTGCACGCAGCGGTTGTTGAACTTGTTGCTTTGGATAGAGCGGAGATCAAATACTCAACGGTACAAAATTGGTATGCAGGAGATCCAAAAACAGGTTTAGGTGGCATTTATAATTTTGTCACAAAACGGGGTAAATGTGCGGGCAAGCGCTCTAAGATTTGCTGGACACAAGTTGAAGCTGGTGCTGCCATCACGTGGAAA
>CAYUZN010000129.1:0-4585 GCA_964449295.1 uncultured bacterium | reverse complement strand
TGGTCTTAAGGTCACAGGAATTAAACGCCGTAGATTTAACCCTAATCTCGTTAAAAAAAGATTTTGGTTTCCTGAAGAAAACCGATTTATCACATTAACTGTCACCACCAACGGGATGCGCACTATGGATAAACAAGGTGTGGCCTCTATTGTTCGCAAATTACGTCGCAAAGGCGTGACTGTTTAAGACTCGTCTTCTTCTAGTTATTTTTTTAATTTGTACTTTCTACACTTGGGTCGTTTTTAAAGCGACTCAAGTTGAGCTTCCCTCTCCTAACAACCCTCTCATCTTCTACTCTAATCAAACCCGTCAAGACCTTCGCCTCACATTCAAAGCAGCTCTTAAAACTGCTCACAGATCCATTCATATCAATATGTACACAGCCTCCGACCCTCTACTATTAAAATGGCTCAAAGCCCACTCACAAAAAAAAATACCCGTCTCTCTCTACTTCGATCCTTCAACAGGACATATAGACAGCGCTCCTTTCTTTGACGCCATCCCCTTCAAAGCTCAAGGACTCATGCACCGCAAAGTTCTCATCATCGATGACCATCTCGTATTCTTAGGCTCTGCCAATATGACAACCCCCTCCCTCATCTTACACGACAATCTCACCGTCGGCATTGACTGCCCTGAACTTGCCACATTTCTCAAAGATCCTGCCCATCATCAACCCCATAAGCCCAGACAAAAATACCCACCCGCCCCTCACTTTACTTTTCCACAAGGAGAGATCTTCCTTCTTCCCGACAAATCTTTCACAGCTTTAACCCACTTAATTGATGTCCTTGACAAAGCCTCTTCCACTATCCGCATCTCGATGTTCACGCTCACCCACCCCGATCTCGTTGAATCTCTCATCCAAGCTAAAAAACGTGGCGTTGCTGTCTCTCTCTGCATTGACTTTTATGCAGGCAGAGGTGCCAGCCACAAAGCTTTAATAAAGCTCAAAGAAGCAGGCATCCCTATTTTATTTAGTCAAGGACAGCAACTTCTTCATCATAAATGGGCGCTCATAGATGATCACACCCTCATCTTTGGTTCAACCAATTGGACAAAGGCAGCCTTTACAAAAAATCAAGATTGCCTTCTTTTTTTAGACAAGCTATCTTCATCTCAAAAAACCTATTTAAACAAACTATGGAAAATCATCGCCTCTGATTGTAGAGACACTCTTTAATATGCGCTTAAAATCTATATTTTTCTTATTTTTCATTTTTATCTCCCATCTGTCTGCAAAAAATACAGCCAGTCAGACTAAAACTATTTGTCTCAATATGATTGTGAAAGATGAGAGTCAGGTCATTAAAAGGTCTTTAGCTTCTGTTAAAAACATCATCGACTATTGGGTGATAGTCGATACAGGATCAACAGATGAAACAAAAAATATCATTAAAGAATGTCTAAAAGACATCCCCGGAGAATTGCATGAAAGACCTTGGGTAAATTTTGAATATAATCGCAATGAAGCCTTGTCTCTTGCTAAAAACAAGGGAAACTATCTTCTCTTTATTGATGCCGACGAGCAATTGGACTCTTCTGAAGCACTCAAAACTATCTCTCTTGATAAAGATTTTTACTTTATTTCTGTTCATCAATCCTATACGGATTTTCATCGAATATTCTTGATTAATAATGCGCTCAAATGGTCATGGCAAGGCGTTTTACATGAAGAGTTGATTTCTACAGAGGCAAAAAATTTCGAAATCCTTGACGGAGTCTCTCTATTGGCTACTTTTCAAGACGGGCATCGAACACAAGATCCTGAAAAACATCTTAAAGATGCCCAAATTCTCGAAGCAGCTATTCAAAAAGATCCAGAAAATAGACGCTATGTCAGTTTTCTGGCACAAACCTATTTAGTCGCTAAAGATTATCAGTCAGCACTTAAGAATTTTAAAAAAAGAATCTCTATGGGTGGCTGTGAAGAAGAGACTTTTTGGGCTCTTTATCAAATAGGATGTCTCCAAGAATTGCTCGATCATCCACATGAAGAAATTGTCGATAGCTATTGCAAAGCCTACGCATTTCGACCATCGAGAGCAGAACCTATTTTTCAATTAGCTTATCGTTTTTATAAGAGCAAAAATTATGTTTTAGGGTACACTCTATCTAAATTAGCGCTCTCTATTCCCTATCCCACAAATGATAGTATCTATGTCATCCGTCCCATCTATGACTATCAATTGCGTCTTTTAATGGCAAATTGTGCTCATCAACTTGGAAAATTTGAAGAAGCCATCTCTTCTTATAAGACAATTTTATCAACAAAGAATTTGCCTGAAACAGTCAGACAAGAAACAACCCACTGCCTTTTAAAGGAGCCTCCTCTATGAAAACACTAACTTTGGCCTATACCTTCTTCTTACTCATGGACTCCGTGGGAAACATCCCTTTTTTCATCTCTCTTCTTAAGAATCTCGATCCCAGAAGGCAAAGACAAATTATCCTGAGAGAACTCTTCATTGCACTCGGTGTTATGATCCTCTTTAGCTTAATCGGAGATGCCGTTCTCACCTCACTGGCTATATCCGACTACTCTCTTTTGATGTCAGGCGGTATTATTTTATTTATCCTATCTCTGAAAATGGTGTTTCCAAACGACAAAGAAGCTAAATCAGACGTTCCTAAAGAGAAAGAGCCCTTTATCGTTCCACTTGCCATTCCTCTTGTCGCAGGACCTGCCGTCCTTGCTGCGATCATCCTCTACTCCAAACAAGATCGAGGCATCTTCACCACAATACCTGCCATTGTCATTGCTTGGGTCCTCACAACAGTCGTCCTTCTTTGCTCCTCTCTCATCAAACGCCTCATAGGAACAAAAGGGATTATTGCTGTTGAAAGGCTCATGGGACTTTTACTTGTGATGCTCTCTATCCAAATGTTCTTAAGCGGCGTGACTGAATATTACCACTCACTGCAATGCCTTGCCCCGCACTAACTTGTGATATTTAGCTGATAATTTATACTTCCGGCCTTTGTTTGATGGGTTGGCTACCTTTAAAAAGCCACTTTTCACCCAATTCGCACACAGTGCTGAGTTTGTTCTTGGCTTAAATCCAAACAGCTGCCTAATTTGACGACTAGTTATCGTTTCAAAGTCTTGAAATAGCTCAAGTACTTTTCGTTGTCTGAGATCAAGCTTTCTCATTAAATCACTGTGATCAGGCAAATGCCGAAACATGCCGATAAATCAAGATTTTTAGACAAGTTGTGAAAGAAACGTTTTAGCAGGCACAATAATAGGTTCTCTAAAATCAAAACAATTGCCTTTTTCATAGGGCATATCAAATACCACCTGAAAAGCATGAGGAATTTTTAGTTGTTTTTGATAATAGAAAAGTGATTTAGAGAGGCTTCCATGATCCGATGTTTTAGCTTCAACGATAAACCAGGGCTCTCCATCTTTGGATACTAAAAAATCAACCTCTCTTTTTTCTTTATCTCTTAAGTAATAAAGATGATACTCCCCTAATCCTTGATCTGTCCAAAAATGAACGGCTTTCAGTAAATGAGAGGCAATGAAATTTTCAACTTTAGCACCCGTGTCTTTGACGTCTGCCCAATCCCACAAATAGACTTTTGGTTCTTTTAAAAGAGATCTTGTCAAATTTTTTGTCCAAGGCTGAAGTGTAAAACAGAAATAGAATGATTTTAAGACTTTGATCCACCGTTTAATCGTATCAACAGACGTATTGATTTTAACAGCAAGAGAACTATAGTTTACTTGTTGCCCTACTTGATAACGAAGTAGCTCTGCAAGCACTTCCATTTGTCCCAGATCATTGATCTTTGTCAGATCACGTATATCTTCTTGAAAAAGCTGCTGCGTGCGCAATCTTTTCCAACGTGTAGAAAAAAGCTTCGAATGCTTCAGAAAGGGTTCAGGAAATCCTCCAAATTCAAATAGCTGATCAAATTGCTTATCTGATATGGGTTTAGAAGAAGCAGATATCTCTGTTTGCCTAAGCTTAGATTGCAAAAGTTCTGCTACAGATAAAGGGTGCAGTCTATAGAGAAAATATCTCCCCATTAAACTATCTCCACCTGCTTTATAAACATCTAGTCTTGCACTCCCAGTCACGATTATTTTGATTTGGGAAGAATATTTATCAAAAAAACCTTTTAAGAACGTTTTCCATTTGGAGTATTTATGTATTTCATCAAAAATGACAACAATTCTCAGACGTTTATTAAAACCATTTAACCCTAAAGCTTCTGCAACAGCGTCGGGTCCTTGAATAATTTTTGCGCGATTTGTTTGAACATCCCAGTTAAAGTAAAAATGCTTAGGAATGGCAGAAGAAACATAGTGACTTGTCGTTGTTTTTCCTACTTGACGCGGTCCTACCAAAAAGATCATTTGTCTTTCTTTAGACAAATGATCTTTTATAACTTTATCGCAGATTCTCTTGAAAATCTTTTTCTTCATTTAAGACCATTTTAAGGGATATCGTAAATTGGTCAAGACTATTTTACGACACCCCTTAAATTGGTCAGGTTTTTTATCTCTTTACTTTACCTCCAGAATGGCTATAATTTCTCTATGAAAAACATCAAATTGATTGTGTCTTACGAAGG
>CAYUZN010000128.1:0-4635 GCA_964449295.1 uncultured bacterium | reverse complement strand
TGCCATGACCGTTTCTCCTTAAAAAAATAATTAGTTGACTATCTTTACCCTAAGTTTAGGTTTTGACAGCTTTTTCGAGGCGATAAATTTAGTCCTCGAAGACATCTTGTAGCCTTCTTGAGATATTATAGTCAAAAAAAATCGTCAAAAATGTCTATTTTCCCGATTTTCTTGCCTTTTACCCTCTCTTTGGGTATGCATGTAGAGAATGAGTTGTAATTTGATTAAAGAAATAAATTTTCTCGAAGCTTTGGTCCAGGACCTGCATCACTGTCAAGAAGTGGATGAGCGCCTTCACTGTTTGAACCAGGTGTCGCATGTCGCAATTTCAATTGCAAAGATCCCTTTTTTGCAAGAATTTCTTTTAAAAGCAACGAAAGAACAAGAGCTTGTCATCAAGTCATTGTTTGCAATTGGGCAAGGAGAGCGGATCTTTCAGCAAGAGAGCGCAAGTGCCGATTTTGCTCTTCAGGAGATGCTGGATGACCTGCAGGCAGTTGATCAATTCTACAGTTCAATTGGAGGGCTTGTTGGGTATCATCTACGGATGTTAGAGCTGCTATCGGAGACGCCTGCTAAAGATATGACAGCGTCTCAATACTATCCTGCAGAAGGGATCGATATTGCACAAGAAACTCAAGAAGTTAGAGGTTCTGTGGAGTATGGGTTAGAGCATATGGACAAGATGGCAGAAATTTATCCTGTCGGAGGAGCAGCCGATAGATTGCGTCTGCAAGATGAACATACAGGAGAGCCACTTCCAGCTGCGTGCCTGCCATTTCTTGGTAAAACTCTTTTAGAAGGAATGATTGTCGATCTACAAGCCAGGGAATACCTCTATTACAAATTGAAGGGCTATCAGTTAACAACACCCATTGCCATGATGACATCAAAAGAAAAAAATAACCATGGACATGTTCTCACTATTTGTGAAGAGAGCAACTGGTTTGGAAGATCACAAGAGAGTTTTAGATTTTTTTGTCAGCCCTCTGTGCCGACTGTCAATAAATTAGGGCAGTGGTGTTTACAAGCGCCCTTCAAGTTGATTTTAAAACCGGGAGGACATGGTGCGATTTGGCGCCTTGCCCAAGAGAAAGGGATTTTTGATTGGTTTGAGTCGCAGGGAAGAACAAAAGTGTTAGTTCGTCAGATCAATAATCCTGTAGCTGGAACTGATTATGGTATTTTAGCGTTTACAGGCATTGGGTGCTCTCAAAATAAGATCTTTGGATTTGCGTCTTGTCCTCGTCAAATCAAGACATCGGAAGGCGTCAATGTCATCATTGAGACACCCACGCAGACTGGTTATGAGTATGTGCTAACAAACATCGAATATTGTGATTTCAAACGCTTTGGAATTGTCGATCAACCAGAAAAACCAGGAAGTCTTTACTCTCAATTCTCTTCCAATACGAATCTTCTCTTTGCCGATTTAAAAGCACTTCAAACAGCTCTGACAAAATGTTCTATCCCTGGCATTTTAGTGAATCTCAAGAAAATAACGTATCATACAGGCACAGGACAAAAAAAAGAGGAAGAGATTGCAAGGCTTGAATCGACAATGCAAAATATTGCCGATTTCTTTCCGCAAGAATTTCCGTCTCCTTTAGAAAAAGGGAAGAGAGAGCAGCTAGCCACCTATTTGACTTACAACAAAAGACGCAAAACGATTTCGACAACGAAAAAAGCTTTCACATTAGGTGCCTCTCTAGTTGAAACACCCGAAGGTTGCTTTCTCGATAGTCTCAATAATGGTAGAGATTTGCTCTTGCAATGTCATGTGGGTGTGCCAGAAGAAAACGATGCCTCACTTTTCTTCACAAAAGGTCCTTCTTTTATTTTTCTCTACCATCCTGCGTTAGGACCTCTCTATTCAATCATTGCGCAGAAAATTCGTGGAGGAAAGATTTCTTATGGGAGTGAGTTGCAATTGCAAATTGCAGAGCTAGATGTTGAAGAGCTTGATCTTCAGGGCAGTCTTTTGATTCACGCAGATGCTGTTATGGGGCACACCGATGCGCAAGGTCTTTTGAACTATTCAGAACGCACGGGTAAGTGTACACTCAAGAATGTCACCATTTGTAACAAAGGCATCGATTTTGACATGCCTAATGTCTATTGGAAAAATGAGATTGCACGGCAAGAGAGTTGCCATATTATTCTGAGAGGGTATTCAGAGTTTTATGCAGAGAATCTTAATTTGACAGGTGATTTTTTCATAGAAGTTGAAGATGGCTACCGTGTGACAGCGCGTCAGCAAGAAGGTGAAATCGTATTTATCAAAGAGCTTTTAGCAGATGTTTCTTGGCATTGGAATTATCACTTAGATTCAAGTCACTCAGTTGTTCTTAAAAAACAAAACCCACGTACTGCTTAACAGTACGTGGGTCATAGCTTTTTCTATAAGCTTAAACTCTTACTGGTTAATCTTTTTTTGGTTCTTGCTGCGCTTTGACTTTATTAACAATTTCAGTTTCAATTGCTCTTATCAAGCCAGCCATTTTACTGCATAGAGATCTTAAAGTAGCAGGTGTAGTTCCTTCTGTTGGCGCTGTAAGAGATGCAATCTCTGTTCGAATCAGGTTAAGATCACTTTTCATAGCTGCTATCATACTTGTTAAGCGCTGTGTTTCATTATCATCTTGTGGGCTAGAAGAAAGAGTTTTGAGAAGCTCAGGATGGTTTACAATGTTATCTGCAGCAACCAGGTTTTTCATTAAAAGCTCGGTGTGCTCTTTATCTTTTGCTTTGTCAGCAAAAGGATCTGTAAAACTTTCAGATGCAGATAATGCTAGAGTTTGTTTGATTGAAGCATCTTCAGGGAATGCTAAAATAGTTGTCTTCAAATCTACAGCAAGAGGTTCTTTTCTAGCTCTATAATAGATAACAGCTTGGTATATAGCTAAAATAGTGGCAATTAATAGAGTGGCAGTTAATAGAACAACAGTGCGATCGGACAAAGATTTGCAACATCCAGTTCTGTTAAAAGGGATAGCATTACGAATAGCTGCAAAAGTATCTCTTGTTGTTGCTGATAATGGAACTGTAGTCGTAGATATAGGGGCTGATGTGCCTACTAATGGATTTGGTAAATTTGAAATTGCTGTCATAATAAAACCTCCGTATAAGTTTATTGAAAGATTAAGAATAACATATATGCTTTTTTTAAAGCAAGGAATTTATAAAAATAAGCTTTTTTTTTGTAAAAATATTTTTTTAAATATCCTTAAAAGGGATGAAAAATAAATTATTAAGTGATTTTTTTTAATTGATAGAGGATAATCGGAAAATATTTCTTTCAAAAAGGATTTTATGAACGAGCAAACAACAGACAGGCTTAAAAGCATCCAAAATCGTCTTCTTCACATGTGGAGGTATCTTTGACCTGGCTACAAAAGAAGCGTCAATACAAGAGTTGCAACAAAAGATGGAAGAGAGTGATTTCTGGCTTGATAATGTGAAAGCTCAGAAAATCATCTCGGAATGCAATCAACTCAAATCTTGGACCATTCCTTATCAAGATGTGCAGCAGCGTTTTCAGAATGTGGAAGCTTTGCTTCCTGAGGCTGATGAGTGCGGTGATGTTGACTTCATGTCTCAGCTTCAACAAGAGCTTTCTACTATCGAAAAACAATTGGAAGAGCTCGAAGTGCGTAAGATGCTATCTGGAGAAATGGACGGCAAGAGTTGTTATCTCAGCATTAATGCGGGAGCAGGAGGAACAGAAGCGTGTGATTGGGCTCTTATGCTCTCTCGTATGTATTATAGATGGGCCTCTAAAAGAGAGTGGGACATTGAAGTGCTCGATACGGTTGAAGGGGATGTGGCAGGCATCAAAAGTATCACTTACAAAATTTCAGGGCCTTTTGCTTACGGTTATTGCAAGGCTGAAAAAGGGGTTCACAGACTCGTACGGATATCTCCTTTTGATTCTAATGCCAAAAGGCATACGAGTTTTGCTTCTGTCGATGTGACACCTGATATCGATGATGATATTCAGATTGAAATAAGGCCTGAAGACCTTAGGATTGATACTTATAGAGCCTCTGGTGCGGGAGGGCAGCACGTCAATAAAACAGATTCAGCTGTACGGATGACGCATATCTCTTCGGGGATAATCGTATCGTGTCAAAAAGAGAGAAGTCAAATTCAAAACCGTGAAGCCTGTCTAAAAATGTTAAGAGCCAAGCTTTATGAGAAAGAAGTCATGGAACGAAAGGCAAAAATCGAAGAGATAGGTGGAGAAAAACGGGAAAATGCTTGGGGCAGTCAAATCCGCAACTATGTCTTTCAACCCTACACTCTTGTGAAAGATACGCGTACCGGTTACGAAGTGGGAGATGTTGAGGCTGTTATGGATGGAAAAATCGATGGTTTTATTCTCGCATTTCTTAAGGAGTTTGGTTAGTGGAAGTAGAGCACGATATTCGTTACACGTATGTGACAGACACCATCTATTTAAAACAATGGCTGCAATCTCCAGGAATGCTCGATGTCTTTCCTATGTTAACAGAGAAAGAACTCGAAGATGCAGCTCAGTGTTGGATTGGTTTTTGTAGGTGGAGTTGTAGTTTAACAGCGACAATTGGGCATGTTCCCTGTGGTATTGGCACACTTTTTTTAATGCCTTATAAA
>CAYUZN010000127.1:0-4853 GCA_964449295.1 uncultured bacterium | reverse complement strand
GGCAAGGCGCCTTTAAAGGTGTGCCTGCTATTATTTGTGGCGCAGGACCTTCTCTTACTGAAGCACACGAGATTTTAAAGACGTGTGATAACAAAGCGCTTATCTTTGCAGGAGGCTCAGCTATCTCAGCGCTTGGTCATATGAACATCACACCCCATTTTGCCGTTGCCATCGATCCTAATCCTCAAGAATATGAACATCTCAAACACTTAAAATGTGCACAGACCCCTCTAATTTTTTCTTCAAGACTTCTTCCCAAAGCCAGAGAGCTATTTTCTGGCCCTTTGGGCTATCTCTCCTCTCAAACAGGAGGGCCTTTAGAGGCTTTCTTAGAACAAAAATTCAATCTCACAGAGCCTCCTATAGGACCAGATCTTGGACAAGAAGCACTCTCTGTCACAACACTGACAACATCTCTAGCTTATGTCTTGGGATGTAACCCTATTATTTTTGTAGGCGTTGATATGGCCTATACAGGCAAGAAGATGTATGCGCCTGGTGTGATTCAAAACCCCGCAGCAATTTCTTCTGATCCCATCATCTGGCGTAAAAACACTCAAGACAAGCTTGTCCCCACGCTTGTCAAATGGGTCATGGAGTCAGACACATTATCACGCTATGCTAAAAATCATCCAGATCGCCTCTTTTTTAACGCCTCTTTTAAAGGACTTGGCTTTAAAGATATTCCCAATAAAACTTTAGACGACATAGCGCCTACATTTTCTTCTCAACTGCATCTAAAAGAGAGGCTTGCAAAACACATCACAGATACAAAACACCATCTATCAAAAGAAGATATCGTATCGGTTTTTGCAAAGTTGCAAGAGAGTCTTGTTCACTGCCTGACACTCACAGACAAGCTCTTGCAGGAGCAGACACTTGATAGCGGCATAAAGGCAGTTTTAGAGATGGATTTGCAAGATGAGATGGCGTATGCTCCTTTACTCGAAGGAACACTTCTTGCTTTTACACTGACTAGGTATAAGAGTTTTCTCATTCCTAAAGAAAGGTTCCATACCCTCTACTTGGAGCGTGCGCTCCAGTTTGAGCAAGCCAAATGGACTCATTTAAAAGAGTGTATTCAAAAAGAAATCACTACTTTGTCAAGGTTTATATATGAAAATCGGTAATTTTTCTTCTCCTGTTTCTTGCAGTCATCCCTCATCTTTTGCTTTTACAAAATGGAATGGGCGTCATATTGCTTATGTTGTTCTAGGATCAGTTGCTTTAGCTATTATTATCTATGTTTATAAAAAAACATTCCCAAACGAGCCGCCAAATTCTTCGAATAAACCTCCTTTGAGAGAACCTCTGCCCAATGAAATGAGAATAGAAAAGCATTTACCTCCTAATTTCAAGAGTTTATTTTATTTAGAGCTGCCAAAAGAAAAAACATATTCTATAGGTTTTTATCATCCACAGTCTTGTGATAAAAACCTCGACATTTCTAATCGTCTTTTTTCTCATCGTGGAAATTTTATTCAATTATCAGATCGTCAGGTAAGTATTGATGACTTATCCCAAGAACTAAAAAAAGATGGTTTCAGCTCTGAATTGATTGATCTTATCGATTTTTGTATGAGAAAGCTTCCTTATATCATTATAAGGGAATCACATTTTTTCTCTGATCAGCTTGATAAGTTCACTATCATTTCAGACGATATAGGTTGCTCTATTTCAAAGGTTGTAGGTCAGGAACAAGCACTTATTCAGCTAAAAAATTTTAATTATCAAGAACCAAACCGGTGTTGGACATTTTTAAAAGAAGTAGACATAACTGTTGGTGAAAAACTTATGTCTGACAGGGGTTCTCTATTAGATAGTTTTGATAGGACATTCACATATACTCGTTTTATCCCACTAAAAGTTCACCCTGCTAGATTATTATATCTGTATAATCAATTTGAAAAATTTATATCCCAGACGAAGCCTCCTAAAAACTACTCTCCACAAGAATTAAGAGCGCTATTACTTGCCAGAATGAATCTATTAGAGAGGTCTGCCGGATCTGACTCATCGAATATATTATTGAACATTTTAAAAGAAAACATTCCTGATTTTGAAGGTTGGGAAAACGTTGAGAACCTTCTTGAAGATTTTGTAAACAGACATTTTTTTAGCAAAAATCCACTGCCCCAATCTTTTGTGTTTCAGGAAATAAAGCGTGAAGGCAACCAGGTATTCCTAAGAGTACAGTTTGAAGATAGCCGGTTATCAGACAAACATTTGTTTGAATTAATCTTTCATATCCAGCTTGTTTGCTTTGATCTAGACACCTCATCCGGCGGATTTGAAAAGAAAGAAGTACAGAAATTAGCTATTCAAAATTACATATGTATCAAGTGGCAAAAAATTGAAGAAAATCAAGAACTTCCTCCATTGACAATCATCGAAAAGTTTTCTACAGAAGACTGGTAATGTGGTTACTTCCTCGATTAAAACTTGATTTCACTCAATAAGGAATTTCTGTGGAAGATTTTCTGACATCTTCTCTAAAGGATTTAGGACTCTAACCGATATTGCGAAAGCTTGTTCCTGAGTGTGCGCAAACTAATGCCAAGAGCTTTGGCAGCTTGTGTGCGATTGTGTTTATACACAACAAGTGTATCTAAGATATGTTTTTTCTCAACTTCATCCAATGTTAACCCTTTCAGAGAGGGAAAAGTTGGTATGACAGGACAAGAGATCTCAAGCCTTAAGTGATCTGCCTCAATCACATCATCTAAATCCATGACAACGGTTCTTTCTAGGACGTTGGCAAGTTCCCGAATATTGCCCGGCCAATGGTAGTCGAGAAGTCTTTTTTTAGCATCGGGCGATAGTCGTTTCTGTTTTTTGTGATTTTCAAGGCAAAAACTATGTAAAAAGTGTTCTGCTAGTGGCACAATATCTTCTTGCCTGTCTCTTAAAGCAGGCAGTTGAATCGGCATGACATTGAGGCGATAATAGAGATCTTCTCTAAAGAGTTTTTCTTCAACCGTATCTTTCATATTTCGGTTAGAGGTTGAAATTAACCTCACATCGACTTGAAGTGGTTTTGAGCCGCCAACCCTTTCAAACTCTTGCTCTTGAACAGCTCGGAGGAGTTTGGCTTGAACACTTAAAGGAATTTCAGAGATCTCATCTAAAAGAAGAGTGCCTTTATTAGCGAGTTCAAACCTGCCAAGCCGTCTATCTGTAGCTCCTGTGAAAGAGCCTTTTTCATGACCAAAAAATTCCGATTCGATCAAAGACTCAGGAATTGCCGCACAATTGACCTTGATAAAAGGATGAGAGGCTCGGTAAGAGTGAAAGTGGATCGCATGGGCAATCACTTCTTTACCAGTTCCCGATTCTCCACTGATAAAAACAGAGGCGTTACTTTTGGCAATTTTAGCAATGTCGGTGAGTACCTGCTTCATGACCACGCTTTCTGTCATAATTCTCTCGAGTTTCCCTCTGGCTTGGAAGACCACTTCCTTTTTAACGAGCAGCTCGCTTTCAACTCTATCTAAAACACTCTCTAAAGTGTCAATGTCCACCGGTTTAATCAAATAATCAAAAGCCCCCAGTCTTATCGCTTCAACAGCGCTTCCGACATTAGGGATAGAGGTGAGTAAAATCACAATTGAAGCTGGATAGAGTTGTTTGGCAGATTTTAGAACCTCTTTATCGTCGCAAAAAATAAGATCAAAAGCCTCTTCTCCCAATAAGTTGGTAGCCATTTGCCCATTTTTAACAAGCCGCACCGTATGACTTTTATCTTCTAAAAAACAAAAAAGAAGCTTATCTTCACCTTGTACAAGGATTTTAAAGGCCATGTTTCCTCACTCTAAATCGCAATCTAAAAAAATTTTTATTATTATGCTATTCCTATTTCTACTCTTACCCTTATTTTCTTCATGCTCAGGTCTAGAAAAGACAGAAAAAGAAAGACTCAAAGAGCAAAATGCCAAAGGAGAATACATCTACCGCAGGCCCCATGAAGTGTTCTATCAGGTCGAAGCTCCTCGTCCCAAAGCACGAGAACCCTACCCCTGGGAAGAGACTTGAAAAACATCTTCACTAATGTTAAAATTCCCGCCTTACAGGAGATAGACAATGGATTCTTTAAAGGCCACTTTTTATGAGATTTTCCCCAGACAGCCATTTAATGCGGCGCTTCTTCCTAAACAGATAGGCGTTGGGCTTGCAACAGGTGTCATTGATTTTACTTTTACGTCTCTCATTCAAAAAGTCTGCGAACTAGCAGGGATGGAGTTTAAAGAGACGATGGATGAAGATGACATCCCTGCACATGAAGTTTTTGATAAAGATTTTTATAACCAAGTCATTCGTTATCCTATATTAGAAGAGGTTTTTTTTCGAGGGTTTTGTCAGCCTATTGTAGCCTATATTGTCAAACGCTATTTGATTGATGAGCAGCAAATCTCTCAATCCCCTAAGTCTCTTTTGGGAAGGGTTTCTCGTGCCTTGAATATTCCTGCCTCTAAGGTGGTTGCTTCGATGGTAGTTGGGGGATTATTTGGTTCGATACATTATTTTAATTACGAAAAAGGAGGGGTAACAGTTGCTATTGTGATCTCTTTTGGCGGAGCTGCTTATGGGATTATCAAAGAAAAGTATGGGCTTCGAGCTTCTATGACAGCGCATATCGTTCATAATTTCTTATGCGTATGGTTTGACAAGTATTATCCTGATTAACTCTATTGGTTTTAAGGATTGCCCTTTTTTTAATTTGTTGGTAATCTTCCCCAAGATCTTTTTATGCCGATGTGGCGAAATGGCAGACGCGGTAGACTCAAAATCTACTCCTAGCGATAGGGTGCTGGTTCGAGTCCGGTCATCGGCAAAAAGTAAGCTCCCCAAAGGGG
>CAYUZN010000126.1:0-4900 GCA_964449295.1 uncultured bacterium | reverse complement strand
AATTCTCTCTCCTAAACGTGATTTAGTGGTTGGATACGTTCCTCAAACGTGTGATTTTCCAGGCTTAAGTCCAAAACAGATTTTGATCGATGCTCTCAAAGAAGATATTCCTCTCTATGAGCGCGAAAGACTCGCTGAGACACAACTCAGCAAGATGGGTTTTACAGGAAAAGAATCCTCTGCGGCTCTTCTTTCAGGCGGATGGAAAAAACGACTTCGCCTTGCAGTTGAGCTGATCGCTTCACCAGATCTGCTTCTCCTTGACGAGCCAACCAATCACCTCGATTTGGAAGGGATCCTCTGGCTTGAAAAATTTCTGGCAAGAGAGTCTGTCACCTATTTGGTTGTAAGTCACGACCGCTATTTTCTGCAGCATGTGACAAGCAGAATCATTGAAATCGATAAGGTTTATCCGAAAGGGCTTTTGGCAATCGATAGTCCCTACAGAGAATTTCTGGCTCTAAAAGAGGAATTTCTCAAAGGACAACTTCAACAAGAGCGAAGAATCGCCACCAAAGCTAGAAGAGAAACGGAGTGGCTGAGGGCAGGAGTGAAAGCTCGAACTACCAAAGCGCAATCCCGAATAGATGGAGCAGAACAGATCTTACAAGATTACGAAGATATCCAAGCCAGGAACGAGCAAAAACGGGCAAAAATTCATTTCGTTGCAACAGAAAGAGAGACAAGAAAGCTCCTTGTCGCTACCAATCTCACGAAACAGCTCGGAGAGAACCCTCTTTTTCGCAACCTCGATTTCACGCTATCGCCCGGCACTAGAATGGGCCTTATGGGCCCTAATGGCTCAGGAAAAACGACTCTTCTTCGGATGCTGGCGGGTGAAATCAAAGCTGATCTCGGCACAATCAAGCGAGCAGACGGTCTCCAAGTTGTCTACTTTGACCAGCATAGATCTCTTCTTCCTCCGAATCTTTCTCTTAAAGAAGCCCTTTCGCCCAACGGAGATTTCGTCTTATTTCAAGGCAATCCAATTCATGTCAATGGATGGTGCAAACGCTTTCTCTTTTCGCCCAATCTTCTTCCCCTTCCCATCGGAAGCCTTTCAGGAGGTGAGCGAGCCAGGGTCTCTATTGCCCACCTCATGCTTCAACCAGCCGACATTCTCCTTCTCGACGAGCCCACAAACGATCTCGATATTCCAACCCTCGAAACTCTTGAGGAGAGCCTTCTTGAATTTCCAGGAGCTCTCGTTCTTATTACGCATGACCGCTGTATGCTTGACCGAATCTGCAACTCCATCTTAGGATTAGGAGATCCAGACAAGACTGAGATTTTCCTCGATTACGCCCAATGGGAAGCTTCCTCTAAAAAACAGCTTAATCCAAAAGAGAAAAAAGAAGCCCCTCCAACTCCAAAGCGCCTAAAGTCAGAGCTTTCGTATCATGAGAAAAAAGAATTTGATGGAATAGAGCGAAAAATCAAAAAACTCGAAGAACAAGTGGGCTTGCTTAACCACCTTCTCGAAGAAAAAGAGATCGCCGAAAACACAGAGCGTCTCTCTGAAATCTGCACCGCGATCAGTCTTGCTGAAACGCAAATTGAACAGCTCTATCTTCGTTGGGAAGAGTTAGAAAAAAAACAAACCGCTCTTGGCACAGAATAACCTCATTAGACATTTAAAAATAAAAATAATATAACCTGGTTGTTGAGGTAAAATTCTATGATTCGTGTGATTCAATATAGTATTTTGCTTGCGTTAGGTTTGCTTGTGTCTCAAATTTTCGAAAATGGATCTTGGAAGGTATGGAACAAGCATTTTATGGTCATCTGCTTAGCCTACATCATGATCGGAGTGGGAGAGGAATTTCAGCTTGATCGAACCAAGTTAAAGAGTTACGGAAAAGATTACTTAGTAGCCATGACAGCTGCAACACTTCCATGGATTTTTTGCGCTATCTATTTTGTTTATGTATTTGCTCTTCCTTGGATAGAAGCTCTTACCATATCCCGATTTGCAGCTCCCACATCGGCTGGTATATTATTCACTATGCTTGGAGCGGCAGGACTTGCTAGCACCTGGGTATTTAAAAAAGTTAGAATCCTTGCGATTTTTGACGATCTTGACACCATCTTATTTATGATTCCACTCCAAGCAATACTGATTGGATTTCAATGGAGTTTGGTGCTTATTTTAAGCCTCACTATAGCGATGCTAATCGTTGCTTATCGATATTTGCATGCATTTAAATTACCAACTTCCAAGTTGTGGTTATTGCTGTACAGCCTGATTTTGTGGGGCATTTGCTCGCTATTTGAATATTTTACCCACCTTCACTTTGAAATTCTTCTTCCCTCTTTTTGTTTAGGATGCGTTTTAATCCAGTCTCATCCTGAAAATTTGGCTTTTAGTTTGTTTGGATATAAAGTGACTTCATTTAATCTTGATCATTGGATCAAAGTAGTCTTTATGTTTCTAGTTGGTTCTTCTCTTACAAATATTGCATGGGAAGGTCAAATTATAATGATTTTAATTAACGTTATTATCATAACTATAATTAGCAATTTGGGTAAGTGTTTTCCTTTGTTTTGCTATCGTAATGAAGCTACTTTTAAAGAACGTCTTGCTGTTTCAATCTCTCTCTTCCCCCGTGGAGAAGTCGGTGGTGGAATACTAGCATTTTCCATGGCCTATCAACTTCATGACATTGCAACCACTATTTCTGGAATAAGCTTAGCTCTAAACTTACTGCTAACAGGTGTTTTCATCTACATTGTAAAGAAAATTCTATCGACTCAGCCAATTAGAAGTTAGTTATTTTAAAGCGATGTGCGGTACAAAAGCTGCTCTTAAAGATGGAATCATCGTTAATAATTTGGGAAGAGCTCTCAGTAAAAACGAATGCTATGTCAAATTAATCAAAAAGAATTGAAAAAAGTAATTGAATCGTAAATTGCGGCGTATAGGTGAGAGAATTCTCATAAGCCATCCCTTCAAAGCGAAGGTCGACATCGAAAGGTTGAGTCCCAACTCGAAAAATTCTTCCTCCTCCAAAATTTAATGGGATCTTGTAGATATGATGGAGCCAATCAAGCGTCCATTGCGGATTTGCGTGGAGAAACCATCCATTTTTCAAATGTTGAAAGAAAAAAGGTTGAAAAAGCAGATAATTTTGCCTCTCTCTATGGGAATTTCCCGCAAAAGAGATCGGATTTTGTGCAAGACATCCAAATTGAGTTTGATTGACTTCAAGTAGCACCCCAAGTGCAGGACCAAGTTGCCATTTGCCTTGACCTGTTCCTCTTAAAGACTGTACAGCTGTGGGAAAAATAGCCATCGGCCCTATCCCCACCTCCCACCATTCTCCAGTGAAGCAGGCTAGATCAAAAAACTGAGTATCTCCGAGAGCTGTAGTTTTTCTATTTGCAGAAGTAGAAGGCGTCGTTACAAGCTGAAATTGAAAGCGGATCCCTTGATAAAATGGAAGCATCTGATTTGGTGAAATTTTTAACAATGGCTTCATGTACAAAATATTAGATATGTTGCTGCTGTGTGAATTAATAGGACTAAAATCATTTTCAAATTGCAGTTGAGGAATGGGTAAAATGGGATCTACGGCTCTATAGACATAGCGATCTGAAACAGCCATTAAAAACGTCGCAGGCACTATACAGATTAGGATTTTCCATCCTATTTTTCTTTTTAAGGCTCTCATGCAGTTTGTCTAAGTCATTTCTCAGGAATATGCTGGATTTTTTGCCCAAAATATACCCAACTATATATATCAAATAATTCCAAGGAAAGTTAATCATTAAAGAACTAAAAATAGATACTGATTAAATCATACCTAAGCATTTTTCACAAAAAATGAGTTGTTTTTTGTGAAATTCATCTTCATACTTATATCCAAACAAATTAAGGGCTCAATCATATGACAAACACCGACTTACAAAAAGCAATAAAATTCATCTTCATTCCAGCTTTATTGCTATCAATACTCCTCTGTTGTAGTAGTGTTCTTTTTCTTTTTTCTCAAAATATCATAGAAAAACAATTAGGAGTTACTCAAATTCCAGCCCTCAGTGTATCGACAATTCTGCCCCAAATTATTCTCACGCTTTCCCTCCTTGTTTTTGCAATTTATAAACCCTTTGAAAAAGTCTTCAGAGGAACTTTACTCATTTTAATAGGACTTATCGCTCTCTCTACAATATTAATGTTTTTTCAAAAACCTCTTGAACCTCAAGGCGTATCAGAAACTTTGGAACTACATAAACCCTTAGAAACTCATTGGTCTATATCTCTGATGTATATCGTGCTGAAAACTGTCAACTTCAGCCTGTATTCACTATTTATTTGGGGATTTATTAACCGTCTTTCTTCTTTATCTTTAGGAATAAAGTACTATATCCCGCTTGCATTTATCTTAGGACTTGCAGGAAACCTGAGATCGATCTTCGGGTTAGCAGTAATCGGAGCATCCACATGGTCCTTAATGGCTCTAATGATACCAGCTACCGTTTGCATGATCTGTTCTTTATTTATTTTTAACTGGTCATGGAAAAGACTGCCAAATAGTCTGATCCACCCTAAAGAAACAGCTCCCATTTTGCGAACTAAGTTCCCTGTCTTGAGTGCCGCTTATTTATTAGCTGGATGCATTATGGTCGGAAATTTTTTAGGGATTACCTTTAAATCTCAACTTAAGACTCAGTTTCCTGACTCTGCGTCTTATTTAAAATTTATGGGTTATTACTCAATATCGGTGGGCTCTGCAACCATTTTAATTTCTATTATTTGGGCATTACTAGGCACCTGGCTTATTTCAAAGAAAGGATGGAGAACAACCGCGCTCTACGCCTCTTTATCTATCCTTGTAGGAGGAATTATCTTTCTAAGCTTATCTTCATCTTGGTTAAGTCAAGGCATTTTTAAAGGATTTTT
>CAYUZN010000125.1:0-5040 GCA_964449295.1 uncultured bacterium | reverse complement strand
GTGAGTTATACCTTATGCCTAGGCAGAGAACATTTTCCCTATAGAAGCTTGGTCATCGCAAAATCGTATTTAGATCTTATAGATAAATTACAAAAAATTCCCTCTCTGACTGGTACTAGATTCGATTCCTATCTGAATGGTTTTTCGTTGAATTGGGAAGAAGAATTTAAAGACTTTACTCGTTTGCCATTACCTATTTCAATACCCACTTATTCTTTTCAAAATAAATCTTATTGGTTTGAAGAGCGGCTAACCCCCTTTTCTGTCTCTGCGGCTTCACCTCAGGATTTAAAGTCTAAGGAAAAAATAGATTCTTATCAGTCATTAAGTGCCATTTGGGAAAAGATAGAAATTCCTGGGAAAGGAACAGAACTTCCTCAGCGCATTATCATCATTGGCCCACAAATCTTTTCCGGCTGGGAAAGGGTCGTAAGAGGATTTGGAATCAGGTGTAACTTTTTCGAAAATATTTCAGAAGTAAGGTTTGAAAATGGGGATGAAATATGGTTCGCATTTAAGCCTTTAACCCATTATCCGACTCTAGCTTCTTATCTAGAAGACTTGCGTAGATCTTATAGTTCCTTAGTTAACTTCTTCACACGAGATTCGGTTGATAAACTTTCTGCAATTAAATGGATGACCTTTTCAGACAAACTTAATCCAGAACAAGCTGGTTTCTGTCAAACGGAAGAGCTGGGTCTTTTCTCCTTTTTTATATCGCTGGGCCACGAGCTATCCCACCTTCCTCTTCAACTTTTTCATGCAACCTCTCAGGTGTTCTCTCAACCCGATCGCGAGGATATAAAAAATTATCTCCAATCTTTCCCTGAAGAGCGTGTCTTATTATTTGGGAAAAATGGGATTTATCGCCTTTCTTTTCAGCAGGTGCCCTTGCCTCCTATTGAGTCTTCTAGCTTAAAAAGGGAAGGCACCTATGTTGTAGCTGGAGGGACAGGGACTGTAGGGCAAATTCTTTGCCAATATTTAATGGATCATTACCAGGCTAATGTTGTGGTTGTTAGCCGGGGACAGACCCTAGCACAGTTGGATGGTTCTTCCGGAGGAAACCCCTATTTTGTTAAAGCCGATATAGCAGATCCACAGGCGGTAAAGGAAGTAATTTTTAAAGTGAATTGTCGTTTTGGAAAGGTCAATGGCTTTTTCTTTCTGGCTTCAGACCATTTTGAAAAATCTCTTAAAAAATGCACAGAAGATGATTTATATAGAGCTCTTCGCTCAAAAGTACATGGCACTGCGGCTGTTTTACAGATCCTAGCTGATTCTTCTCTTGATTTCTTATGCTTCTTTTCTTCTGCGCAAGTCGCTCTTCCAGCCGGACAAAGAAGTTTGTATGCGCTCTCTTGCGGTCTACAGAATCAAATCATTCACCGGACCGCAAAATCGGTTCATTTTCCTGTGAAGGTAATCAATTGGGGCTTTTGGACTCATTTGGATCATGAAAAAGATGCAGTGCTTGAGCAAATAGGGATTACTCCTCTCACCTCAGAAGCAGGGATGAAACTGATGGAAAAAGCATTAAATGATCCTACAAACCATCTCTTGATAGGCGATTTTAGAGAAGCTACGAAAAGTTCTCGAGAAACAGTAGAGGAGGATAGATTAGAGCATTCAAACCCCACCTTAACCACTCAATCCGTAGCCAAAATTATTCTTACTTTAAAAGAGCTTCTTGCTCCTCTCTTGAATAGGAGAAATGATACTATCCCTATCGATAAACCTTTTAGTGATCTTGGGGTGGACTCCCTAATGGGCATCCATTTTGTTCAGAAAGTTAATAAAGAGCATTCTATTCAATTGCCGAGAACTGTCCTTTACCAAAAGACTACTCTTTCCGATCTTGCCCAAAAAATTCATGAACTTCTTCCACAGTCAAAAGGGCGCAGCTGTAGTCCGGTCGCTAATCTCGATAAGGAAAAGAAAATGAGTTCATCCTTAGAATCGAGAAGAGAAGGAGAGATTGCTGTGATTGGTTTTGCAGGCCATTTCCCTAAAGCTGCTACTGCTGACGAATTCTGGGATCATATCTGCAATACTCAGGAATGTGTGGAAGAGATAACGCACGCAAGGTGGTATCAAAATTACATTCACGATTACAAAAGAGGTAAATGTCCAGAGATAAAATGCCTACGAGGCGGGTTTTTGAACGGTATAGAAGCTTTTGCCGCTGATTTCTTTGAGATTTCTCCTGCGGAAGCACTTGTAATGGATCCACAACAAAGACTCTTTCTAGAATGTGCTTGGGAAGCGCTTGAGAAAGCTGGATATGCTGAGAAGGGGATGTTGTGTAATCTTGGCCTTTTTGTAGGTGCTGAACCTTCTGACTATAAAAAGCTTCTACATGAAGCCGGCATTTTCTATCATTCACATACTCTCATGGGCAATTCAGAGGCTATTTTAGCTTCACGGTTATCTTATTTTTTGAACTCCCGTGGACCTGCGGTTACAATCAATACAGCATGTTCTTCTTCTCTCGTCAGTATTCATATGGCGTGTGAATCGCTTCGCAGAGGAGAATGTGAATTAGCCCTTGCCGGTGGGGTTTCTCTTTTTGTCACTCCTGAGCCTTATATAGTTTTATCAGAATTAAAAATGCTCTCTAAAACGAGTTGTTGTAGCCCATTTAGCGATTGTGCGGATGGATTTGTCCCTTCTGAAGCTGTGGGAGCTGTTGTTTTAAAGCCTTTAGAGCAAGCAATGCGCGATGGGGACATGATACATGCGGTCATCAAAGGATCAGGGATCAATCAAGATGGACGCTCAAATGGTTTAACAGCTCCCAATGAGGAAGCTCAAGTAGCACTCCTAAAAAGCGTCTATACGAAGAATCAAATTAATCCAGAAACTATTGGCTACCTAGAAACTCATGGAACAGGAACAGTCTTAGGAGATCCGATTGAATTTCAGGCGGCCTCTACTGCTTTCTCGGCATTCTCTACAAAAAAGAATTATTGTGCCCTAGGTGCTGTAAAGGGATTAATTGGCCATCCTTTTGCCTCTTCAGGAGTTGTAGGGTTTATCAAAGCTTTGTTAGTTCTAAAGAATCGTTTAATTCCAAAAGCTCTCATTCATGGGGACATCAATCAAGATATCTACATACAAAATAGTCCTTTCTATTTTCCCCAATCGAATTGTCCATTACCCGTTATTGGCGGAATCAGACGGGTAGCGCTCAGCTCTTTTGGTTTTAGTGGAACAAACGCTCATCTTATTTTAGAAGAAGCTCCTGAACGGTCTCTCCAGCCCTTGCGCAAGCTTAAGTTTTACTTGATCCCCTTCAGTTCTTACTACTTAGAAGGTATTCCTCTAATAGCAGAAAAATTAACCAATTTTCTTCTGGAAGTGATGCAAAAAGAGAAAGTAGATGAATATTTATTGGCCAATTTAATGTATACTCTTACTGTTAAGCGAATGCATCATGCTTTTCGTTATGCTTTTGTTGTGCACTCCATCGAAGATCTTCTCACCAAACTAAGGTCTTTGCGGGAAATCTTTTCTAGATCTTTAGAAATATCTAGGGATACATCTTCCATAGACCATATTTTTTCTTTACTGAAGAATGAAAAAGATACGTTGTCTCACTGGCAAGCGCTTGCTTCTTTCTATGTAAAAGGAGGAAATGTAAATTGGTGCTCTTTATTTGAAATATTAGATCTATCTGCTCAAGTTATAGATATTCCTTCACTTCCCTTGAGAAAAGAACGATTTTGGCCTCAGAACGAAGCTCGAACTGCTGCATATCAATATCAGGCGGATTTTTCATTGGAAAAGATTCTCAATGATATCTATGAAAAACAAAAAATGCCTTCTGCGGAAGAGTTAGCTTTTATTGCGCAAGAATGGTAGAATTTTCTCCTTTTCGACCATCGGTGTGGTTGATATAACATCCGTCCGATAAATCTCCATATAAATAACTACCAAATTCGATGTGGCAATCTCTTCCCAGGAGTTGATACGCTTTCTTGAAATTTGGATTTAGAAATGCTTCCATAAATCCGAACCCACATTGTGGTAACACAAAATCAGTATAATATTCGAGCCTGGCAATATGGGTTTGATCCGTCCATCCAAAACTCTTACAGAGAGGTACGTAGCTGAATTCAAAGCTCGGTTCCACTTTCCAATTACAAGAGGCTTTCATGTTATTCTCCCTTTTATTGAGGCGTACGTATTTAATATTAGGATTTGCCACCATGGATGCAACGATGCCATTGATATCAAAATTTTTTTTCAAAACTAAGTCATGCTGGTGGAAGAAAACAAAAGGAGTCGTGACATGTTTTAGAGCTTCTTGGATAGATCCAGTCAAATGGGACCATTTTTCTAAATAAACCAACTCAGTATTCGAAAGATAAGGATCTGTTTCAACCAAGTTCCTTATTCTCTCTTTATATTTGTGGTAATCCTCTGCCCTTTGCTCGTAGGAGGGTTGAATGCCATCGAAAACAATGATTTTCTTGCATTTTGCAAGAGCTGGTATACGATATAAGCTGCTCAGTGCTTCATAGATATAGTTGGTCTCAGGAATGGAAGGAATAGGGTTTGTTGAGAGAACAACAGTGATTAGCTCAGATACTGTCTCGTCATTATAGATCATGTTGTTAATGCAAATGCTATTTTGCGATGAAGTAGCCCAGCTTGGACAAAGAAAAAACACCAAGCAAATTAATTGAGAAATTATGACCTTCATATGTTTACCCTTCAGTTATTTTACCGAAACACACACACTTTTTCTGCTTGAGAGTCAACTACATAAATCAAACCTTGAGCTGACAGAGCAATATCTCTCGCTATTTTGATATGCTCATTTCCAAATTCTTTTAACTTCTTACCAATAGAATCAAAAACACAGATTTTACTGACGTTCTCTCTATGATTAAAGAAAGTAGCCAATATATGTCCTTCCTGTGAAAGAGTAATCCCACGAGGAGTAAATAGGGCATCCTCTTCAATTAAGAAAGAGGATATTTTCATCCCTTTTGAATCGAAAATAGAAATAAAACTCTTATTCATTTGTTGACT
>CAYUZN010000124.1:0-5051 GCA_964449295.1 uncultured bacterium | reverse complement strand
GCGTTTACTCTAGCACCCCAATTCCAATTATCATATTGTTGTTCTACAACAGGATAAGATTGAGGGTAGGTAGCGGAAGCTGGCGTATGAACTCCTACATCTTCAGAATCTTCTGTGGCGCGCATGTAGAGAGCTTCTACACCGAAAGAGAAATCAACACCATTCACACAAGGATTTACAGGAGGTGTAATCATCCCCATCGATCCTTTTTGATTTTGCGTAGCGGTGTTGGGCTTTGAGCGAGTCATATCTGCATTGTCTGCAGCATTAACGAAACTTGTACCTAGTACAAGAGACACAGCTAATGCAGGCCATATCTTTTTCAAGTTACGATTCATATAACCTCCATGAAATCGTTATCTTTATATTTTGTAATGTAGTGTGATATTGATTTTCAGTCAATAATTTTTCTGAGAAATTATAGAGACGGTGTGAATTCTCATAGATGGATTCTTTTTTTTTATTTTTTTTCGTGAGAATTTATAGAGTGAATTTATAAGCGTACTTTTCATCCTTTGGGGATGGAAGAGATCAATTGATTAAGACTTGTAAGCCAAAGAAGAGATTGCTCTGCAACTTGTTGCAAAATAAAAAACCATCCTGCCCATAGAAGTGCAAGACCTAAAAGAGATTTAAGAGCCATGCCCAGAAAAGCAATTTGCACTTGAGGAGCTAGCCTGTTGGCAATACCTAAAAACATTTCAGCCATCAGAATGGCTAAAATAGAAGGTGCTGCTAGTTGAATAGACAAAGCTGTGAACTTTGTTAAGAGTGTGAATAACACTTTCCAAAAATATCCACCCGCATGGAAAAAAGAGGCGTTAATAAATCCATCAATAGGAATGAGTGTGTAAGAGTTTAAAAGTCCTTGAAGAAAAATAAAAGGGCCATTGATTTGATAGAATAAAACGACAAACACATAGTTATATAAAATTCCAATAGGAGAGACTTGGTTTTGCAATAAAGGATCGGTGACCATAAGGGCTGAAGATCCACGTAAAAAATCTATCAATACACCGGACGCTTGCACAATTTGAAAGGGAATTGTCACAAGAAAAGCAATCACAAATCCCATGAAAAATTCTTTTATGCAATAAAGAGCAAATGTTTGATCAAAAGAAGGAGCTGGCCTTCCAGCTGTTGTGATTAAGTAAGGCAAAATAATGGCGGTTAGTGCCAGCACAAGTCCCATTTTCACAGGCAGAGGCAATTTAGCACCTAAAAAAGGGGCAATGGCAACAATAGGTGCAATGCGCATCAGCGCTAAAAAAAAAAGAGATAAAATCGAAGCAGGAGGAACATCAGAAAAACTCAGCAAAAAAGAGAGATAATCAGATGTATCAATAACTCCTAATAACCTGAACTTTGGGTTTAATGTGCTGATGATCGCGGGGATTTTTGATGAGATTTTGCATTTTTTTTCGAAGATCATAGCCGAAGGCGCTATTTTCAAGAAAAAAAATGCAAAAGATCGCAAAAAGCCACTGATAATCAGCATACTAAAACCAAAGTTCAGGTTAATAAGTCCATTTATAGAAATTCTCAAAAATAACTTTCGTAAATTGTAAAATTTGGCCCCCTAGCCATCCACCCATCAGGAGAAGAGTTCCAATAACTGCAATCAATTTGACTGTGAAAGAGAGCGTTTGTTCTTGAATTTGCGTAGCTGCTTGAAAGACAGCCACAAAAAGACCAATAACAGTACTAATCAGGATAGGAGGTCCTGATAAAATCAAAATCATTAAGAGAGCTTGATAAGAAAGTTGGTAGATTTCCGCAGAGAACATAGGGTTACCTAAATGTCAGTACAAGTCCTTGAATAATCAGAGTCCATCCGTCGACCATTACGATCAAAAGGAGTTTAAGAGGAAGCGCAATTGTCAGAGGAGAGAGCATCATCATCCCCATCGCTAGTAGAATATTAGATGTCACAAGGTCAATCACAAAAAAAGGAAGGTAGACAAGGACTCCAATTTCAAAAGCTGCTTTGAGTTGAGATGTGATAAAAGCTGGTATGAGCACGATGAAATCTGTAGTTTTGATCGTTGTTCTGTACTCTTCTGGAAATGAGCGCAACGCAAGTTGGTAGAAACTTGTCATATGCTTGCCAATCGTATTTCTTTGCAAAAACCCGCGCAGAGGCTCTTTGCCGGCATCAACGATGTTGAGTATGTAACGAGATCCTTCTGACGAAATAAGAGCTGTCGGAGGTTGCTGCGAAATTTGAGTAGATGCGGCCTTATACATAGCAAGACCTGTTGGAAACATGACATAGATAGTCATAAGAAGAGCAATACCATTCAAGACTTGGTTAGGTGGAGATTGTTGAACGCCAAGAGCATTTCTAAGAAGAGCCAGCACAATGACTATTTTGACATAAGATGTCAGTAGCATGATAGCAAAAGGTAAAACAGCAAGTCCTGTGATAACAGCCAATTCTGAGGTAAGGGAAGGCGCTGGTTTTTCTTCCATGACAGAAGAGCTGTTTTCTAAAATTGAGTTCAAGGTGGACGGCTCTTCATCCCCAAAAAGAGTCCCTCCTAAGAAAACACAAAATATCAAGAGAATTTTTAGAGTTATTATTTTCATGAGGGATGTTTTACAAACCTTTCAAAAGCAGCTTCAAGAGCACGCCATTGATTATCGACAGACGCATTGATGATACCAGATTCAGTTTCTATAATACAACCACCCGAGGCAACATCATCTCTATCTTTGATGAGAAGACTTTCAACATGTTCGAGTTTTTCTTTAAGAGCAGGTTTTTCTTTTTCAAGAGCTTCTTTATCTAATTTGCTCACCCAAATGATGATTCTATGATTTTGCATAGCAGGAGCAAGCGCTTGCATGACAATGCTGACAATAGCATCAGGGTGGCTTTCTATTTCTTTGCCGACAATTTTTTTGGCAGCTTTGAGAGCAAGAGGTAGCACAAGTTGATTCATTTCATGACGAAGACGTTTCTTTTCTTGGTCAAGTTCGAGGATTTTTTCACTCAGCTTGGCAAGGCCTTCTTCAAAGCCCTCTTTTTTTGCTTGTTCTCGGAGCTCCTGGCAATCAGCTTCTGCTTGCTTGAAGGCAGCATCAGCATCTTCCTTGCTTTTATCTAAAAGTTCACTAGCAGATAAAAGAGTGGTGAAGTCAGCAGAGTCAATCACTTTTTTTCCAGCTTGTGGGTGAACATCTTTTGTAATAAGAGAGAATAATCTACTCATGAGAGTTCCTCATAAAAGAGAGAATTTCAAAAATTTGGAAAATCAAAGCTTGTATAGCTGCTCGATTATCAAGAGGAGCGCATAGTTTTTGAAAAAGCTGAGCTTGATCAATTTCTAATGCATGTGTCAAATACCATAAAAAACTACCATCTTGACCATAACAGGCTTTTGCAAGTCTATTAAATCCACGTTGATGAATTAACTGTTTTAAACTTTCTTCTTCACCACTCCACTTCCCAAGCCCCATTTTAGCAAAAACCACAGGCTCTCTACTTTGAAACAAAATTTTTAAATAATTTTGTTGAAGAGGCGATAAAATACCTTGGATTTTTTTTAATTTAGCCGTTTCAATGATGTGTTTCATGTCAAGTGCTAGATCATGCAGGCCAAGAAAGAAAATCATTTGGGTTAAATCAGAGGATTTTAAATTTAAAAGAGCATTTAAAGAAGATTCAGGGAGACATTCTAGAGGTAAGAGATCGGTTTGCTGTCCTACAACTTCTTTAAATAAAACTTTTTGCAAGAATTCTTTTGCGAGTTTATTTAAAGAGATTTGGCCGTCAGATAAAAGTAGAATTTTTTTCAGACCTGAAGTTTGTTCTTCTGAAAGAGCAGATAGAAAAAGCCTGATATCTCTTTCAGGCAGTGTCCGCAAATAGGGTGCAAACCAAGAGTAGTGGATACGGGCTAACATATCTCCTACCGAAGAAAATCCTTGAGAAGGGTTGCCCTGTATTTTACCAAGAGTCTCCAAAAGAGCTCTCTCATCTCTTCCTAAACAGTTCAAAAGCTTTTCCTTCTTGGAAGATGGGGTTTGCATCAAAAAGGAGTTAAAAACAGCTAAACTACTGTGGTTCATTGTCACTCGGCACCTCAGGTGCTTTTATAGGAAATGGATCTAAAAGTTGTTTAAAGCCACCATTTTTTTGGAGAACGGGATAGAATTTCCATAAAATCCACCCTCCCAGTCCGATAAATACGATATTGGCAAGAACTAAGCTGAAAAATAAAAAGCGAAATCTTGCAGCCGATTGTTTACTCATTACAATAGACCAGATGTTAACGAGTTCTTTAGGGGATCCTGGAGCTGCTTCAAGAGATTGATTCAAAGTGACATCGGCAAATCTAGCTCTATCTGCGATAACAGTCACATCGTTGATATCAAGCCCGCTGACGCTGCCTGCTACAAGTCGTTTAATTTTTGATGTCAGAAAAGCATTAGGATCATCACCGATTCCTTGGTGTTTGACGTAAACAGCTGCTGTCACTCTTTGAGGAGGAGCGCTGCCAGGCACCGGATTGCCTGCTGTTTCTGTTGAAGGAAAAGAGAGTTGTACATCGGCATCGATGACACCATCAATTTTGCGAATTGTTCCTGCTAATTGCTCTTCTAATCCTGCTTGATAACGAATTTGTTCCTCTTTTTCAGAAGACATCAAACCTTGTTTTGCAAAGAGAGTCAGCAAATTTGTTCCTTGTTTTCTGGGAAGCCCATTTTGATTGAGAATAGACATCGCATCCATCATAGTGCCTTCATCAACAGCAATATTCCACAAAGTAACGCTCTCTTCTCCTCCAAATCCACCACCGCTTTTAGCTAGAATTTTATCGGCTTTGATCCCTCTACTTCCTAGAAAAACAAGAATTTCATTTGCCTCTCTTTCAGGGATGTTATTAACGATGACTCTGCTGGTTTCACATCCAGTCAGAAGAAGTAAAACGACTCCCAGTAATGCGATAAAAGATCTACACATGGCTTTATCCTAAATATACCCGTTCCAGTTCAATCGTGTCCAAAAGGACTGATTCAAAGCCTCGGGATTGAATTATTATTGA
>CAYUZN010000123.1:0-5120 GCA_964449295.1 uncultured bacterium | reverse complement strand
CCTAGCTGCAGGTAGCCAAGACCTACGGAGATGAGGATATCGAGAAGGCGCGCAACTTTAGGAATCGCATCGAAGAAGGATCTGGCTTCAACAACTGTCATGTGAAAGATCTGGCCGAAGTTTTTCTCTTTGAATTTGACTTCAAGGCTAAGAGGGTTTAAGCGAAAGCCTTGACATGTCTCACAAGGAACTCTAATAGAGGGAAGAAATTGAAGATTAACCAATTTGGTACCAAGTCCCCAACAGGAAGGGCACATCCCTTTGCGATGGTTGGGACTGAAATGTTTGGGTTGAAGACCTTTGATTTGCGCAGCAGGCAAGGAGGCAAAAAGAGCTCTTAGCGGTGCTGACAGATCGGTGTAGGTCGTGACATCAGCTCTGTTTGTTTGTCCAAGAGGATTTTGATCGATGGCAATGAGTTTATCAAAGGGACATGACGTATGTCTTGAAGAGAGGGCTTTGTGCACTGAAGGTTTAAGGAGATCGTGCATGAGAGTTGATTTGCCTGAACCTGAGACTCCTGTTAGACAAGTGAAATTTCCAATTGGAAAATCAAGAGAGATGTTTTTAAGGTTATGCAGTGTGCAATTTTTAAGAGAGTAAAAGTTTTTAGAGGTTCGTTGTTTGGGAGAGGGAGGGATTTTCTTCGTACCGCTTAGGTAAGCGCCCGTGAGAGATTTTGGATTGTGTTTGATGTCAGAAAGTGTTCCTTGAGCCGTGATTTTGCCCCCTTCTTTACCAGCTCCTGGTCCAAAGTCTAAGATGTAATCAGCAATGGCAATTGTGAGAGGATCGTGTTCGACAAGAAGAAGAGTGTTTCCCATAGAGCGTAGACGAAGAAGGGCTTTGTTCACAAGAGTGTTGTCGTGGGGATGAAGGCCAATGGAAGGCTCATCGAGGACATAGAGACAACCAGTAAGGCCACTACCCAATTGTCTGCTTAGCCGGATGCGTTGTGTCTCTCCACCACTGAGTGTGGGCGCTGATCTATCAAGAGAGAGGTAGCCAAGCCCAATTTCTTGTAAAAAGCGCAACCTGCAGATGAGTTGCTCGTAGCTCTCTGTGAGAAAATCGGGGATGTTTAATGTGAGAGCAAATTGAAGAGCTTGATCTAGAGGAAAGTTGCAGAACTCTGCAATTGTGACACCTTGCAATTTGACATGTCTTGCTAAGGTGTGTAACCGAGAGCCTGCACAAGAAAGACACGTGATTTGACTTAACAGGGGAGAGAGCTGCTCTCTTAGTGCTCCGATTGTTTTAGCAGATTTAGCAAGAAGGGGATTGATGCCTTGCCACTCGAAAGAAATCCCTTTATTTTTCAAGAGAATCTTACCATTGAAGAAAAGTTGTAAATGTTCAGGTGGTTGTTTGGCAAGTGGCAGTCTTAAATTGATCTTGGCTTTTTCTAAAGTGGTGACGAAAAGATCAAGAGCAGCAGATGTCGTGTGCTCTTTCCATAAAAGGCGCATGATGGCAAGAGGTGTCATTGAGAGAAGTTCTTTGACTTGAACAAGATCAAGGCCAAATTGAAATCCCAACCCCAAGCAGTCGGGGCACATCCCTTGCTCTGTGTTGAAAGAAAAAGAGTGGGGAGTGATTGCAGGGTACGACTTACCAGTGGTAGGATCGGCAAAAGCTAAGTTGAAAAAGAGATCTTGCCCACTTGCGTCAACTGTGAGAGTCCCACCAGAGAAGCTGGCTGCTTGATCTACCGACTCAAAGAGACGTTTGTGATTGTCTTCTTTCACAGTAATTCTATCGATCACAACAAAAAGAGAGTTTTTTTCTTTTTTATCAAAAGGGATGCTCTCTTCGAGTTCATAGTAAGTGCCATTGAGCCTAATTCTTAAAAAACCTAGTTTTTGCAAACGCTCTTTAAGCTCATCGAAGGTTTCACTTTTTTTGAGCGGAAGGGGGGAGAGGATATGGAGTTTAGTCCCTTCAGGCAATTTGAGTAGTTGCTTTGTGACGCTATCTTTACTGATTGATTTGATCTCTTGACCTGTTTCTGGAGCAAAAGGGGTTCCTAGATGAGCGTAAATCACCCTGAGAAAATCGTACACTTCTGTCATTGTACCGATGGTACTTCTCGGATTGCCTGCATGATTTTTTTGTTCGATAGCAATCGCAGGAGAGAGCCCTTCGATGCTGCCCACTTTGGGTTTGGGCATTTGTTGTACGAGCTGGCGTGCATAGAGAGAGAGGGATTCAATGTACCTGCGTTGTCCTTCGGCATAAATCGTCTCAAACGCAAAAGAGGTTTTTCCCGAACCAGAAGGTCCTGTACAGACGGTGATTTTTCCTCTCGGAAAAGACGTTGTCACACCTTTGAGATTGTTTTGGAAGGCTTCTGTAACTGTAATGGTATTTAGAGGTGTCAAGGTGTGATCTGTCCTCTTTTGTTTGAAATTTTTGGCCTCTAACGCTGTTTTAAGGGCAACGGCTGTAGGTGTTGTTAGCTTTAAGAACTTCTCAGGAGCACCTTCTGCCAAAAGCTTACCTCCTTGAGAGCCTCCTTCAGGGCCTAGCTCGATGATCCAGTCAACCGTTTTGATCAGATCCATGTTATGTTCAATCACAATTACCGTGTTGCCTTTGTCAACCAGGGATTGCAAAATGGTGACAAGTTTGTGGATGTCATGAAAATGAAGACCTGTTGTCGGCTCATCTAAAATATAGACGGTTTTGCCAGTTGAAGGTCTAGAGAGTTCTTTAGCTAGTTTGATCCTCTGAGCCTCTCCTCCTGAGAGTGTCGGTGAGGCTTGCCCCAGTCTTAAGTAATCAAGACCTACTTTTTCAAGTGTGAGAAGTTTATGTTTGATAGACGGAATCGCATCAAAAAAGATAAGCGCTTCTGCAACAGGCATTTCTAAGACGTCGTGGATGTTTTTCCCTCTAAAGAGCACAGAGAGCGTTTTTGTATCAAAGCGTTTTCCCTTGCAATGCTCACAGGTGATCCACTCATCTTCCATGAAATCCATGTCGATTTTGATCATCCCCATCCCTTCACAGTGGGGACAAGAGCCTTCTTTCACATTGAAGCTAAATCTACCTGGCTTATATCCAAAGGCAAGACTCTCTGGCAGCTGACTGAAGAGATCCCTGATATCATCAAAGAGCTTAATATAAGTAGCTGGGTTAGATCTGGGAGTTCTTCCAATCGGAGATTGGTCAATCGCAATCACCTTATCAACAAGATCAAGACCTTCGATAGAGGCGTGAGCTCCCACAGAGAGTTTAGAGTTGTGCATATGGTTAGAGAGCAGAGGATAAAGAGTGTCAGAAATCAGGGAAGATTTTCCAGAGCCCGAGACGCCTGCTACGGCTATAAATATACCCAAGGGAAAAGAGGCATCGATTTTTTGCAAGTTGTGGTGGGAAGCTTTTTTGATGATGATGTTGCCTTGAGATGATTTCCTTCGTTTTTTCGGTATGGGGATAGAGAGTTTCCCTGAGAGGTAAGCTGCTGTGAGAGAATTTTCTGTAGCCAAAAGATCTTGAAGAGTTCCCGAAACGAGAATATAACCCCCTTTTTCCCCTGCAAGAGGTCCCACATCGACAATGTGATCGGCTTCCCGCATCGTCTCTTCATCGTGTTCAATCACAATGACGGTATTACCTTTATCGCGTAGGTGTTTGAGAGTGTCTAACAGTTTTGTATTATCTCGCGGGTGAAGACCAATAGAGGGCTCATCAAGCACATACGTTGTTCCGACAAGCCCTGAGCCAATCTGAGAGGCAAGCCTGACTCTTTGCGCTTCGCCTCCTGAAAGTGTAGGAGCTGTTCTCTCAAGCGTCAAATAGTGAAGTCCTACACCCATGAGAAACGACAGTCTTTCAATCACCTCTTTGAGCAGCTCTTGAGAGATTAAAGAGGGGGTAATTGTTTTAAAAAAAGCCAAAGCCTCTTCTACCGGAAGAGCTGTCACCTCGGCAATCGTTTTTCCGCCAAGTAAAGTGGCTGCTGGGTAAGGCTTAATACGAGCTCCTTTACAAGAGGGGCACAGCGATTTTTCCATGAGAGCTTGCATGTTGGCTCTGTAAACATCACTTGTTGCCTCTGCATATCGTTTTTTAGCCTCATGTATCACTCCACTCCAGTGGATATAATCGACCCACCGTGTTTTTTTAATCGGATGAACAAACTCCATCTTGGTCCACTTAGCGTCGATGCCATAAAGAAATGCAGCTTTTCCTTTCTCGGGCAAATCTTTCCACGGAGTATTTACAGAAAACTTATAAATCTTAGCGAGATTATTATAAATGTTCCCATACCTAACCGTTTGGTAAGAAGGAGCAATCGTGCAGCAATCTTCAGCCATACTTAAATCGGGGTTGATAATCAGATCCAACTTAAACTCGAGAATCACACCAAGGCCCTGACACTCAGGGCACATGCCTAGAGGATGATTGAAAGAAAAATCATGTGGCTCAAGAGGGGGGTATGATTTGCCCGACTTAAACGCATAGGCATGTTGAGAGAAAAGCGTCTCTTCTTCAGATGTGACATTCCAAACACTCATCACACCTTTACCAACATCTAGCGCTTGCGTGACCCCTTCTTGGATACGCTCTTTATCGTCAGATGTGATCCTATCGATCACAATATCGATATCGTGAGCTGCTTTTTTATCGAGCATGAGCTGATCTGTGATCTCAACGATCTTCCCATCAAGCCTAATGCGTGTAAACCCCAACCTGACCATTTCGGCAAAATCATCTTTAAATTCCCCTTTTTTGCCTTTAGCATAGGGAGCCAGCAAAATGATTTTAGTCTTCTGAGGCATCGCTTGAATGGCATGGATGATGTGCAGTGAGCTCTGAGGCAGAACTTTTTCACCACTGATGGGGCAATGAGGAATCCCCACACGAGCAAATAACACGCGCATGTAGTCATAAATGCCTGTCATTGTTCCGACAGTCGATCTTGGGTTTTTACCCGCTGTTTTTTGTTCAATCGCAATTGTAGGCGATATCCCAGAGATGAGCTCAGCCTCAGGCTTTGGCAAATCTCCCAACTGCCTTCTGGCATGGGTAGACAAAGACTCGATGTACCTGCGCTGTCCTTCGGCATAGATGGTATCAAAAGCCAAAGAGGATTTGCCCGATCCAGACACCCC
>CAYUZN010000122.1:0-5153 GCA_964449295.1 uncultured bacterium | reverse complement strand
AAGGATATAATCCTAATCTCCAATTGCACATAGAAGAAACTCCTTGAAAAACTTCTTTCAATACAGGAGACAGCTTGCATTCCAAAAGAAATACATCTTTATTTTTAGATTTATAATAGGCAATCGCATATTCGATAACGCGCAGCATATCGTGATCACAAAGCTCTGGATGTGTTTTAACCATCGACAAAAGTCCCCATTCAATATTCTGGAGAACATCTAAATACTGATCTTCAAAATCGGTTGTCATAATGAAAAAAATAATAATTCCTCTAACCAAATTTTTTCAAGTTTGAAATTTACATTTATGATTTTTCTCTTGTGAAATCTCCTCTTAGCGCTTAATATAACTCTATGCTCTATTTGAGAATTTGTTCTATCTTTCTTTTCTTGTGCTTAAGCTTCCTCCAGGCAGAAGAAATAACCAGTGAACACGCTCCTCTCTACAGCGGTACAATTCTTGCTTTCTATCCCCAAAATGCAGACCCAGGGCGCCTGTCCGTTTCACCCTACTTCACCGCCAGCAGAAGATATGGTTTTTACAGCAAAAAGTGGACCTCTCCCAAACAAAAGCACATCGATCAGGCAAGCCTCCTTCTATCTCTAGAAACAGGCATCACAGATTATCTCGATATCACACTCGATATCGATGGAGCCTACAGCCACTTTAACAACCATCACACCTGGCTCTATGGAGATACAGGCCTCTACCTAGGCTATCAAATCCTTCACGACAAAAGAAATACAGCAACTCCTGATCTACGCCTTATTCTTGGAGAAACTTTTCCCACAGGAAAATATGACCACTTAAACCCCAACAAAAATGGCAGCGATATCTTTGGTAGTGGAGCTTATGCCACAACCCTCCTTCTCGTTCTTGCTAAAACCTTTTATTGGCTTCCCAAACACCCTTTTAACTTTAACCTCAACATCTACTACACCCTCTCTTCTCCCGCCAACGTTCATGGATTCAACTAATATGGCGGCTCTTCTAACACTCACGGTAAAGCCAAACCGGGAGATCAATTTATCACCAATTTCGCTATCCAATACAGCCTTGATCGCAGATGGGCCCTTGGAACAGATATCCACTATGTCCACCAAAACAGATCTCTCTTCTCTGGCAAAAAAGGCACACTTCCCAATGGTTCAGTCCCCTCTACTACCCTTCCTTCTTCAGAGCAATTCAGCCTCTCTCCCTGCATCGAATACAGCTGGAGTGAAGATTTTAGCATAACTCTAGGCCCTTGGTTTACAGTTGCTGGAAGGAATTCTTTAAGATTTATGAGCGCAGCAGGGACTGTGTTTTATTATTTTTAGAGAAAGTTAAATAAAATTTAAATTTAAACAACCACATTAATTTCATGCTATTTTTAACACGATAACATCTGAAATAGTTTTTAACCATTTTCTTATAATTGCAGTAGTGATAGGATTCCTCTTTCTAAAAGGAGAATCTTTATGACATCTTTATTTGGAATTCAATTTAACAGCTTACCTCATGTTAATATTTATAAATGGGCGGCTGATAAAAAAATCTTTCTCCCTTTGGATTTTAGAAAAACTCCAGAACAAGAAAAAGTTTTTTTGAAATATTTGTCTCTTAAACACCATTTCGTAAGATTGCCTGCTGATCAAGAACAAGCAAGGTTCAGTGAAGCCCTCAAAGAAGCTATCAAGTACCTTCCTTCTAAGGGATTAAGTGACAAAATTGTTATATCTTTTCAAATTGCAGGGACAATTTTCTTCGCTGTGTTATGTGTTATGAAATTAACTTCTAAACTGTAAGGAATTATAATGACAACTCTAACTGTACCGAACTCTACCGAATATAGATATTAACTTCACATACTATATTAAATTTTGATCTAAATATTGATTGTGAGGAAAAACAGCAACAACTACAATCACTACTCAAACCGAAAATGAATATTCATAAAAAGGAGTTTTTATGGCTGCTATTGTACCTGCTCAAATAGGAAGAATACCTCCCGCGCTTCCAGATTTTTTATCTTTAGACCTCGATCCACAAACAGGAGAGATTGCGCTATTGATCAAACCACCTTTAGGTGTTTCAGAAGCTGTGAAAGCAGCTTTTGCCGAATTTTGTAAAATTATGATTCGTGATATTGCTGTTGGTGGAGTTGGGGGTGCTTTAAGCTCTTTTACTTGGAGTATGGCAAAAATAGCATTTGGTCCTCCAGTTTTGTCAGTTATAGAACGACTGAAATGCAGCGTCTTATATGGTGGTCAATTAGGAGCTTCTGCAGGAGCTGCTTACGGAGTATATGAAGCCAAAACAAAGATTACTAAATTATTACTCTCTATAGATCAATTACGTCCAGCTGTTGAAACTTCTACAGGTCAAGCTATGAGCGTTATAAAGACCTTGATTGGTGAAGTCATAACCGATGAAACTACAAGAACACAAGTAGATATTGAGTGCCCCATTTCTCACCAAGTCATGGCTTTTCCTGCTAAAACAGCATGTCAGGTATTACCAGGAGAAGCTCATCATACCTTTGAATATGTCAACATTGCTCATTATATTGCTTCAAGATTAGAACAACAACGATTAGACGCAAGCAAACCTGGACCTACCTGCCCTCTGTGTAGAAGCATTCTTCGTCTTCAGGAATTATCACTCGATGATAATAGAGAAGAAAATGTCCTTGATGCAGCGCACAAAGTTTTTAAATACGTTGAAGGACTGTTTCAGAAATTGCCTAAAAGTCGTAGTTCTCAGACTTCGATAGAATTTGCTCAAGCAGTAATTGATGTCAATATCGCACAAGAAATTCAGCACGGACAACAATTTCTGCGAGATACTACACCTAATTTAATGGCTAAACTGAAAAAACCTGAAGATCTTTCCTCACCCGAGGCTTATGCACTAGGTTACTATTTAGTTCAGCAGTTTAAGCCTATGAGATTAAGAGTCTTCGCAATTTATGAAAAAGCAATGGAACACTTAAACAATATGGTAAGAGCAAATCTTATTGAAAGAGACGTACTCGCTGCACAAAGAGCAGAATTAGAAAAATGGTATTTTGATTTTCAAGATCGTCTTGTGCCAGATGAATGCCCTATCGTTAAGAAGCTTTACAACTTAACTTAAAAAGAGGTTTCTATGGACATATATCCAGGATTTCTTGGTAGAAAAGAAACTCCTAGCCCTTTTGTTTCCATCCTTTCAGGTCTTTATGGAGAATGCAATTGGGCAAAAGATTCTTATGTAGCCCTAGGACGGCAAGATATGGAAAAAGTTGAGGTACCTTTTGCAAAAGTCTTTGAACAACATGCCATAAGCTGCATGAAAGCTCTTTTTAGCCCTTATCATAATCAAGACCCCACGCCTGGATTTGGATTTGGGCGTATGAGTAGAAATTATAGATATACTCTTGAGGGATATTGGGTTGATAAGCATTTATCAACTCGTATTTCTACTGATTTTGTAGAAAGAGCTTTACCTAGGATTGAACAAGCTATCAACAGGCAAATATCTGGAACTTTTAATCAAAAAAAGCCAGCTCTTGGACGAGGTTACTTTCTTCCTGGAGTTATTGATGGTTTTGGATATCATGGAGATCCCGATTTTCCAAATCGTAAAGCTATCTGTGTAGAAAGTCGATTTTTTATTCGTCTTATTAATCGTTTAACGGTCAAGATCCATAGAGAAATTTTTCAACGCCTTCCTTTTCCAGAATTTGATAATAAAATGATAAAACGTAAAGTCTCAGAACTTCTACAGACCTATAACAAACTTCCAACTCCTTATCACTGTTTTATACAAGATGGAAGCCTTGAAGATGACACGTATGTAGCCTATGTTGAGCAATTTTATAACGAGCGTGATATTTGCATGTTAAAAATCCTCAAAGAGGCTTGGGAGCAGGACAAGCAAGCAAGAGCTATCAATCCTGAAGCTCCTCTCACTAACCTTGTTAAAATTGCAGAATATGAGGATGTTATCGCAGATAAAATAGGGGATTTTCAACAAAAACAACAGATGCTACGTTATGCCAAAGTCGCGGCCATGGTATTTGCAGTTTTTTTTTTCGTTATATATCTACAAGCAATCCTCATAGGAAAACAAATAAGCGATTGCTCAAAATCTTTTTGATGACTGCCTTTGCTTATAAGGTTTACTCTACTCAGAAACAAAAGTGGAAATCTCATCTTGCTGAAATGCTGGCAAATGCCCGAGCTTCTATGACAAATGCCATCGGTAACATTTCTACAATCGTAGAAACAAGTTTATCAAATACGTACGATCTTTCAGAAAAAATTTATGTAGAACCAATTGCAACAGAGACTTATAACCAATTCCTCTTATTCGAAGCTAAAACAAATTAGTTTTCTAGGTATGAAAATCGTTCATATTTAAGAGATCTTTCTAAGAGAGAATCTTGTAGACATAACTTCTTTCATTCTTAGGATTCTAAGGTTCGTAATTTTCTCAACATCCCATTCTTGCTAAAAACTTTATTTAACGACTTAAAGAAAAAGAATATATTCTCAAATCCATTCTAATTTTCTTTTCTTTGTATATAGGAACTTCTGTTTTTTCTAATAAACGAGAATCATATCCAAAATCTTGAGCAAATTTTTTTATCAGATTTATACGTCCTACATTACTAGTGCCAAGAAGCAGTTGTCCATTTTTTTCTAGATGAGTCTTTCCATTGATGAAAAATTCCTTTAGAGCTTGATATTGAGTATCATATACTGATAAAGATAACAAGTCGTTGGCATTTACTGCTTCGTCTACATGATAAAATGGATGGTTCCAAAATATTACGTCAAATAATTCATTGCTTAAAATAGGATCAAATACATTGCCTTCTCTAACTTCTATGTTCAGTGAATGCAATTTCGCATTTACAAGAGTATTAGCTACTGCATAAGGATTGATATCTGTTGCAACAACAGATTTCGCACCATAAATTGCAGCCAAGCAAGCTATAACACCAGATCCGGATCCTATTTCAAGAAACCGCTTTCCTCGTATTGAAGTGACAATTTTTGGAGCAAACCAAGCTGTATCTGAAGAATAAATAGGAGAAAACACTTCAGGGAATATCTCAAATGAATTATTCAATATTGTTACAACTTTCTTTTCTTTTTCTTGTCTCACCAAATCAATAAATTCG
>CAYUZN010000121.1:0-5227 GCA_964449295.1 uncultured bacterium | reverse complement strand
ATGTCACTCGGCATTCTTTTAATTCGTATCTATCACGATCAAGTGAAGAAAAAAACGTTGAGCTATCGCAGTGTGCTGCGTCAAACGATCAAATTAATAGGAAAGATCCCCTCTTTAGCAGCACCCCTTCTTTTAGCTTATTTACTTTTGTGGATTGTGCTGGGCCTTTTCTACCTTTTGAAAGAAATTCCTGGAGCAGGGGACGTGATTGGCGTGATTTTTTCTTTTGGTCCTTTTTTGCTTATCTTAGGCTCTCTTGTACTGTCAGCTGGTGTGCTCTCACTTCTTTTTTTTATGACACCGATGATGTCTTTAAAATCGATTGCGCATTTTAATTTGGTAGAAGAGTGTTATGCAAGGTTCAAGAAGAATTTTTTTATCCATCTCGTGTTAATGGGGCTAGGGCTTATTCCTGTGATGATCGTCATTGGTTTTTTAATATTGGCTGCGACATTAACAGGGATGACGTATATGATTACAGAACAGGTTTGGGCAATTGGATGGCAGTGGTTTTTTATCATGATTCCTTTTGCGGCGTTTCTCTCTCCTGCTGTTGTGTTTTTCTTTAATTTTTCAGCAGAGAGTTTTGTGATTATGCAAAAACATCTAAAATTATCACACGAAGGATAGATTTTGAAAACAGTTGCAGTTATTGGAGCTGGCCTTGCTGGCCTTGCAGCGTCTTGGCATTTGTCGCACCATTTTAAGGTCTCTTTATTTGATCATCAAGGGGTTGGCAAAGGAGCCACTGGAGCGTCGACAGGGCTTTTACATCCTTATCCAGGAGAGCAGGGTAGGCGCAGTTGGAAAGCAGATGAAGGTATGATAGCTACATTGCGTTTGCTTGAAGTGGCAGAAAAAGAGATGGGAGAGCCTGTTGCTAGTAGAAATGGGATTATAAAAACGGGAGAGTGCATCGGCGCAGGAGAAGATGTTGAGCTCTTAGAAGATGGAAGATTTTTAATTCATTCAGGGATCACGGTGTTTGTCTCTCGCTATGTCGAAGGGCTTTGGAGGGCTTGTGAAAAAAATCAGGTCTCCTTCCATTTGCAAGAGATCAAAAATTTAGAAGAGCTAGCAGACTTTGATTATGTGATTGTGGCAGTAGGGTATGGGATTCGCAATTTTCCGCAAGCAGATCATCTGAAGATTAACTTTGTCAAAGGGCAAGCTCTTGTTTGCCAGTTAGAAGAGCCTTTAGAGAGAAGCGTGACAGGAAAGCAATATACAGCTCTTACTGAAAATCCTAAGGTGTGTTATGTGGGAGCTACTTACGAGAGATACTTTACATCTGAGCACCCCTGTCTTGAGAACGCTCTTCATCTTTTAAGACCCTCTCTTCCCGTACTCGGTGTTAAAGCGGGGATGCGAGTGACAAATCCTGCCCATTATTTCCCTATTATGGAAAAATGGAATGAGAAGACATGGTGTATGACAGCTTTAGGTTCAAGAGGTCTGCTCTACCATGCTTATTTAGCCGAGAGATTAACAACGGAGTGTCTGTGCAACGAGCCCAGCTATTGTTCTTAGGTACAGGTGGATCGATGGGGGTGCCCGTTGTGACGTGTTCATGTGTTATTTGCACTTCTTCTAATCTTAAGAATAAGAGGCTGAGATCTTCAGCTCTGATCAAAGTGAGTGGAAAGCAGTTTTTAATCGATGCAGGCCCTGACTTTCGGATGCAAGCGCTTGCCTCTCATATCTCTCATTTAGATGGTGTGTTAATCACACACCCTCATTTTGATCATGTGGGAGGGATAGATGATTTGCGTGTGTTTCATTTCTTTCACAAGAAAACCCTTCCATGCCTTTTGTCGCGTTCTAGTTTAGATCATATCAAGATATCACATCCTTATATATTTTCTGCGGCAGAACAGGCTCGTTTTCATTTTCAAGTTTTGACACATGAGCAAGGAGATGTTGATTTTGCAGGCCTCAAATGGCACTATATGAGTTTTTTACAAAAACAAGAGAAAGTGACAGGGTACCGCTTGGGAAATATGGCCTATATTTTAGATATTCGTACATTTTCAGACGAGATTTTTAAGATAGTGCAAGGGGTCGAGGTCTTAATTTTAAGCGCTCTTAGGTATGAGCCATCGCCCTCTCATTTCAGTATTGAAGAGGCAGTAGACTTTGCCAAGAGAGTGGGAGCCAAAGAGACATGGCTGTCACATCTAGCTCACGAAGTTGATTATGAGGAAGGCTCTCGTATCTTGCCTGCCAATGTCCATTTGGCGTATGATGGATTAGAGGTTGATTTCTATGCAGAGTAAGCACACACATACACATGATCCTAAAGAAACTGAGCTTAAGAAGCTAAAAACAGCACTTCTTGTAGGAGCTTACTATTCGGGAACAGATAAAGGGGTCTGTGAAGACTCTTTAAAAGAACTCGAACGTCTTTGCCACACATTTGGGTTAGAGGTTACCTCTAAGCACTCCTGTGTGATTAAAAAAATGGATGCCGGCACCTTTTTAGGTATAGGAAAATTAGAAGAGCTTGTGCTGATTGCCACTACAGAACAAGCTGATGTGATTATTTTTGATGATGAGATTTCTCCTAATCAACAACGCAACATAGAGAAAATTTTTGAAAGGCCTGTGATTGACAGAACAGAGCTTATCATCGAAGTTTTTGCCTCAAGAGCACAAACAAGGGAAGCTAGATTACAAATTGAGCTAGCTAAAGTGAAATACCAGCAACCTCGTCTGAAAAGACTCTGGACTCACCTTTCACGAGAAAGTACAGGTGGTGGCGGAGGTGGCGGTGGGGGATACTTAAGAGGTACAGGAGAGCAGCAGATTGAGATTGACAGACGGCTTCTTAAAAAAAGAGGCTCTCAACTGCGTAAAGAAATTGAAGAGGTTGAAAAACAGAGAAAAACGAAGCGTAACTTAAGAGAAAGAACACAGATTCCGACATTTGCAATCGTTGGGTATACCAACGCTGGTAAGTCGACACTTCTCAATGCACTCACAGAGGCGGATGTCTTTGTCGAAGATAAACTATTTGCTACTCTTGATACGACGACAAAAAAATATACTCTTCCTAACAGGCAAGAGATTTTACTCATCGATACAGTGGGCTTTATTCGTAAAATTCCTCATACACTTGTGGCTGCCTTTAAAAGCACACTGGAAGAAGCTATTCACACAGATATTTTGATTCATCTCATTGATGTCTCTTCACCCTCTGCCGAGATGCAAGCAGATGCAACTCTTGACGTGTTAAAAGAATTAGGTGCTATTGATCGTCCCATCATCACTGTCTTTAACAAAATCGATCAGTGTCAAGATATGATGATCATTCGCAAACTCAAGCTAAAATATCCTCGCAGTCTCCAAATCTCTGCTCTAACAAAAGAAGGGTTTGATGAGCTTTTTGAGCGCATGATTGAAGAGATCTCCTCGCTACGTAAGGTCGTGAAATTGCGTATCCCACAAAGTAAGTACGCTCTTGCCTGTGAAATTATGAGAGAAGGTAGAGTGATTTCTTCCGACTATGAAGAAGATGATATTTTGCTTGAAGTTGAAATTCCAGGTAGGCTAGAGTCCAAAATACAGTCTTTTATTCAAAGGTAGGGATGGTCAGCAAGCTCGAGCTAAAATCGGGAATAGTCTACGGCATTCTAGCTGCCTTTTTTTATACCCTGATGGGCTTTTGGGTAAAATTCTTAGTGCCTCATATTCCTGTTTCCCTCATTTTGCTTTTTCGTTTTGGACTCAGTCTTCTTCTCCTGCTTCCCTTCATTATCAAAGAATACCCAACATTATTTAAAATTGAGCGGCCCTGGTCGTTTGTTATGCGCACACTGTTAAACCTTGGCTCAATCGGCTGTTTTTTTCAGGCGTTGAAATACAGCTCTTTAGTGAATGTTCTTGTGCTGGTCAATACAGCACCTTTTTTTGTGCCCATTGTCTCGAAGTTTCTATTTAAGACAAAAACTCACCTGACAGTTTGGGTAGGTATTGGGATTGGATTTATGGGTGTGACGATGATTTTACACCCCGATCAAGAGATGTTACATTTTTCTTCGTCGATTGCTCTTTTAGGAGGGATTTTAAGCGCGATTAGTATTTGCTTTATTAGAGCTCTTTCTAAGGGTAGCTCAATTCTTCAGATCTTATTTTACAATTTTTTTCTTGCAACTGTGATCATGGGTGTTTTTTCACTCTTTACCTGGCAAAAATTAAGCAATCACGATTTACTGCTTCTTTTGGGAATTGGCATCAGCGGAGCTCTATCACAGCTTTTTAGCACGCTTTCTTATTCGAAAATTCCTGTGAGAGTTAGCTCCTCTTTTACGTTTCTCTGCATCTTGTTTGGAACGCTTTTAGACTGGGCCATCTTAGGCCTTGTTCCAATGCGAGATAGTGTCATCGGCATGAGCCTTGTGATCTTGGGAGGTCTCTGGATCCTCTACTTTGGTAAAAAGCATCTATTTTCTAGTTAAGAAGGTGTAAGCTCTTTCTGGATAAAATTTAGGGCTGATAGACCTACTAAGTAATGAGATAATATGTCTTCAATATCTTCAACAGGGACTGAACTTAAGCTTTGTATTGCTATTTTAAAAGTTGCTATATAAGCCTCAACTATCTGTTTTAAAGAGGCTATCTTATTTTTATAATCAGGATTGTTTGTAATAACCCACCAGGATGCAAGAGCAAAAAGCGATTGGATAGATTTCAATGATAGAGTAGTGAGATCAATATTGAGAGGGTGCTCACTATTTTGTGTTTCTGTTGCCAGCCAGTGTATATCTGATAAAAATGTTGTAAAGCCTTGATCAGCATCTTGAGACACTGAGTTATCATCGCACACTTGTTTTAAGGCTATTTGAATCTCTCGATGATGATGAGCTAGAGCACTGAGTTGGAAAGCACCTTGTATAAAAAGTTGAGATATTTCTATGGTAGGCGCAAATTCTTTAACAATTTCTGCTATCATAGTAGGATCTTCTATCAATGCGTAAGCTTCCTTAGCTGTTGTGATTGATTTTTTTGTTTTTAAGGCTGTCATAAATGGTTCAGATCCCATAATAGGCAGGCTCCAGTTTCTCGCTGTCATATCACCTGGTTTAATAAGATATAAATAACGACAAAAACTTAAGACCGTCTGAGGGATATTTCCTTGCGAATTCTTGACTTGCTCTGATAAAGAGTTAACAGCACATTGCAAATTGGTAGCAAGTTTTTTTATGACAGTCAGATGTATAAATCCTTG
>CAYUZN010000120.1:2418-5254 GCA_964449295.1 uncultured bacterium | reverse complement strand
GTATCAAAAGCCAAAGAGGATTTGCCCGATCCAGACACCCCAGAGAAAACAATCAACTGGTTTGGCTCAAGCTCTAAACTCACGTTTTTCAGATTATGGACTTTGACTTTTTTAAGGATTATTTTCATAAGAGGTTGATTATCTAAGCTCTTTGTGATTTCTGCAAGAGATGTTATTAAGATTTCTTATTTATTTAAATTATGATATAATTTCTTTTTAAAAATAAGGGTTGAATCGTATGGATGTTAATGTGTTTGTGACTCGGGTAGCGCCGTTGTTACCTATACCAGATTTGTTAGCCTTAAGATGTGTTGATCTAACTTGGCGAGATATAGTCGACACATGTTTGCCAGCATCTTTCAATCATATGACTAGGCTTGTTGTAAATAGTCTTCAAGGGGTCTCAGAAGAGCTACAAAAAGCGCATAATCTTAAAATAAATTACGACAACCAGACTCGCATTATTCAATTTATTTATCATAAATGTGATAAGTGTTCTGACTGTGTAGAAAAACCTCTTACAACAACTAGTGAATTGAATTTTAAGACTATTTTTAAACCAGCTCAGGAAGAGAAAGTTTTTGGGTCTTATCAAGGCGAGCTTGAGGCACTATTAATCATTTATAATATCTATGCAAGACAAGTTGGACTTTCGTTAATCAATCCCAACTATGCCATACAAACGCAGGCAGAGTTGGCAACAAGGGACCCTTTTTATGGTTTCGGTGGGAATAGTTTCTTTCCAGACGCATCGCTGCTTTCGAAAATTTTAGTCACTTTTTACTATAAATGTCTAGAGGATAGACAGGCAGGGTTCCATGACAATAAAATGAATATCATCAAAATAATGCCTCTAAGCAGAGATAGAGACTCCCTTGTAGAGGATGAACTTGTGGGGAATTTAATAGATCAGAAGTGGGACCTTGCACAACAATTTGCTCAGATGGTTCCTGGAAATGTTGTTTTAAACAGACACTGGCGTTTTTTTCAGTCATGTTATACTCATTTAGCAGAATACCGTAGCTTTTATAAATGCCCCGAAGGGCAAGCAGTTGAGACTGCTCTTAAGCTTGAGCAGACTTTAGAGGGCATTCAAGCAGATATACAAAAGCGTCACCCCTTATTACTTGAAGAAGCTAAAACAGAAGATACTAACAACAACTTATCTACAGGAATAACCAACACTCAGATAATTAAAAGAGTGAGCGATAATATTATGAATCTCGTAGAAGCTGGTTTGTCGGAACTGTATTGGCTCTCTTTTGAAAGTCTAATTTTAGAAGATAGCTCTACTATAGAAGAATTATCAAAACTCTACTTTAGGTGCAGGGAATCGGTCTCTCATTTAGTACAGAGGATGTCTAGTTCTTTAGAAAAACATCCTGTTCCTACTATGAATGTGTTAAGCAGGCTCTATGATTCTGCACAAACTCAGGAAGAAAAAACATTCTTAGCAGAAGTATGTTATTATTATGGGTCATACATCAGAAGTTTTGCAAAATTCTGTTTTTTACCAGAACACTCATCTCTTTTATCAGATGTTATTAGAGCGTTTCTCACACATGGTCAAATAGTTAAAGCATACCATTTGAATTTAAAAGTAAAAGACTCTTCCCAGAGATTAGAAAATTTAAAAGCAATAAGTGCTGCTTATATTGAAAAAGAGGGGGAGTTTACAGAGGTTATTAAAACAATTATTCTTGAAGTTTATGCATCTTCAGAATTTGAAGAAAAGCAAAAGGAAGAGTTGTTAGAGTCTATTTCTAAAAAGATTATGGGAGCCATAAATTGGCACAGTAAATACAAACTCTTTGTAAGAGGACTTATACAAGATTCAGAACCTCCATTTGCTCACTATGTTGGAAAAGTTCAAGGTCAGCTTTTGCTGTCTTATCTGCAAGAACGAGTTTATGATCGTGCTAATCAAATAGCTGTAAGAGCTAATGCTATCGGTATACTTGATCGTCGTTTCCATGATTTCTCATTTCTTCACATTCAACGATTACCACATATTCCTGAGAGTTCTTTACGTCAATTTGGGGGACTTGGAAATCTGAGCGCAAAACAGGAATCTTATGGCTTATTTTTGTTAGACACAAATGACTGCACAGAGCTAGATCAGATAAACAAGTTAAAAGAACGTAATCACCCTTGTGCAAAAGCTGTAGCTGATATCAATGACAAGAAGTGGACTGACGTTATAGAAGATATAAAAGTGATCAACAAGCTAGATAATAAACAACATGCTCTTGAATACCGGTATACTGAATATAAATTCTCAACGATTAAGGACCTTTTAGTTGAGTTATTTGAAAAAATCCAGAAAGGCAGCCTCTGGCAAGCAGCCAAAATCTTTAATGCCACAAGAGGAGAGCTTCGATCTAACGTAATTTTATCTCTTCCTATTTCACTCAGAGTTGCTGCGTGGGCCTTACGAGTGATAGGTTGGTTTCGTTTTTAAGTCCTATTAACAGCTACTTTCAAGACCTCAATCTGGATCTAATTCTTTTCCTTTTTTGGAGAGTATCTAAGCGGGCGCAGTATACCTCTTATAATTAGTTGCAATCGAAAAAAGGACCGATTACTATAGCCGGTATGTGGACAAAGACAAAAATCGTTTGCACGATGGGCCCTGCTAGCTGCAGCTATGAGAAGATTTTAGAGCTTATCGATGCCGGTATGAATGTTGCTAGGTTAAATTTTAGCCATGGGACGCAAGAGGAACATCTCAAAACGATAGAGCTTATTAAGAAAGCCAGGAAAGAGAGAAAGACATCTCTTGCGATCATGCTCGACACCAAAGACCCCGACACGATCATCCAGACGGTGCTCCTCA
>CAYUZN010000120.1:0-2408 GCA_964449295.1 uncultured bacterium | reverse complement strand
AATTAGGGTGGGCCATCTCAAGGGAGGGGTTGTTTCGTTAGAAGCAGGACAAGAAATTATTTTAACAAAAGAGATCCTAGAGGGAGATGGGAAGAAGATTTCTGTGACGCCAGCTATCGCTTTAGATAGTCTAGAGAAAGGGATGAAAGTGCTCTTTGATGATGGGTATATCGTTTCTGAGGTCATCGGAAAAGATAAAGAGGGAGTGACTGTTCGAATTCAAAATGCCGGTGTTCTTAAAACCCATAAAGGGATCAATATCCCTCTTGTTCATATCAATTTACCTGCGATGACAGAGCAAGATGTGCAAGATATCGCTTTTGGGTGCTCTCAAGATGTCGATTTAATTGCAGCGTCATTTATCCGTTCTAAAGAGCATATTTTAGAGATTAAAAAAGTGTTAAAAAAACATAATAAATCTCACATTCTTGTGATTGCTAAAATAGAAAATAGCTTAGGTGTTCAGAACTTCGATGAGATTTTGGATGTTGCCGATGGTATTATGGTGGCAAGAGGGGATTTAGGTGTTGAACTGCCGCTAGAGCAAGTGCCTCAACTGCAGAAAATGATGATTCATAAGTGCTCTCAGAAGGGAAAACCATCCATTACCGCAACGCAGATGTTGGAGTCGATGATTCATCATCCAAGACCTACACGAGCTGAGGTTTCTGATGTGGCAAATGCTATTTACGATAGCACGTCATGTGTGATGTTATCGGGAGAGACAGCGTCAGGAGAGTACCCTGTCCAAGCAGTCCAGATGATGAAGAGTGTGATTTGTGAGACGGAAAAACAATTTTCTTATCGCGACTTTTTCTCTCACAGTATTGCAGTCGATTACCACGATATCTCGTCATCAGTTGCGCTGGCTGCTGTCAAAACAGCGTACAGTTTAAAGGCCAAAGCGATTTTTGCGTTCACAACGAGTGGTTTTACAGCCCGGATTATCTCTCAGTTTCGGCCAGAGATGCCTATCTTTGCTCTGACATCGAATGATCAGATTTATCATCAACTCAGTCTGTATTGGGGTGTGATTCCTGTCGATCCCGAGCAGTCAAAAAATATTCAGGAGGCGTTTGCAAAAACTTCCTCTTTTGCTCTTGAATACAACTTTCTTAAGAAAGGAGACCCTGTGATTGTCGTTGCAGGCTCTCCTTTTGGTGTTGCAGGGTCTACCAACATGATGATGGTAGCTCAAATTGCAAGCAAATAGTCATTTTTAAGACTGAAACCCTTTAGCGTAGCGAAGCTCTTGAGGAGAGGGAAGAAAATTCTGCGTCTCCTTGACCAACATAAAGGCTAATAGAGGATAGAGTGTATCATCTGTTTTCTCTAAAAGAGTGATCTTCCAACTGTAAGACCAACAGGGATGCCACCAACTATTAAAAACTTTCTTAAGACATCTTTCTGCAAGCGCTATAGTATTTTGACCTTGGCCATTATTTAATTTATGAACAACATAAATGTTAGAACTCGGTTGAATAGGTTTTAAACTGAAAGTTGTGTTATTTGCCTCTTTTAGATCAATCTGTGTACGAGTGCATGCACTTGTAGCCAGATCTTGTGCTGGATTTGTTTGAGATAATTTGTCATGGGTTATATCGCATATCTTCTCTTTTCTGGAATTATAGATATCTAATTTACCATAACCTGTACCTACAATTTGCGTAACATTTGAAAATCCTTCACAATAAAATACTCGTAGATAAGGATCTGTTTTTACAGTTAGAAACTCTTGACAGGTTTTTATAAAAACTTGTCCAACTAATGCAGCTATTCGGTTAAGAGGATTGGTAGTTTCTAGAGACTCGTTGAATGTAGCTCGAATTGTTTTTTCAATCTCTTCTGGAACTTGTTCTCTTTTTGTCAATGCTTCCCATGAATAGCGAAGACAAGCTTGTGCTGCAGAATCAAGGTTAAGTAATGGGATACCGCTGAAGTAATAACGGATGAAGTTCTCTAGTTTTCCTAGAGATCGCCATCCATTTTTAACATGGCAATAATACTGTCCTGCGCTTGCTTGAGATTGAAGTGTTTGAGTTGTGACTGCAGTCATAAATACCCCCTTGCGTCATCTTATTCTTAAGATTTTTAAGATAGAATCTTTGTATAAATGAGGTTAAAAAACAAGAGAAATACCTAAGGGTTGAAAGTCTTTAAAAGAGCTATCTGACTTAAAGCGACAAGGCCTGCGGTTTCAGTGCGCAGGGTGTTGGAATGTAGGCGAATGCCTTTGCCTTGGAGCTGTTCTTTTAAGAGTGTTTCTTCTGAGGAGGAGAATCCTTTTTCAGGTCCAATGCAGATGGTGATGGGGTCGAGAAAAGGAGGGGAGAGGAAGGGTGCGTTGGGAGAGAGATCGCCAAAGAAAAAAGAGCCTGGAATGGGGGTCCATTTTTTGAGAGGGGGCT
>CAYUZN010000119.1:0-5481 GCA_964449295.1 uncultured bacterium | reverse complement strand
CTTTTTAGCGTATTAATGAAAATTTTAAAAAATAAAATTTTCATAGAGCTTGCTCAGTTTCAATTTTAAAAATCCTACAAAAAAAAGAACGGATGTGCATATAATGTTCGTGGCGGCCCGAAGGTAGGCCTACATGGAAGAGACAAATGAAAAACATTTTGATGACAACTCTGTTGATTTTAGGTTTATTTTCCAATCCGTTAAGGGGAGATGATTTTTTTTCAGATGAAAATATAGATCCAAAAGATGCGCACACAATTAGTTTTCAAGAAGTGCCTGTCATTGAATTTATTCGTTTTGTCAGTCGTATTTCCCATGTGAATTTTATTTTTGATGATAAAGAGCTGGGGTTTAATATTTCTCTCTCTTCTGGTAAACCTGTCAGCTCTAGCCAAGTGCTTCAAGCTCTTGTTCAAATTTTAAAAGTCCATGGATTTCGGGTTCTTAAAGAGGAAGGGTATTTGGTCATTCATAGGATGACGTCAAAAGAGATGGCAGCTGTTGATCAAAAAAGTGCTTTGGAGATAGCTAGAAAACCTGAGGTTGTTAAAGAGCAGGTGCTTTCTCTGTCTGAAGTGCCTTCAGTGCTTGCTGATATCGATCCTGAGTTTTTAGTCTACAAATTACAGTATCACTCAGGAGCTGAGATTGAAGAGGCGATTAAGAAAATTGCAGGTGATTTAAAAACAAAACCGCAGACATCTGCTAAATATATCCAAGCTATTCAGTCGATTCAATGGCTTAAAGCGACCAATTCTCTTGTGTGTTCTGGTGAGAAAGAAGTTCTTGGTAGTGTGAAAAAACTCATTGAAAGTTTAGATGTCGCTTTAAGACAAGTTTTTATTGAAGTTCTTGTGGTTGAAACAGACTCAAGAAAATCAAGTGAATTTGGGCTTGAGTGGGCAGCAGGTGGTAAAGTTAAAGATTCGATTGGCTTTGGGACGGGCAGTTTTAGAGATACGGGCAATAAGTCATTTGCCTCTGCCTTCAAAGGAATCAATGCTCAAAATACACCCAGTGGTCCTGGTCAAATTCCTATGGGAAGAGGCTTTGATATGGGTATTGTGGGAGATATTATTTTCCACAGAGGGACATCGTTTCTCTCACTAGGCGCTCTTGTCACGGCTCTGCAGCAAGATAAAGATACGACGATTGTTTTAAATCAAAAAATCATCACGCAAGACAATAAAAATTCGACCATTTTTGTGGGAGACAATATCCCATTTGCTGGCTCACTTGTTGAGACAATTGGATCAGGGCAACAAACAACCTCTAATATCGAATACCGTGATGTCGGTGTGACACTCAGCATCACGCCACGTCTGGGTGAAGGAGATGTGATCACGCTCGAGATTAAAGAAGAAATCACAGAGGCTGTCGAAAACGATCTGAATATGTCAGCAGGAAGAGTCAATGGGATTCAAACAACCAAAACCAATATGATGACGAATGCGCACGTGCCTGATAAACATTTCTTAGTGCTCAGCGGGATGATTCGCAACTCTAAGAGAAATCAAAAAACAGGAGTTCCTTGTCTTGGAAGCCTGCCTTTGATTGGCGCGCTTTTCAGCAAAGATGTGAAGAGAAGTGAAAAAAGAAATGTGATTGTCTTTGTCAGACCTCACATCATTCATTCGATGGATGATTATCAAAAACTCACTCAAAACCAAGAAGGGTTTAGCGAGCTTCCTGCACCACCCTCCAGTGCAGATAAAAATTAGGTCTTAACGTTTTTCAAAGTTCCAACTAGCTGTGTCTACTAAGGTAAAACCTTTGTTTTTACTGGCTTGTTTTAGCGCATCAAGGGACAAAAGTTTTTGTATATATTTGTAATTTACCTTAAGAGTATGAGTGTTGTTTAATTTTGAGATAAAAGGTGGAAGTTTTGTTTTTGAAATTACCTTAGAATCATCATATGTCAAAATACATGTCAAAATAATAATACTTCCATCAGGAAATTGTGTGTCAACTGCATTGATATCTGTATTACAATCTATGTTAAATTCATAAGTCTTGAGGTTTTTGCATTCTTCTGTAACTTTAAGCACAGTCTCTATGGCTTTGTTGGATATGCCATTTACATATACTTTTTCAAAATTAGGGCAGTTATTTAAGTTTGGACATGTATTTTCATCAATTTCTCTAGACTCAAAATGAACTTCTTTCAATGAAGGGATGGCATAAGAAGTCTTACTTTCTGTGATTCTAAGGGAAGAGAGTTTTGGAGTCTTAGAAATACTTGTTTCAGGCTGGTTGTAAAGACACAGCTCTTCTAATTTTTGCATATTTAAAATATTTTTAATATTTTTCATGTTTGCGCAATCTTGAATCATAATATGTGTTACCTGTGGTAGGTCTGAAATTTGTGCAAGATTTGGGCAGTTTTTAAAAGATATGGATTTAAAGGGCTCTAGCATCTTTCGCAGTTTGGCGGACAAAGTTGTACATTTCAAGTTTTCGAGTTCTAAATAGAACTTATACTCGTGTTTATTTTTGTCAATAATAGCTTGTTGTATGATTCTTTCATCGCTATTGAGATAGGCTACAACACGTCTAACTATGTAAATGGCAAGAAGGGCGAGCGCTACTAAAGCGACTTTTTTATCTAGCTTTTGTAAGGCAGATACAGGGTTGTTAAAAATTTTTTGAAGGCTATTTTGGGTACCTTGTACAGAAGAAACCATGTTAATCTCTCTTTTATTTTAAAGGTCCCATTTTAAATCAAATTATCTAAAAAATCTAGATTTTTTTAAAGTCTGAAGCTTGAATGCGGACTGTATAATAAGTTGTTGATGTTAAAATGGTTATGGGAAGCGATAGAGGATAAGGAACTGTCTATAAATAATGAGCTGTTGGGGATATCTAGTTCTTCACTAAATCAACCGTAATGGTTATGTGATTGTTAAAAGAAAATGAATATAAATCTCTTAGCTTCTCCCGCATATTAGGTATGTTTATAATAAAATCTACATCTGTTTTAGAATAGCTTAATATGTTTGAGCTTTGTAAATCCAAAAGAGTGAAAGTCTTGTCGGTTTGGATATTAATCTGTTTGATATTTGGAAATTGTGCCTTAGGGGGGATATCGCTTAGGGTGCACTTAGAAAGTTCAAGAGACGTCAGTGTATTGCATGTGTATGAAGAGAACTTCTGAATCATCTCAAAATTTTTAAGAACGAGCTTAGTCAACTTAGGGCAGTTCTTTATTTTAGGCAATTGATAAAATTTTTGGGTGTTAATAATGAGTGTCTCTAAGGAGGGGCAGTCGGTTATCAAGTGAATATCACCACAGGTATCGAGTGTCAGTTCAGAGATGCCGCCTAGCTTACTAATTGTTTTAAGATGTAAGGAATTTTTTACATTTAATTTCTCACAGTTAGCCACTTTTTCTAGGGTTAACTCTGTGCCTTGTAAATTTTCAAATATTAATTCCACACCTGCATAGTCATATGTTGTTTTCCACATAGCAAGAGCGTGTTTTATGGCTTCATCGTCAATTGTATTTTTTGAAGATTTTTTAAGAATGTAAATACATAAAATGGCTAAAATTGACAAAACAAGAGCTGTGATTTTTTTAGCCTGTGGAGAAAGGAAAGTAGAAGGAAAAGGGGTTTTAAAATCTACTATCGATCTTTGAATAATTGAAACCATGACAGCCTTGCTCAATTTTTTATACAAAGTATACCATTTAGGTGTGTAAAAAATCTATTGCTTTTCTACTGTGGGTGAGTGAGTAGCTAGTGATTAAAGTTAAAAGAGTTATGGATAACCATAGAGGGAAGTTGGGAGCGCGGATGAAAAACTCGAGGTAGGCGGGTGGATTGTTTGAGATATCTAGAAGGATGGTGGTGAGTTGGGTGTTGATATGGTGTAACCAAATACCTAGAGGTGGTATTAGGGCTGTGAAAAAGATGGCAATGAGAGAGCCTATGAAGACAAGGGTTGCGCCAAAAGGAATAAAGAGGTTGTAGAAGAGGCTCAAGAGGGGAAATTTTCCAAATAAACAGAGAAGAGCGGGGAGTGCGAGAGAGTGGACAGCAAGGTTAAGGGCAAGTGTTTCTCTTATGAGAGCCGAACAGATATAGCCATGCCTATTCCAGCCTGTCATAGATAGGATTTCATGAAAGGGCCTGGAAGGTAGAAGAGGATTAATGGCACCTCTTATCACCGGATAAAGAAGTAAGATGGCAAGTGTGCATAAAAATGAGAGTTGAAAACCGATATTTAAAATCGATAAGGGGTTGTGTAGCACTCCGATCATAAGGCCTGCTCCTAAAGCATTCAAAGGAGTTGTTCGTCTGTTAAGAAGAATGCCGATTAAGAAAATGGTGACAGATACCCAAGCTCTTTGAACAGGGGGAGAATCTCCCAAAAAGAAAAAATAAGCAGTTAAAGAGAGAATAAGACAGCCGGTTGCCAATTTGTAGGGTAAGATGAGACGGAAGAGAAAATTGCCGATGGCGGCAAGGAGCACAAATTGAAAGCCAGAGACTCCTAAAATGTGTTGCAGTCCTAATCTATTAAATTCGAGATTGAGTACTCTATCATCGGTATCACCTGTTAACATCGATGTCAAAAAACTGCAGGCTTCTTTGTCTGGGATAGAGGCTTTTAACCACTCGGTGAATCTTTGTTTTTGCTTAAATCGCCATTCAGCCAGATTGTTTTTTTTCTGAACGGGTGTGAAAGAGGTGAGTTTTAAGGTATATTTTTTATCTGCTTTTTGTAAGAGGTGTCCTTGAATAAGAAGATCGGAGTTTCCCAGTGGTCTTTGTTTTTTTAAAGGGATATGAAAGCTGCAGGGAATATCTTTCCACTGATTGAAATGACGTAAAGAGCCTTTAAAAAGATAGGAGTGTTGAAAAGGTGAGGCATGGATAGAAATGCTCTCAATATGAAAGAGTCCTTCTCCTGCTATTTTTTCGTCACCGATGTCAGGAAATGTGTAGAGTGTTTTGGTGTAGATCAAGGTTAGTGCAAATAGAGATATTCCAATGAGAAGTAATTTGATGGTGTGATAAGAAGAATAAATGAGCCATCCCAGAGGTAAAAAGTAGGAGAAGCTCGGCTTTAAAATAGAGGCGCTGCCAAGTAAAATAAAAAGCCCATATAGAAAAGCGGGGTGCTTTTCCCAGAATTGGGAACTATTTTTTGGGCGGAGATATTTTAGATAAGAGTGAATCGATAGAGCCATAAATCAAACGTGCGCCTCTTTGTCCTGTCAGATAAAATAAAAACCACTCAAGCATCACACTTAAGCGATTTCTAAAGCCGATGAGATAAACGATGTGGATAAAACACCACATGAGCCAAGCAAAGAGTCCTGTAAATTGAAATTTCCCTACACAAGCAATCGCTTTGGCTTTGCCGATAGTTGCCATACTTCCTTTGTCGAAGTATTTGAAAGGAGGTCTTTTTTCTTTAGGGGTTTGTTTTTTGATTATTTTTGCGACATACTTGCCTTGCTGGATCGCAGTTGGC
>CAYUZN010000118.1:0-5507 GCA_964449295.1 uncultured bacterium | reverse complement strand
CCATTGCCTACCCTCGAGATCTCCTACGTCAAGCAGATAATAAGAGAATTAGAGAGTACGCTAAACCGCCTTGGTTTATCACAGAAAAAGAGTCTGTTATCGTGATCTTAAAACAATTTCAGCGTAATAATCAGAGCGTTGCCGTCGTGCTCAATGAAGCAGGCCATGCAACAGGAATTTTAACACTAGATGAAATCGTCGATGGAATTTTTGGTCAATCAGATGAGTGGATGTCTTTTGAGGAAATTGTTCCTAAAATGCACCATGTCGTTGTCGATAGAACATTTCCTGGAGAGACAAAAATTACCGAGTTTAATGAAGAATATCAAGTGCATCTCGACTCTCATGGTGTTGAGACGCTAGATGAACTTGTCACAAAACTTTTGGGACATAATCCCTCCGTTGGAGAGTGTGTGCGTATTGATCAATTCGAGCTTGTCGTTGAAGAAATCTCTTTTTTGAGCGCTAAGACAATTTCTGTGAGAACAGTGTTTTAGATCTAAATGAGGGGAAATACTATTTTCTATCTCGTCCCAGACGCTTTGGTAAATCGCTGCTTGTCAGTACGTTAAAAGCTGTTTTTAATCATACAAAAGAGCGTAATATTTCAAAGTGGAAAATTCTTTAGGTGGTTTTAAAATAGTTGATTTGGGATACTCTAACCCGATAACTCTAACATACAAAGGATTTTATGGATAACCTATCTAAATATAACGGTCTTCTACGATATCCTGTTTTTTCAGCTGAGGAAAATGGTAACAAAAGAATAGCAGTTGAAGATGGTCGTTTTTATTCAGAAGAAGATTATAAAGATAAGTTTACCTCTTGGGTTTTTGAACAAGGTATATTACCTGTGGAAAAAACCATAAGGGAAGGCCTACAGAATAAAATTTTCAATTTTTTGAGCCAAAAAGGTAGCTTTTTAACACTGGATAATATTTCGGGTCTTACATCTTTTCCAACCTGGGTTTTTGATTTTGACAGCCTTCGGTCCAGAATGACGGGAATTAGTTTCCAACGATGTGACAAGCTGATTTCTTTGCCAGATTTCAGGGAATTCCAACATTTGGTTAGTATTACTATTTCTGGTTGTCCTGAGCTTTCTTTTTTTCCAATGTTACCGATACATATGACACAAATTCAAATTGAATCTTCTGTAAAGTTTGCTGTTATCCCTGAGTTAAACTATCCCGATTTAAACGACCTCCAGCTTTTTGGTTATACCGCTACTGACTTTCCAGATTTAAAATCATTTAAATACTTGAGGAGGTTGGCACTGTATGAATGTCCGAATCTTACAAAGGTGTCTAATTCAAGTTCTAATAACGTGCTTCTGGAAAGTCTACATATTGGAAGGTGCCCTAAATTTGAGACGATGACGAGTTTAGACAATTGTAAAGGATTGAAAATCTTCTTTATTAAGGACTGCCCTGCTATCGAAAGACTGGATCTAAGCATTTTCCCAGGTTTAGAGGAAGTAGACATTGAATCGTGCCATGGAGTTAAACATGGGGTAATAAAAGATAATTCCAAATTAACTAGAGTGCACATAGCAGATTGCTCTCAATTGGAAACAATTGAGTGTAGCGGAGTTTCTTCTTTACAGATACTGCGTATAGAGACCTGCTCTTCGTTCCAAATTATGCCAGGGATAGATTGTCCAGCTTTAACAAAATTAGATCTATCTAAGTGCCCTAACCTCAGAAGCTTGCCGCCTTTAAAAGATTTCACACAATTGGAAGAACTTAATCTTTCTGAATGTAAGGGTTTAGAACAGCTCCCAGCAGATATTTTATCATTACCAAGTAGCTGTGAGGTTCATTTAAAGGGTTGGAATGACGATCAGATGGACTGGTTAAGAAAAGCGTCTCAAGGGCCAGGTTATAAAGGACCTGTGCTTATAGAACTTCAGCATGCTCTAGAGGTCGAGAGAGACCTTTCATTTGAGGGCAGCGACGGTTAAAGAGGGGTAGTTTTTCCCCTAGCTCTTAGAGATATTCTTTAGGAGAGAAATCTTTTAAGTATTCCATGTAATCTTTCATGAAGTTATTAATGCCATGGTAGGTGTCATCTCGGCTGTTGTCAGGCCATCCGAAGGTTTTTCCAAGGCCATAGTCTGGACCTTGAGCATCGGGGGAGAGATAGCCATCTTTCATGAGCTGAGCTACGAGTTGTAGGAAGACTTGAGCTGCTCCCTCGCCTGCTGTTGATCCTGGTTTGATCTCGTAGTTGCTGTCTGGAGTCGCATTGCCACCTGGTGTATTGTAAGGGATATTATCCTCAAGTCCAATTGAAATCATGTAAGCAAACTGTGGGCCTCCGATAAGGTCAATCCACTGCTCAATACCCCACGTGTTGTGGCTCGCCTCAAGGTAGTATTGAGAGGCTGAGTAGGTCATGAGATTAAGGCCGTCGAACATATCTCTGAAGATAGAGTTGCCGTTTCTGTCAAAGAATAGAGATTCTATGCTAGCTGCTGATGTGTTGGGGTAAGAGGCATTCGGATCATAGGCAGCATGTGTCCAGTCAGCCAGAGGCGTTAACAAGACTTTTCTTCCAGCACCTTCTTCTTGGAGAAGTCTGTGAAGTTCTTTGAAGTATTGTTGGAATCCTTCAGGGTTGCGATTAACAGCTTCAACAGGTGCGCCTTCAATATCGATATCAATCGAGGCGATGTTGTATTTTTTCATGAATTCAAACATGATATTAGCAGAAGCTTTTGGATCACTACCTATAGCAAAATTCTCGACAGTGGCTCTTTCTCCACCGATAGAGAGGTTGATTTCACAATTGTTGTCACGAGCACTTTCGATAAATTGTTTAAAGATTTCATCAGGTGCAAGACCGCAACTGGCTGAGATGTTAAAAAGTTGTAAAATGGTGTCTCTGTCTGTGGCGTCTTTTCCTGGAGGAATTGTTGTATTTCCAGATAGATACTCAATATCTGCTAGCTGAGCAAAAGAGAGGAAGAGTTTGTTAATGCCTGCTTCTCCCAGTCTTGCAAATAAATCATCGAGATAGGCTTTAAAGGCCTCCATTCTAAATGAGGGAGGAGTTGTGCTAGCATCGACAAATTGTTGGATATCATTTTGGAAAATACCAAAGTCAAAATACATGTCTTGCCCTTTGTCATCGTCAAAAGGAGGAGCAAGTCCTGTCTCTCGTCTTAAGTCTCGAATGTCTAATTTAAGCTTTTGCAAATTATCAGTCAGACTCTTAATTTCTTGGCTCAGAGCTTCTACAGAAATTGAATTGTTTTGCATGTAGGATTGCATTTGAATGACAAGAGAGTTGATCTGAGAGAGAAGATCTTGCCGCATTTGAGCATTTGATTCTTGTTTGATAGCTGTGTTGAGCGCTTCAATTTGGGAGACGAATTTTTGAATTTCTGAGAGATAAGAGCTGGAATTTCCTGACAATGCATTAAGAGCTGATTCTAGATTAAGTAAAGATGTGAGAAGAGTCTGATAATTATCTGCTCCTGGTTTTCCTTGACATTCTTCTAGTAGTTTTTTCAGTTCATCGATAAGGCTTTTTAGAGCTGCAGGATCTGTGATGTTTTTAAGCGCATCCAAGATTTTTTTGACGTCATCAAACGCTTTTTTAGCCAGTCTTGCCTCCTCGGAAAGAGGGCAAATACTTTCGTAGGCTTTCTCTAGAGCAGCTTGTCTATCGGCTGGACTCATATTGAGAATAGACACCCTAAGACCATTTAACTGTGTGACAAGAATCTTATACTCATCATAGGAAAGCCCAAGCTCTATGTAATGTGCTGCTAAATATTCAAAGTAATCATTGGCTTTTTTAGCTGCCTGATCTGCAGTTTCATTGCCTGTTGGTTTTGCAGGAGCACCTGGAATCACAGGTTCTTCTTCAGGAGGAAGAACATTTACCAGTTCTTGCAGGCGTTTAAGATCTTTTGAAAGTCCGTTAAGAGAGTCATTCAGTGATGTTTGATTGCGCTCAAAATTGGCTTTATCTTCATTAAACGCGTTAGTGTAGTCAGATAGCTTTTGTTTAAATTCTTTAGTAAGAGCTTCTAAATCTTTAAGTAATTGTTCAGTTTCAGCAGGAGTTCCATTTAAGATGCTTTCTTTTAAACGTTCAATATCTTGCATATAGCGTGAGAGGTCTGTTAAAAGAGTTGTTTGTGTTTTTGCAAGATCGTTGTATTCATTGTTTAAGAAATCGAGGTTTTCTTGAGCTTCTGAGAGTTGTTGTGAGAGTGTCTCATAGAGCTCTTTTGCTTGTGTTAAAGCAGAGCCTGTTAATTCATCTAACTGCTCTTCACATTTTTTGAGTTCTTCTAGTAATTTTTTAATTAAAGCTTCTAGCTTGCTGATTTGATTAGGAAGGTCTTCCATTTTTTGCTTTAATTCATCTAAAGCAGCTTGCGCTTCTTTATAGCGTTCTAGCGCAGCTTTTTGATCATCTGTGAGTGGAACTCCAGGATCTACGCCCCCTTTTCCTAAAACTTCTTTGGCTTGTTTGACGAGATCATCTAATATGCCAACGTTAGCAGGGTCATAGACCTTTCCTCGAATAGTATTGATGATGCCGACTAGTTCAATGTAATTGGGGTATTGAGTTTGATTAATCACAAGATCTTGAAAAAGATCTTCGATAATTTTTTGAGCTTGTTCAGGAGTTAGTGAGGGAGAATTAGAATAGTTACTACCTTTAAAGCTAGAGTCATTAGGATTTATATAAGACATATTAACAATTCCTTAATATATTTAATATAATCTTAACATAATTTATATAGGGGTGTCAAATAATTGAGTCTAAGTTAGATAGTATCTGCGACTAACTCTCTTAATCTTATAGACTAATGATTAAAAATTATTTGAAGATAGCTCTTTTAGTGCCTTTTGCTTCATTTTGAGATAGAGGTTAAAAAGGCCGTTTGATCTGCCAGGAGTGAGGGTTTGCTGGATTCCTAGCTCTGAGAGCACCGTAGGAGGGCATTTTAAGATGGTCTCTGGCGCTTCTTCATTGTAAATAAATAACAATATAGCCGCAAGTCCTTTAGAGATAAGGGCTTCAGAATAAACTTCAAAGATCATGCACCCATTTTTATAAGTTGATGATAAATACATCACGCTTTGGCACCCTTCAACAAGGTTATCAGGGGTATGCAAGTCTTCTCTCAAAGAAGGCAGCTGCTGTCCCAATTGAATGATTTTTTGGTATTTAGCCTCAGCAGTTAGGCAGGTCGAAAAGAGCTCTTTTAAGGCCTGTTGCTTATTTAAACACGACTCAAAGTTCATGCTTTTATTATAATCACTATAAAAGTTCCAAGATACTATTATTTTATGTATCCCCAATAAAGCTGGAAATTTGGCTTTTCGACAGTGCCAAAAGCCAGATTTCCAGCTTTATTGGGTATATCACTCAGATTTATCCTCTGATATTGAAAATAATACCCTGAGCTAAACGAACAATCGGTTTTGCAAGAGGAATAAGAGATAATGCCGAACCAAGCAAATGATTGTAGTGTACTGTAT
>CAYUZN010000117.1:0-5546 GCA_964449295.1 uncultured bacterium | reverse complement strand
CACAAGGTCGAGTGTTTTTAATAGAAGAGGGGCAAGTATCAGAGTACGTGATGAAGGCAGGAATCTACCACCCAATTTATCAGAGATAGACGTGGAGAGTTTTTGCGCAACTACGTTTTTCGACATTATCAGGGCTAACAGACTAAGATTTGTTTGAGAGATAATTGAGATTATATGGGCAGATCCAAATGGTTTATGCATAGAGCCCTTATCGAGTAGATTATTATTATCAGCTTTACAGCCATTGATAATTAAGTAAGCAAAAGAAGCTGCATACCCTACTGTGACAAAATTATTAGGATTTGTCAGGCAAGAAGCAACTCTACATAAAACTGCGGATACCATGGAAACTTCCGAAAATAGAGATCAAGTTTATATCAAATAAAATTAAAAAGCTATTTTTTTGGAGCAGTCCTTGATATAAATGTTATTTTAATTCGTCTAAACGTCTCACTTTATGTATTTCCGTATGAGGAAAGAAGGGGGCCAGTATTTCGGTGGCTGTTTTGCCTTTGTCTGCCAGGATGTGACCTGTATGAAGGCAAAGGCCCACGCCTAGCCCTTTTCCATAGCCTGTGAAGATGACGCTATCTCCTTGAAGAGAGGTTGTGAATCTGTTGCTTAAAAGGTGGTGCTTGCCTAGGAGTTGTTGAAATTGGATAAAATCAACTTCTTTGGCATCGGAGTGGGAGGAGAGCTTAAGACCATAGACTTTGTCAGATGTCTCGTCAACGAAGAGATCAAGAGACGTGAGGTTGTCTAGTTGCATTTTCTCAGCTAAAGCTTTTTTAGAGATCACATAACGCCATTGTCTGTCATCTAGATTTTTTGTAGCTAAAGGAACTGTGACAGAAGGAGGTGTGAGCGCTGTCTTTCTAAAGATAGTCGAGAAGCTGGCTGTTTTTCCTGCGCTATCTAAAGTCCATGTAGCAGGGAAGGGCTTTCCTTTAAAGGTTAAGATAGCATGACGTGTTGTATCTATGGCTTGATCGATATAATAGGTAGGAGTGACTAAAGTCTTATCTTGATAATTGAAGAGCGTGCCATCGAGATCAAATGAATTTTCTGTATTTTTTGCTGCGAGATAATACGCGTGTGTTCTTGCCAAGATAGCTACCGCATTCATCAGCTCTCGAGGAAGGGGTTTTGTAAAATGGGAGGGAAGTGTTGTCTTGAGGAAGTTTTCGATATCGATTTCATTGATAATGGTGAGTGTGTTTTGATCTGCAGAGATTTCAACGCATCCTTTATAGGGGGTGCCATTGATGACTACGTGTGTTTGGCTATCTAAAGGCACGATGCGCATGTGAGTGACACCGGGAATTTTTTCTCCCCAGTTAAGGCCATATTCTTCGAGTTTGACAGGGTGTTTTTTATTGAGTAGTCCGCGTGACAAAATTGTGCCATCAAGAGGGTTGTAAATATGATGAGGGCCTTGTATCTCTAAAAAAGCACCAGGTAATTCTTTTTCAGTTATCACACGTAAAGTAGCTGGTTTTTCGTGTTGTGAAATGTCGGAGGTTGTCGGTTTAGCAGATAAATCAAAGGTGGCTAGTAGTAGAGTTGACACGCAGGTTAAAGTTAGTAAGTGTTTCATAATATTAATCTCCAATTTTTTTAGGGTAGGGTAACCTTAAGTGTTGATAGGCAAGGTGAGTGGCTTCTCTGCCTCTTAAAGTTCTTCTTAAAAAACCTTGCGTGATGAGGTAGGGTTCATAGACCTCTGAGAGGGTGCCTGCATCTTCTCCCATGGCAACGGCTACCGTGTTTAATCCGACGGGTCCACCATTGTGATGCTCGATGATGATCGTTAAGATTTTTTTATCGAGATCATCTAGGCCGCGCTCATCAATAGAGAGCATTTTTAGGGCTTTTAGAGCTGTCTCTTTGTCAATTTTATTGTTGCCTCGTGTTTGAGCGTAGTCTCTCACCCAGCGCAGTAGATTATTGGCAATACGAGGTGTTCCTCTTGATCTAAGGGCGATTTCTTGCGCACCTTGTTTATCAATCGATATATTTAAAATATGGGCTGAACGAACAACGATTGTTTCTAAAACAGGGAGCTCATAATAATCGAGTCTACAGGTGAAAGCAAAACGAGAGCGTAGAGGGCTGCTAAGAAGTCCTACCCTGGTTGTAGCGCCTACAAGTGTAAAACGATTGAGATTAACTTTGACGCTTCTTGCCGATGCTCCTGCATCGATTAAGAGATCGAGGGAAAAGTCTTCCATAGCGGGGTAGAGGTACTCTTCAATGGTGTGACTGAGTCTATGGATTTCATCGATGAAGAGGATATCACCTTCTTTGAGATTTGTGAGAATCCCTGCAAGATCACCAGCTTTTTCGATGACAGGCCCTGAGGTAACGGTGAGATTTGTTCCCATTGTTTTAGCAATCACGTGTGCTAGGGTGGTCTTTCCAACACCAGGAGGGCCATAAAAGAGAGAGTGGCCTAACGCTTCTTTTCTTTTTTTGGCAGCGCCAATAAAAACTTCTAGCCGATCTCGAACCGCATCTTGGCCAACAAAATCTTTTAAACTTTGCGGCCGTAAGGTGTTTTCATAAATTTCATCGGGTTGCGAGAAAGAAGACTCTATAAATTCATCGTTCATGGTAAAATCACTCTAGCAAAAAACGATTTGTGAAGCTATATCTAAAAAAAGAGGTGCCTTATGAGTATTAAAGCAGATAGATGGATTCGGGAGATGGCACGCAAACATCAGATGATTGAGCCTTTTGTCGATCATCAAGTGAAATTTGTGGATGGACAGAAAGTCATTAGTTTTGGTCTTTCAAGTTATGGGTATGATCTACGGGTTGCTGGTGAATTTAAAATTTTTACAAACATGAATAATGCGCTTGTCGATCCGAAAAATTTTAAGAATGAAGCGTTTATTCATATAGAGGGAAATTCTTGTATCATTCCTCCTAACTCTTTTGCTTTGGCAAGAAGTGTTGAATATTTTCGGATCCCCAGAAGTGTGCTAACAATGTGTATTGGCAAATCAACCTATGCACGGTGTGGTATCATTGTGAATGTCACTCCGTTTGAGCCTGAGTGGGAAGGATTTGTCACGCTTGAGATTTCGAATACGACACCGCTACCTGCTAAAATTTATGCGAATGAGGGTCTAGCACAGGTTCTTTTCTATGAAGGAGATGAAGTGTGTGAAGTCTCTTATGCCGATAGACAAGGAAAATACATGAATCAGATAGGCATCACACTACCTGTTGCTTAAGAACTCACAGTTATGATAAAAACTAAGACCCCTTAAATGAGATAGAAGATGACTTCAAAACCAAAAAAATCGTTTTTCAAAGAAGGTGGCTTAGTTTTAGTGTTTTTGGTGGGAATCTCTTTATTTTATTTTCATGGAATGTATAACAAAAATCTAGTATATAAAGAGCTTGTGTCACGTAAGATAACTCTAGAGAAACAAACAGAGCTAGCTTATTTAGAGAAAGAAGAGCTAGAGCTTTTGATCAAGAGTTATTCTGACCCTGCATGGCTTGAAATGGTTTTAATGAAAGGATTGGGAATGGTTCCTAAGGGGCAGCTCAAAGTCTACTTTAAGAAAGAAGAATGATAATTCTCATTGTGACTCTTCTTGTGCTCATTGTTTTTTCAGGTCTCTTCTCTGCGTCTGAAACAGCCCTTTTCTCTCTTTCATCTCTCAAAGTCAAAGCTTTTAAACAAGATAAAGATAAGAGAAAACAGCTGATCAGCCATTTGCTCGCATCTCCGAGAGATCTGCTTGTCACTGTGATCATGCTTAATATTTCGATCAATATTTTGATTCAGAATGTCTCGTCTAGTATTTTTAAAGACTCTCCTGGATGGGGATGGAATGTCGGGCTGCCTTTAGCGCTGACTTTGATTTTTGGAGACGGTATTCCTAAATCGATTGGATTTGCTCATAGTACAGCCATTGCTTATTGGACGGCCCCCTTTATTCAATTTTGTCAAAAAGCTCTCTTTCCGATTAGAAAACTTCTCGTCTCAACAACAAATATTGTGGTGCGCTGCTTCTTCTTTTTTCTAAAAAAAGAGGAAGAAATTTCCATTGATGAATTGCAGCATGCGCTACAGACATCACGTAAATACGGTGTGCTCAATGCCGATGAAGCAGAACTTGTGAGAGGCTATCTTGTTTTAAAAGAATCAACGGTGAAAGAACGCATGAGACCCCGGGAAGAGGTTCTTTTTTTTGATATGAGTGAGCCATTATCAAAACTTATCCATCTTTTTGTCGATCAAGAATGCTCGCGAATTCCTATTTGTGATAAAGGACTCGATAATATTCTTGGTATCATAACAAGCAGGATTTTTTTTCTTCATAAGCCACTTTTAAAAAGTGTGCAAGAACTCGTGCCGATTTTAGAAAAACCTTTTTTTTCACCTGAGTCGATTCCAGCTAGAGTTCTTCTCAGACAATTTTATGACAGGCAAGAGTCACTTGCTATTGTTGTCGATGAATATGGCTCTGTCTCTGGCCTGATTGCTCTAGAAGATCTCGTCGAAACAATTGTAGGGGATATCGTAGGGAAACGAGATGATAAGAGTTTATATACCAGATCAGGAGAAGATGTCATCATAGCCTCTGGTAAATTGGAAATTGCCGAACTCGAAAAGATATTTGATGTCTCTTTGATGAGTGAAAATCACATGGTGACAATTGGGGGTTATCTGACAGAGAAGATGGGCGATATTCCTAAGAGTGGGACTAAGCTCATTACGGATTATTTCTTGTTTCATGTCTTGTCAGCTGATCCTACCAGAGTGCGAAGAGTCTATATTCGGAGGCTTAAGAAAGTGTGATACATCCTTCGTGGAAATTCTTTTTATGTCTCATTTTAAGTTGTCTTGTTGCTCAAGGTTTTTTTGCCATGGTCGAAATGGCCTGCATCTCTTTTAATAAAGTGAGATTGCAATATTACGTAAGTAAAGATAACAAGCGTGCCATTTGGATTAGTAAGCTTCTTCACTCTCCTGCCAAGTTTTTTGGAACATGTTTGATCTGTATCAATGCGGCGCTTCAACTTGGCTCAGAGTGTGCTAGACGTTTTTATGAGGCCTTAGGGTATAGCCCTGATTATGCGCCCTTAACACAAGTCTTTATTGTTCTTGTATTTGCTGAGATCGCTCCTTTGTTTGCTGGCAGGCGGTATGCCGAGAATGCAGCTATGTTGGGTATTCCCATTTTATATATGACATCGATTATTCTGACACCTATTGTGTGGCTTTTTGATGCGATGTGTAAGGGGATTCATTACCTCATTGGTAGCTCAGAGCATGGCAATCTCTATTTAAATAGAGAAGAATTGCAAAAGATCTTAGAGGAAAAAGGGGAAGGGGAATTCGATGTCATCGTCAGTAATATTTTCTCACTCAAAACAAAAACAGCTAAAGAACTCATGCAGCCTCTCTCATCGATTCAGCTTGTGCCATCTTTTTATACAGTAGCTGAAATGAGGCGGCTTCTGACAACTGTCTATTCTCCTTTTGTGCCGATGTATCACAAAGATCATAAAAATATCGTTGCCAT
>CAYUZN010000116.1:0-5744 GCA_964449295.1 uncultured bacterium | reverse complement strand
ATTTCAAGCAAATCTCTGCGAAAAAAAATCTATTATGCCCACTCCAATCATCGATGATCTTTTTCTTAGCCCAAACCGAATCAGAAAAAAGAGACTCTATTTGCTTGCCCATGCCCGTTCCCATCTCAAGAAAAATTTTACCACCTGGATTTAAAACCTGTGGCAAATCTAGAGCTAGCCTTTCGTAGAATTCTAACCCTGTTCTGCCTCCCACAAGTGCCATTTTAGGCTCAAAATCTTTCACACTCACATCTAAATGGGCAAACTCTTCCTCTGTGACATAAGGTGGATTACAAATGATCACACCAGCTCTCTTGCCTGCAAAAGGCTTAAGCAAATCTCCCTCTAAAAAAGAGACTTCAACCTCATTTTGAGCCGCATTTTTTTGAGCTACTTTCAAAGCCTCAGAGGAAATATCGGACAAACATAGCTGCCACTGGGGTCTCGCTTTTTTTAAAGAAATTCCTATACATCCAGAACCCGTACAGACATCCCACACCGTCAACGGGCTATCTGGCAACATTTCTACAATATGAGTCACTAAAATTTCTGTTTCCGGCCTTGGAATTAACACAGCAGGCGTTAGCTGAAATAGACAATGATAAAATTCAACTTCCCCTAAAATATACTCAACCGGCTCACCCTTAGCTTTTCTCTTGATAAGCTCTCTTAAAAGGGTCAATTCAGTCTCTTCCAAAGGGCGATCAAACTGAACATAGAGATCGATTCTTTTGAGTTTTAAAACAGCTGCCATGAGCTCTTCGACTTGCCTGCGTGCTTTCTCAATTCCTTTCTCTTCAAGAAATTTGGCAGAAACCTGTAAAACTTCCAAAACTGTTTTCATGCACCTGCCAGTTTTTCTTGGTAGAAATGTTTGACAAGCGCTCCTGTAATATCATCCAAATCACCATCGAGCACACGATCGAGTTTGTAAAGAGTGAGATCGATTCTATGATCTGTCACTCTATTTTGAGAAAAATTATAGGTGCGAATCCGCTCTGAACGATCTCCTGAGCCGACTTGAGACGAGCGCAGATTTGCCATCTCGTCATGCTCTTTTTTTCTTTTGGTTTCTAAAATTTTTGCCGATAAAAGGCGCATTGCTTTATCGCGATTTTTATGCTGACTTCTCTCTTCTTGACAGGTGACCACTGTCCCTGTCGGAATGTGGATAATGCGCACAGCGGAATCAGTCACGTTAACGTGCTGACCGCCTGCACCAGAAGCTCTGTAGGTCTCTATTCTGAGGTCTCTCTCATCGATAGCAATCTCTTCTTCTTCAGAGGGTTCTAGCAAAATGGCAATTGTAATCGCAGAGGTATGCACACGTCCTTGTGTTTCTGTGTCAGGAACTCGCTGGACCCTATGTGTGCCTCCCTCATATTGCATCTTTCTAAAGACATTAGGCCCTGACAGAACCATAATATATTCTTTAAAACCTCCTCGCTCTGAAGGAGCACATGAGAGCTGCTCATATTTCCAGCCATTTTGATCGGCGTAACATTTGTACATCCTGACACAATCACCGACAAAAAGAGCGGCTTCATCGCCTCCTGTGCCTGCTCTAATCTCCAAAATAATATTTTGACTATCCCTGGGATCTGGAGGAACAAGGAGAGTTTCTAATTGATTGTTAAGGTGAATGACTTTTGCTTCTAAAGACTGAATCTCTTCTTTGAGAAAAGCAATGATTTCTTGATCTTTTTCAAGCCCCAGAAGTTCTTGATCTTCTTGAAGTTGAGATCTGGAATGCTCAAGAGCTTCCCACATCTCTTTAATTTCAGAAATATACGCATGCTCTTGTGTGAGCATACGGTATTCTTTTTGATCTGCAAGCGTCTCAGGATGGCCTAAGAGTTGCTCCACTTCCTCGTGCCGCTTGAGGAGCTTGCGGACTCTAGTTTCCATCTTAAGAGGTTACTTCTTCTTAGGTTTGCGTTTAGGAGCGGCAGCTGCTGCTGCTTCCACTTTAGCTTCTTCCTCTTCCGTATCTTTCTTTTTCTTGTCGTAGCGTTTCTTGAACTTATCAACACGCCCTTCAGAGTCAAGAAGTTGGTTAGCACCTGTGAAGAAGGGGTGGGAGGCAGATGAAATTGGCATTTTGTAAACAGGGTACTGTTTCCCCTCAAATTCCGCTTTTTCTTTTGGTTGCAAGGTGCTTCCACAGACAAATTTAAAATCTGTCGATGAGTCAACAAATAACACTTTTTGGTAGGGAGGATGCCCTTCTTTTTTCATAACTTATCCTTATATTAGCTCTACATTTAGTATAGATGATAGTAAACCGAAATTTAGGATAAAAAACAAGCAGCTTTTTGATCCAATGAATTTTTTACATTGAAGATTACCCAAAAATCCTTTAAAATTTACTCACTTAAAAGGAGGTTCTATATCGATAATCAGCGCTTTTGACAACAAGCGTTTCAACTGGAGTCATCAACTCAAATATCATCTCATACAACAATCAACTACTTATTTACTCACTAGATACCTAGGATGTCAACAGCTCCCTCTTAAGCTTCGTGTTATTCTTATATTGAACAGCCTAGCAGCAGACTATGCAAAAGCAAAATTAGGCGAGTCTTTTTATTTTCAAGACAATGCTTCGAATACGCTTGTCCCATATACAGGAAAAAGTTTTCTGTATTACATCATTTGCCGAAATATGGGATTAACTTTTTCTGAAACCTTGACATCAAAAGGAATTGATAGCTTTATTACTCCGTTAAACATGCTTCTTCATCACCAAATTGATGCGGTAGCTAATAAGATTTTTAAAGCAATCGGATGGGTTCGTTAAGTTTCGCTAAATAAGCCATGCGAGCCGTTAGCAAACCTTCTAAAACCCCTTCTTCGTAACGAAAGTGGGGATTTTGTTCTAAAAGAGAAAAGTCATTCGGCTGCAAAAGATCTTCTTCTGTCACATGCGGGACTAATCTTTGAGCACAGGAGAGGATTTTGTTTCTTTGGAGCTTGATGAGTTCTTCAAAAATTTCTTGCATACTCTTTGCTTTTTAAAAAATTCTTTCAATAAAGAAGCAGATTGCTCTTTGAGCACATTTCTTTCAATGGCAATTTGATGAATCGGATGGGGTTGATTTAAAATTTGAAAGAGAGAACCATCTGCTCCCTGACGAATATCGGGCGCTGCCCAAACAAGTCTTTTAATACGTGAGAGAATCATAGCCCCTGCACACATAGGGCAAGGCTCTAGCGTACAATAAAGAGTTGTCTGTAAAAGTCGCCAATTTCCCAAAATTTTTGCCCCTTGTTGTAAACATAAAAGTTCGGCATGAGCTGCCGCATCTTGCAGAGTTTCAACTTGATTGTGCGCCCATGCGATAATTTTATTTTGATAAACGAGAACAGCACCTACTGGAACTTCATTTTTTTCGAAAGCTTTTCTTGCCTCGCACAAGGCTTCTTGCATAAAAAATTGATCACTATCCATGGGCAAATAGTGTACCAAAAAACTTAAGATTGATTCAATAACTGCTTTTTCATATAATGGGGAACAGTTTTTAATACCCCATACAGGAGATTTTCCGAATGTCATTAGATAAAGGAACAAAAGAAGAAATCACAAAAAAATTCCAACTTCATGAAAAGGATACGGGGTCAGCGGACGTGCAGATTGCAATTCTCACTGAGCGAATTGCCGAGCTCACAGAGCACCTCAAATTAGCCCCTAAAGACCACGGTTCTAGACTTGCCCTTCTCAAACTAGTCGGTCAACGTCGCAAACTTCTCGACTATCTCAATTCAACCGATACAAAACGCTACCAAAGTCTTATTGCTAGATTGAACTTAAGAAAATAAAAGTCTTTCCTCTTATGCCCCCAAGACATCCTTGGGGGACTATTAAATAATAAATAAAAATTAGGTAAAAATTATGGACTCTATAAGACCTCTCACGCCTCTTCAACAAGCCTTTCAAGCTCCTAATACAGAAGGAGAATTAAAAAAAACAATAGATACAGCAGGGATATTCAACACTAGATCTCTTGGCAAATTCGTAAAAAAAATCATATCAGCCGTTAATGAGGGCTTCCAAGGAAAAGTGCGGCTTTATGAGAAAAGTGAGAGTTTAAAGGGCGATTCATACGACAGTGATCCTTCAATTTACAGAACAGTCTTCATTGGTTCTGATAGTTTTGTTATAAGAACCAAAAAAGACGGAACAAATGGACTAGATAAAATTCTACCAACAGAATCTGGCAAATCCAAAGTTTGCTGGGTCATCAAATCTGATATGACTGCTCAGCAAGCCTTTGCAAAACACGCGCGCTTTAAAGAAGAAAAAAAAGAACAAAATCCCTCAGATAAATATAAAGATCCTACAATACTAAGAAAACCTAAAGAACTTCTCGACATACAGCACGAAACGTTTGTAGCAGGAATGAATGAACACACAACTCTTACAGCCATTCAAAAAGCAGAGGCTAAAGCCGGTCTTCTCTCTCCACTTATGTTAATTGCAGCACAGGGAAAATACTCTTTTATTCTGCCAAGTCTACCAACAGCTAACAATAGCTTGTTTAAGCCCTTAAAAAATGGCAATTTAACTCAAGCACAGACTAGGTTAATCATTGAGCAATTACTTATAGGCCTTAACAATCTTCATAATCTTGGCTTTGTTCATCGAGGGATCTCTCCTGAAAATATTTTAATCAATGATCGGCTTGAGGCAACTATTGCTAACTTTGCAAAAACAACCGGGAAGGGAGAAGAAGGTGTGCTAAGCGGGCAAAATGGGTATTTTTCTCCAGAAATTATGCAAAAACTCATAGACTCAAAACAAACAAAAATTTCTACGATCAGTAAAACTAATGATGACATGTGGGCTATGGGACTTGTTCTACTACAACTAATTGGAAAAACTCCTTTATGGTTAGTAAATGGCATAAAAGATCTTCAAGCGCTAGACACACCAAAAGTAATTACAACGCTTCAAGATGCCTGGGCAAAAGATTTGGGGTTAAAAGAGGAAGATCCCTTAGAATGTCTCATCATGAAGATGTTAAAAATCGACTCGAAGGCAAGGATAACAGCGGACGAGGCTTTAACAGAATTCAAACAAATACCTCTTTTAAGCCTAGAGCAGTCAACACAAACTTTTTCTAAAGAAATAACATACTTTGATTTGTTAGATATGCCAGTTCCAGAGGACATACAAACAGCAAAGCAAAACCTTTTATCTGATACTACTCTATCTCTATTAGAACTTGTCGGTGTTCCTAGAACAGGGAAGCCTTCTACATTTGGTTTCGCTATAAGACAAGTACCTAATAGCAACCGTTACGAGTTTCTAGTTGCAGACAGACAAACTAAAAATTTATTCGCGACAGATGTTATAAGGCTTAGCAAAGACTCAGCTGATAAATATTTGGAAGAATTCAAACAGAAAAGAAAAGAGCAAGCTGCTGCCCGTGCTGCCACTGTAGACACCTCTGGCGACTACATGTAGTAGTTACAGAAGTAGCATATATAGAGCTCGCTTGAATTTCTCTTTACTCCATTTAAGCTTTCTTGGTATAGTTTTGCGATAAAGTTATTATTTTACTACTAGAGGATACATGAAATCGTTCACTAAGACCATCTCCATTGCAGGAAAAGATCTCGTTTTTGAGACAGGAAAAATCGCACGTTTAGCCAATGGAGCTGTCACCCTTCAGTCAGGGGAAACCATTCTTCTTGCCACCGCTTGCCGTGGTAATATTCCCTCTGAGGATACTAATTTCTTG
>CAYUZN010000115.1:0-5901 GCA_964449295.1 uncultured bacterium | reverse complement strand
ATGGAGGAAGCGAAGGAAAAATAGGAGAACTATTTCGTGGATTTCTTCGTATCAGTATGACTTTTGGAGCTTTCTACTGTATCTGTCTAGCGCTTTTCAAGAACAAATTGGATCTTCTTATCACTCAATTTTTCCTCCCAGCTTTAGGGATCATGACACTGCTTTTACTTCCCAGAACAACTGTACATATTCAAGATCACATTGTAGAAAAATCTCCTTCTTCACAAGAAGCTTCTTTTAGTTCTGTTGATAATGTTCCTTTCTTCTTAGCAAAACTTGCCTCTTTGGTGAGTGAATTGAGCTATACCATGACGAGAGCCTTCGAAGGAGTCAATCATGGAGTTGATAGTAAAATTTATAACTGGACAGGTCATATCTATGCGGGAGAAAATATCTTTCGGGCTAAAAAATGGAAAATTACAGATCCGACCCTTGAAGATAATTTCCGAGAATTTTGCAGAGAGTGTGTCTTTCGAGATATTGGTATTGGGCTCTATACTAAAAAAGATCTTCTTCATGAATCTAATCTTCTCAAGTTTTTAGAAGACAACACGTCTAAAATACGGACCATGCTCTACAAACAAGAAAAAAATCTCGAAGATAAAACATCTAAAAAAGATTCCCATTTTCTTCCTTGTAAAGAAGCCATAAGTCGCATGAATCTGATTCTTAAAGGTCAAAAAGCCAATACCCAAGAGATTTTATTAGGGGAGACAGGGAGCAAGATGCAGTTCTTGCTCAAACAAAAAGGGCAAAATGACCTTGAAAATCTCATCAAACAACAGATGGCAATCGACATTTTAAAAGAAGAAGTGCCTGGTCACAGCGGATCATTCACTGCTAAACGTGCAGAACTTCTTCAAAAAGAAAATCAAAAGATCTTTGGAGCTTTAGGAGCTAGATCTATTGTTATCTTAAAAAATTATATGGAAGCACTCATTTATCTAGTCTTTCCTCTGGTGATTCTTCTCTCTCTTCTTTCTATGGCTTTTAAACCTCTTATAAACTGGATCCAGTCACTTATTTGGATCAGTATCTGGCCTGTTTTCTACGTCATCGTTAATTTTATGCTCGATTCTATATGGGCCTATAAAGCTAAGCAGCTCTGTGGAGACAGCTTGCAATTAACCGTATTTTCTTCAGAAGGATTATATGATCTCTATAGTTCTATGGAAGCTACAGCTGCTATGGCTATGGCTTTGATTCCTTTTATTTCTTTAGCTCTTCTTAAAGGAGGGATCTCTCAGATCGTTCAGTTCTCCTCTTCTCTTGTTTCTCCTGCTCAGACAGCAGCTTCCACAACAGCTGCAGAAAGTGTGTACGGTAACTATAGTCAAGGCAACCTTAGTTTAGACAACCTCAACGGATATAATGCACAAGTCTTTAAACAGAGCTATAGTGGAATGCTCTCACAAGGAACAATTGGGCTAGATACGGGTGTTCAGACTTCTACTTACAGCCCAACTCAAGATAGTTTATTTTTAAGACAGGGAGACTCTTATTTGAGAGAGGGGATTACACGGACAGAAACATTCGGTAATGCTATTCAAGACTCTCTTTCCAGCTCTGAAACAGCTGTATCAGAATCTTCAAAAGCCTATACAGCGAGCCTTTCAGATACAACAAACAAAGCAGTTGGTTTGGTAGAAGCAATTAGTAAGAACAATCAATTCGGGGAGAATTTCAATACTCAGACCATGACAAGTTCTCAAAAATCTGCTCAATCTATCTTAGGTATTGCAGAAGACTATGCCCAATCTCAAGGAGTTAGTCGTGATGAAGCTCTAAGAGAACTAGCTTCTTTAAGCCTAAGCAGTGGAGGAGGTCTTGGAGGATTCTTGGGTATCAAAGGAGAGGCTCAATTTAGCATGCAAGATGGAGTATCGAGCCATGGCTCAGATATCTCTTCAGAAAGAGCGAGCTATGCTAAAAACTTCCAAGAGCAGCTGCAATCTTTGACAAATCTATCTTCAGGAGAAATGGCAAACGTTCTGAGCTCTGAAGATATGAGACTTCATGAAGATTTTGTGCACTCTTACAACGATACAAAATCGACAGCAGAGCAAGTTAGAGCAGCTTATTCTCAGCAACAAGCACTTGCAGAAGTTAAGAACTACTCCGAAAGCGACAACGTCTCTTTCCATCAAAATCTCAGTCAACGTTTTGTTGAATTCTTACAAGAAAAATATAATGATGTCGGTGTTGTTAATGACATTCTTGATCTCCCTTCTCACAACCCTCAAAAAGAGAATTTGGTCAAAGAGTTTGCAAAAGACTATCTTCCTCAGAACGTAGTTAAAGAATCGGGATTTTCTGTAGAAGAGAGCTACCACAACAAGTTAGAGGATGTTAAAATTGTATCTGAAAATGACTTTCACCCTAGTGCTCTAACCTTGAAATCAAGCGGAGAAGAGAAGATTGGTTTCAGCTTTGGAGAAGGGAAAATGCATGTAGAGGCCATGAAGCAGCGGGTTATACAGGAAGGACAAGGCCACTTAGACCAGTTAACATCTAGAGAAGAACATGTAGACCAAGCTTATGTTGATCGAAAGATATTAACAGAACAAGAAACAGAGAGATCCTTGTGGGGTCAGGCAGGAGATCATATGAAAGGTCCAAAAATAGTGGCCAATACATGGAACTCTCTATTTGGCAAAGACAATGATGACCATGAAAAGTAAAAAGAGGTGTTTATGACAGAACAAAGCGAATTTGAGCAATTCAAGCAGGTAATTAACTATTTTACTTCGAAGGGTTGTTTGAGCTTCAAAAAGCTATTTAATTTTGTCTTTCCTTCACAAGAAGAGATCCCGGTGGATAATTTTGGAAGTAAATGGAGAAAAAGGATTTCTTATGGAGCTCCTCTAGTTGCTACTTTGATTCTGCTGGGAATTTTTTATGTAGGATATCTCTGGGGAAAGAAATATGAAATGGGACTCATCATGTTTGGCCTTCATTTTCTTATTTGCTCAGTAGGGGTTGTATACGTGGGGGCGCTTTTTTTATTCTCGTTTATCGTGAAGCTAAAAAAAAGAAGTCCTGCTGTATTGCTGGGATTAACTGTGGTATTTCCTTTTAGAGCGTTGATTTTTCTTTGTGTTATCAATCCTATTTTTTTTGTGTTTATAGCAAACTCAGGCAATTCGTCTCACACAAAGAAAATAAAAAAACACATAAGTCACTATGAACGTCTTTCTTTATCAGATGAAATCAGTGTAGATGAAGGACCTGAAAACATACTGGCTGAAAGCAAGAAAGTGTCTTCGGAGGTCAAGAAATCTACTGACCGAGGAAATGTCGAAAAACTCTTTCAGCAATTTTCAGAAAAAAATAAAGAAGAGATGAAACAAGTACAAGAAAACTTTTTTAGATCAGTAACAGCAACCAAACAAGAAAATGCCAAGAAAAAGGTAAATTTTGGGAAACACTGCATTCTTTTGGGAAAAATTGGAGAACATAACCAAATTTCTGAAGAAGTGTTTGTTGCACAAGAAGAAGAGGGGGTGGTTGAAAGGCCTCTTGAGGTGAATCTTCCTTTGTTTTTTGGATGGGATAAAGCTCCTTATAATAGAGTTCAAGAAATAACTGAAAACCCTATAGATACAAAATAATTATTTATTTGAAAGCATCGCTTAAGAGAGAGGTGCAAAACCACCTCGAACACGGAGCTCTATTATCCATGAGATTGTTTTAAGAATTTGAACATTTGTCATCCTCTTCATAAGAGGAAGTGATTAAGTAATTGGAATCAAAATTTATGAATCTTTTTAAGAATGTATCGGAAGGCGGTCAGATCATCAATCATAGAGCAAGGATGCTCAAGCAAGTCATCCGTATTGCTCTTACTTTTGCAGTTCTGACAACGAGTATTTATGTCTTATATAAAATGGTCTCTATCCCTATCCAGCACTATCAATCAGCATGGTATTACGCAAAGACAAGTCTCTTAAAGCCCGTGGCAGACCATATTTCTGTAAATCCAGATGTCTGGAATAAACTGTCCAATCAAAATCATGGACAAAAAAAGTTAAATCTAAAACCAGAACAAGTTCTAAAAACTTGCAAAGGGCCTGCTTTTTTCATTGTAAAGAAGGCAAAAGAGATTATTAAACAATCCGTTTTTATTTTCATTTTTATATTTGTGAACACCCTTCTTCTCTTTTTCCTTAAAGGATTACTATCGAGAAAGAAAATTCATATCGAAGGGCAAAAACTCTCTTCTTCTTGGAAAATTGCTCTTAAGCTAAAAATCACTCGTCAAGCCTCTTCTATTAAGCTGGGAAGCCTCCCTCTAGTCAAAGGTTCAGAAACAAGACACATCCTTGTTTCTGGGGGATCAGGAAGTGGAAAAACAAATTGTTTTCATCACATCCTTCCTCAGATTAGGGATCAAAAACAAAGAGCTATCATTGTCGATACCACAGGGACATTTGTAGAAAAATACTATCGTCCAGACAAAGACATTCTCCTTAATCCTTTTGATCAACGCAGCGTTTCTTGGCATCCTTGGTGTGAATGCAAGGAAGTCTATGACTACGAGTCTTTAGCTCAAAGCTTTATCCCTTCGGCTCATAATGCAGACGATGATTTCTGGAGAACTTCTGCTCAAGCTATCTTTTCGTCAGCGCTTCAAATAAAAGCAGAAGAGAAAAAGGTTTCAGAGCTTCTTCGTCTTATGTTATTTGAGTCTTTGCCTGTTTTGTATCATGCTCTTGAAGCAACAGAAGCAGCACCCTTTCTTGACCCTGCCTCCGAAAAAACAGCTGGATCTATTCGCTCCGTAGCAGCTTCGTTTGTTAGATGTCTTAAATACTTCGATGACACGAAAGATCCTTTTTCTATTCGAGACTGGGTTCTTAATGAAAAAGATGATAGTTGGTTATTTCTAACCGCTAATCCTAGTCAAAGAACCTCTCTCAACCCACTTCTTTCCACTTGGTTTTCCATAGCTATGAGAAGTCTTCTTCAGATGCCAGAAGATCTTCAGAGAAGACTATGGTTCGTTGCTGATGAATTGCCTAAGCTTAACAAACTTAGAGATCTCGAAGGATGTCTGACAGAAAGCCGAAAGTTCGGAGGTTGTGCTTTACTAGCTATTCAAAGCCCTGCTCAACTAGATACAATCTATGGGATATCCACATCTAAAATACTTATGGGGAATTGCGCTACGAGGATAGTCTTTGCAGAGCAATCGTCAGAGATAGCCTACCAAATTTCTAAATCATTTGGAGAGAAAGAAACCAAAGAATATCAAGAAGCCATTTCCTATGGAGCTCATGAAATGAGAGATGGGGTTAATATTTCTCTCCAAAACAGAAAATCTCAAGTTGTGACACCCACAAGCCTGATGTCACTCAATCCCAATCAAGCTTTTATAAAACTTGCAGGAAATCTTCCTATTACGAAGATCAAGTTAGATTATAGAGAACTACCAACGATTTCAGAAAGTTTTTTGGAAAAGAAAAAATCTACAAATAAAAATGATGAACAGTTACAAAAACCGTGAGTTTAAGATAAGACAACAAATTTTTTCTTTCCTCGCAAGTTTGGAGGAGAAAAAATTGTCGGTTTATCCCAAACTGCTCAAGCCTTACTTCAACTCAAGCAGCACAGCTTTTTATGTCTTTGTTAATTGCAAGGTATTAGTCTCTAACACTCTGCTCTGTCAAACCATAGAAAGACATAGTTTTTTCCCTATAGCCAAAGTAGCTTCTGTTAAAGTAGCTAGGTTTGATGTTTGACAAGGGTCTAACAATCTTTCTATGGAAGAACGACTAGTATTCATGATTTTTGCAAGGTTAGATTTATCAATCTTTTTTTCCTTCATTTCTTTTTGAAGTTGTATAATAATACCATTTATCAAAAATAAGTTTTAATTTATAGTTGTCCATTTTCACCCAA
>CAYUZN010000114.1:0-5919 GCA_964449295.1 uncultured bacterium | reverse complement strand
AGATCTCGTAAGACACGGGCAGCAAACGCGGACGTACCAAAAAAAATGATGTTCAAGTATACCTCATTAAACTGAAAATTTGACTTTTGGGCCGATGCGAAAAGTCTCTAGATTCAGCGATTGTGAAGAGGGTAGTATTAACTCAATACAACCCTCTTCACGATCACTGAATCTAGAGGTTTTGGCACGGTCCAAAAGTCAAATTTTCAGTTTAATGAGGTATAACTTCTTCTTCTATCAACTCTTCGTACTCTAAAGGCTCTTGTTGTTGCAGTGTCACGCCTTGTAGATCGATAAGACCTCTACGAGAGGCCAAGCAAAACTCTACCCAGTGTTTAATGTAAAGAGAGGGTTTGATCTCTTTCTTAATACGTTCAAGAGCATCTGATAGATAGATCCCTGAACGATAGATGAGGCGAAATGCTTTTGTTAAATCTTTGCGCACTTCAAAAGGGAAGCCGTGTCTTTTAAGACCGATTAAATTGAGCCCACCCAATCTGTAAGGAACACCTGCCCCAATACTATAGGGAGGAACATCATGCGTCACCCTGCTAAAACCACCGACCATTGAGTAACAGCCGATTCTAGTAAATTGATGCACAGCTGTCATCCCTCCAATATTGGCAAAATCTTCGATAATGACATGTCCTGCTAAATTCACACCGTTGGCCATGGTGACGTTATTGCCAACTTCGCAGTTATGAGCCACATGGCAATAGGCCATGATAAGACAGTTATCACCCACTCTGACAACAGAATTTTCCTGACAAGAGGCATTAATGGAAACGTATTCTCTAATTTCACAGTTTTTACCGACAACAACAAATGTCTTCTCACCCCGAAATTTACGATCTTGAGTTTTTGTCCCAATACTTGCAAATGGCCAAATCGTTGTGCCAGCACCAATTGTGGTATAACCATCGAGATATACGTACGATTTAATCGTCGCGTCATCTTCAATTGTGACGGTTCCTTTGATGATCGCATAAGCCTCCACGGTGACACCGTGTCCAATCTTAGCATTAGGGTCAACGATGGCTGTCGGATGGATATTTGTCTTCTTTGACATACTTACCTAATTTTTAAAGTTGATTCCTATCTATCAGCGCAAATCCAATCTCAGCTTCTACAACAACTTGATCATTGACCATGGCTTTTGCAACAACTTTTCCACCTTTAAAGCTGATATGCTGCCCTATAATATGTAAAAGCAAAACATCACCTGGAATCACAGGTTTGCGAAATTTAGCGTTGTTAACTGTCAGAAGGACTGCAATTTTTTCCGTTTGTAATTTTTGATGCACTAAAATTCCACCCGTTTGCGCAAGAGCTTCTAAAATAAGCACTCCTGGCATAATAGGAGCTTCTGGAAAATGTCCTGCGAAAAAATGCTCATTCATAGTCACATTTTTTTGACCAATGATCACATTTTCTTCTAAATCAAGATGAATAATGCGATCGACAAGAAGAATTGGATAGCGATGAGGTAAAATTTTAGCTATTTTTTTAGCATCTAAAAGAATTTGATGTCTTGACGCTTGGGTATCCATCATACTACAGACCTCATTAATACATTTTTAAGTTCTTTTCCAAATAAGTGATTAGCGGCATGACCAGATTTAATCGCAATGATATGAGCGACAAAAGAAAATCCAACAAGTGATAAATCTCCAATCATATCTAAAATCTTGTGTCTGGCCATTTCGTCTGGAAAGCGCACTCCTTCTGGATTTAATACTTGATTGCCTTTAATCACAACCCCATTTTCTAAAGTGGCACTCTCTTTTAAGATCCCTTTTTGTATAAGAATTTCAATTTCTTCATATAAAGCAAAGGTCCTTGAAGGCGCTATTTCTTTTAAGAAATTCCCTGAACTGACTGAATAGGAGTAATATTGCGTGCGCAAATAAGGAGATTGCGGATAGTGTAATGTATAACTAATGCGATACTCATCTGAAGGAAGAGCGATAATATGAGTCTCTCCTTGACTCCAAGATAAAGGCTTGTCTAATCGATAGATATCTTTTTCTTGATTTTGCTGCAAAACACCCGCAGACGCAATCATCTCACTGACAGCAAGAGCACTTCCATCGAGAATAGGGATTTCAGGCCCTGAGACTTCAACATAAAGATTATCAATGTCTGCACCTTTGAGAGCTGCAAGCAAATGTTCAACGGTAAGAATAGAGCCCGTTCCACTCTCAAGTTTTGTACATCTTGTAGCTTGCGTGACATATTCTAATTGAGCTGGGATCTCGGGATGTCCGTCTAAATCAATACGTCTAAAAACAATCCCAATTCCTGGGGGTGCTGGTATTAAACGAATGGCAGCTTCTTTCCCTTCGAAAACTCCCTTGCCTGAAAAAACAAGTTCTTTTTTTAAAGTTTTTTGATACTTCATATATATAGGGAAAAATGTATCTAATTTCCTCTATTTTGGACAAGTTAAATCGGCAGGGTATTTGCGTGATCGCACATAAGAAAGCAGCAAGAAACCCAAACACACACCTAAAATACCGAAGTTACCCCAAAATGTAAATAAAGTTGAATAATGATAAAGCGGCACTTTAGCCACTAAAACCTCCGATTTACGCTCATCGGTAATTTTTGCTAGCGTCCTTCCTAAACTATCAATGACGGCTGTCACACCTCTATTACATGATCTGACCATAGGAACTCCGTTTTCTACAGCTCTAATCCTACCATGATCAAAATGTTGCTGAGACAGATGGGAAGAGGGGTACCAATTATCATTGCTCACATTAACTAAAAGCTCAGCTCCTTTCCGTCTTCCTTCTCGAATGAGTTGTGAAAATGTTTCTTCATAGCAAATAGACACAGAAAGAGGCACCTTTCCTGAAAAAACTTTTGACTCTTTGCCATGTGTAAAAAATTCTGTAATTCCATAAGAGGCTGTGAATTTTTTTAACCAGTTAAAAGGAATATACTCAGCTAGAGGAACTAAAATTTGTTTTTCATAGCGCTCTAACTGTGATTTATGGGGAAATGCATGGAAAGCTGAAGAAAAATGAGTGTCGCCATCTCTTGCATCTAATCCAGCAACAACTTCGGCAGAAAAAATATCGGCAATCGATCTGACCCAAAAATTATTAGATACTCTGGTTTTTTGAGGGAGAAGCGTTGAGGCATCTTTTTTCATCACATCTTGCAAAATATAGCGTGTTGTTTCGAAAGAATAGGCATCAATATCTGCTGAAATAGGAACAACGTACTCAGGCAAAACAATCAAATCAACTTTTTGAGGGTTATTTTTAAGAAGAGTTAAAATCTTTCTCCACTGATCATAAGGTGAGATGAACTCAGACTCTCGCCCTTCCATAAAAATTTTTTGAGATGGAAGCAGCCCTGTTTGAACAAGCGCCACAGATAATTCCTGACTATTTTCCAGATCTGCAGCATGAAAAAAGATATGCCCCCATCCAAAGATATAAGGAAACAAAGCTAACGCGCCCCAAGCTACCCACTTTTTCTTTAAAAAAGCTAAATTAGTCACAACAACCCAGAAAGAAAGACCCAAAATTCCAAAAATCGAGGCCATCTGCATTGAAGGATTAAAGGCTGTCAAACTAAGACCTAAAGGATTCCAGGAAAATCCACAGAAGACATAAAGCCTTGCCCATTCAATTAATGTCCAAATTGAGGCAATTGCAATATAAGGAATCTTGTCAATGAAAGCAGAGACAGCTCCAAATTGAAGACCTAGCCATACACATAAAACAGCATACACAGCTAAAATATAGAGCCCCTGAAATTCAGTTGATGTCATCCATGAGAGCTGGACCATCTGAACCAGACAAAACCATCCTGTTGCAAGAAAAAATCTCCGCATTTGAGATGGCACATTTAGTAACGCCTTCCAAAAAAGAGCATAACCTAAACAAGCCGAAATAGGAGCCAAAAAAGGAATCCAGGCGGGTTGACCAAAACTTACGATAAGAAAGCTGAGACTGACAAAAATATAATTTTTCACTCTTTAACCTCTGACTTAACAGCTTTTTTGCCACCATAAGCTAATACTAGAAATAGACCTCCCAAAATACTCAAGTTTTTTAAAAACATGATCATTTGAACATCGTGATCAGCTCCTTTGATCGTCCAAAAAGCATGAAAAAATAGCGTTGTCGGAATTAAAAATAAAATAAGCAAAACAGCACCACCCCTTGGTTTCAACCCTAGGAGCAACAAAAGAGCGCCCAACCCTTCAAAAATAGTCCCAACAATCAACATAAGAGGAGCTAGGGGAATCAAACAATTAATTATTTGATGTAAATCGGGCATTTGAGCTGTGTATTGAAGCCAATTGGATAAGCCTGCCATCAAATATTGGTAATTCCCTTCCCAATTCACCAATTTACTAAACGCAGACGATAAAAACACCAAACTTAAACATACTCTTCCCAAGAATCCAAATAAAGATTTCACACAAACCTCAGTAGTATTTTTCTAGAGTAATCTTTTAACGTTTATTATACAATATGACCATGAAATTTAGATCTTATCATCTAGAGAAAATGATCTCTACATTCGAATCTCAAAATACACCCTTGGATGTATTTTTAAATCATTATTTTAGATCACATAAAGCGTTAGGCTCAAAAGATCGCAAATACTTAAGCGAAACCATCTATGAAAGGATACGTTGGAAAAGTCTTTTTGACTACATCAAGTGCGAATCGGATCATTTTAATCCCTATACATACCTTAATACTACCTCTATTCCTGCGCATATCCGCTTAAGCTGTCCTGAAGAACTCTATCAATTATTGACACGCGCTTTTGGCCCTGAAAAAACAGAAGACTTTTGTTTGAGCAGCAACACAAGAGCCCCTATTACTATCAGAATTAATTCACTAAAAACAACAAGAGACAATCTTTTCAACAGGTGGAAGAATCTCTACTCCATCTCTCTTTGTGAACACTCTCATCTTGGCATTGTGTTTCATGAACGTGTGAATTTTTGGCTTTTAGATGAATTTAAGGAAGGGCTATTTGAAGTGCAAGATGAGGCAAGCCAACTCATAAGCCAGCTCATGGCAGTTCATCCTAAAGAACAGGTTCTTGATTTTTGCGCAGGGGCAGGAGGGAAAACGCTTGCTTTTGCACCATCTATGCAAAATAAAGGACAGATCTATCTGCACGATATTCGTCCTAAAGCACTCCAAGAAGCGCGTAAAAGGATTTGCAGAGCAGGTATTCAAAACGTACAATTTGGCATTCACTCTCATTTAAAAGGAAAAATGGATTGGATTCTGGTTGACGTTCCATGCTCTGGCACAGGCACCTACAGACGCAATCCCGACCTTAAATGGAAATTTTCTCGCACTCTTTTAGAGCGACTGCAGGAAGAACAAAGAACTATTTTTGAAGAAGCCCTTTCTTACCTTCAGCCAAAAGGAAAAATTGTTTATGCTACATGCAGCGTTCTTCCTCAAGAAAACGAAATTCAAGCCCTCTATTTTCAAAACAAATTTAATTTAAAACTTGTGCAGCAATTTAACAGTTTCCCAAAAAAAGATGGGATGGATGGCTTTTTTGGAGCTGTTTTCAGCTCTTGACAGGAGCTCCTTTTGCAAGTTATAGTAGCAACCATTATGATAGTCTTGCTACTTTTGCTTTTGCCGTTTTTTGCCTATGCAGACTCTTCTGAGTTATTGCCACAAAACACTTCCCAACAACTTGTCATCAATAATCGTATCCTCGTCAAAATGAATGACAGAACAATTTCTGTTTTAGATGTGATGAAAACGATGGATATGCATCTAAGCAGGCATTATCCTCATCTCACAGATTCTGCGGCAGCCAGGTATCAATTTTATAGCGCAAGCTGGCGTTCAGTCCTCGATCAAATGATTGTGAGTGAGCTGATGATGGCAGATGCTGAAAAACGAGACATTAAAG
>CAYUZN010000113.1:0-6005 GCA_964449295.1 uncultured bacterium | reverse complement strand
ATCACGATTTCACCTTTGTGATTTTCAAGATCTTTTTTTGGAACAAGGCCAAGTCTAAGCCACTGATCTAAATCTTGCAGTTCTGCTTCCAACTTTTTTAGCCTTTCACTCTTGATATTCATTATTACCTCATCCTAAAAAGATTGTCTGTCTGTATATACAAGCGTGCATTTATTTTCAATGAACTCTTTTATTTATAAAAATTATTTGATATGGTAAGAGAGGGAAATGAACGGTCTTTCTTTTTCTAATCTTGCCTGGCTAGATGAGCTTTATCACAAATATAAGGTAGATCCTACCAGCTTAGAGCCTTCGTGGCAAAATTTTTTCTCGGGATGGGAGGTTGCAGCAAGCCTTTCCAATGGGGAAGCAAGCTCCGATCTTAAAGTTTATCATTTGATTCAAAATTACAGACTCTATGGTCATTTAGCAGCAGATATCAATCCTCTCAATACCTCTCCACTTAAACCTATTGCAGAACTTGAGCTAGAACACAATGGATTTAAGAAAGAGGATTTAGATCAATTATTTCCTACGTGTGGGCTTTTTACAGAAAAAGAGATTCCTCTTAAAGCACTTATAGAGAAATTAAAAAATATCTACGCCGGCTCTATGGGAATTGAGTATATGGGATTCAGATCGCCTGCTTTAGAAAAATGGATTCAAGAAAAATTGGAAGCACTCTCTTTTCCTACGTTGTCTGTTCAAGAAAAAGAGAGAATTTTAGAAGATTTAAATAAAGCAGAGCTGTTTGAGACGTTTCTCCATACAAAATATGTGGGACAAAAGAGATTTTCTCTAGAGGGGGCAGAGACGTTTATTCCGATGTTGGGAGCCATTTTAGATATAGCTAGTGACGAAGGGGCCTCTGAAATCGTTATGGGAATGGCTCATAGAGGAAGGCTCAATGTCCTTGCCAGTATCCTGAATAAATCCTACGGCTTAATTTTTCATGAGTTTGAAGATAACTACTCACCTGGTTTATTAGAAGGAACAGGTGATGTCAAATATCACAAAGGTTTTACCGCCTATCTGACGACAAGAAATGGGAAGCAGATGTTTGTGACGCTCTCTGCCAATCCGAGTCATTTAGAAGCAGTTGATCCCGTTGTCGAAGGGCAGGCCAGGGGACGTCAAGAGATCAAAGGCAAAAAAGAGGTGATTCCTATTCTTGTGCACGGAGATGCCTCACTTGCAGGTCAAGGTGTTGTCTACGAAACGCTGCAAATGGGGGGTCTTTCTGGTTATGAAACAGGAGGAACGCTTCATATCGTGATCAATAACCAAATTGGTTTTACAACTTTGCCCAAAGACAGCAGATCGACACATTATTGCACAGATGTTGCCAAAGCCTTTGGAGCTCCTGTCTTTCATGTGAATGCAGAGAAGCCTGAAGAATGTGTGCTGGCTGCAAAACTGGCTCTTCAAATCCGGCAAACTTTTCACTGCGATGTTTTTTTAGATCTGAACTGTTACAGAAAATATGGTCACAATGAAGGGGATGAGCCTGCGTTCACACAACCACTCGAATACCGCTTGATCAGACGTAAAAAATCGATCAGAGATATGTATAAAGATCTCCTCATTCAGCAAAACATTTTAACACAAGAAAAAGCGAATTTAGCTGAAGTCAAGTTTAAAGCTCAATTGCAACAAACTTTCGATACGATCAAAACTATACCCAAAGAGACCGTTCAAGATCTCTCTTCCACGTGTGAGACTAAAGTTTCAGAAGAGACACTTAAAGAGCTGGCGCAAATTTTTTGCAAGGTGCCTGAAGGGTTTCATCTCAATCCTAAGATTAAGCGTCTCTTAAGTGAGAGGCTGGCGATGATGACTCAATCAATTGATTGGGCTCTTGCCGAACACTTAGCGTATGCGTCTTTACTCACTCAAAATGTTCCTATACGTCTGTCTGGTCAAGATTCGGGACGAGGAACGTTCTCACAGCGCCATGCCATCTGGACAGATCAAGAAGAGGAAGATAAGTATTATATCCCTCTTGCTCACTTAAAAAAAGGGCAAGCCTCTTTTAGTGTCTATAATTCTGAACTCTCTGAATTTGCAGTCTTAGGATTTGAATTTGGCTATAGTTTATCTAAAGCGCATGGCCTCACGGTTTGGGAGGCGCAGTATGGGGATTTTTGTAACGGCGCGCAAGTGATCATCGATCAGTTTATAGCAGCTTCTCAGCAAAAATGGAGTCTTGTTTCAAATCTCTCCCTTTTCTTACCTCACGGTTATGAAGGGCAGGGGCCCGAGCATTCTTCAGGCAGACTAGAGCGATTTTTACAGCTGTGTGGGCATAACAATATGTGTGTTGTTAATTGTACAACTCCTAGTCAGTTATTTCATCTCTTAAGAAGGCAAGCTTTGCAAAAACAGAAAATGCCCCTGATCTTAATGACACCTAAAGCACTTCTTCGCCACCCACAGTGTGTGAGTCCTTTAAAAGAATTTGCCACAGGTGGATTTGAAGAGTTTTTAGATGAGACGAGGTCTAACAAATCTCCCAGAAAAATGATTTTCTGCTCAGGCAGAGTGTATTACGATTTGATGGCGCAGCAGGTGCCTGATGATATTGCCATTATTCGTATTGAGCAGCTCTATCCTTTCAACAAAGAGAAATTTAAAACTCTTGTTTCCAAATATTCTGAGTTTAAAGAGGTGTGTTGGGTACAAGAGGAGCCAGCCAACATGGGAGCTTTTAGCTACATCTCTCCTATTTTACAAGAATTGCTTTCAATGCCTATTAAATATATAGGAAGAGAGAGAAGTGCGGCAACAGCTGTTGGCTCTTTTCACGCACACCAGGTTCAGCTTAAGCAATTTTTGAAGGAGGCGCTCGCATGAAAGTTGACATCACAGTTCCTACGATTGGAGAGTCGATTTCTGAGGCGACCATCAGCAACATTTTAAAACCTTCTGGATCATTCGTTGCCCAAGATGAAGAGATTCTCGAGCTTGAAACAGATAAAGTTAACCAAGTCATTTATGCAAAAGCAGCAGGACAACTCACACTGACTGTAAGTGTGGGCGCAAAGGTTAAAATAGGTGATGTGATTGGGGCAATTGATACAGATGTCAAAGTCTCCTCAGCTCCTTCCGCAGTACAAACTACATCGTTAAGAAAAGGAGCAGCTGAATTTATAGCTGAGTTAAAGACACCTGCTGCTGTAACACAGCCAGCACTATCTTCTAGCAAAAGAAGAAAAATGTCATCTCTTCGTAAGACAATTGCTCAAAAGCTCGTCGATGTTAAAAATACAACTGCGATGCTCACGACATTTAATGAAGTTGACATGACAAAAATCATCGAGATTAGAGCGAAAGAAAAAGAGCGTTTTCAGACAAAATATGGAGTCAAGCTTGGCTTTATGTCTTTTTTTGTCAAAGCTGTTGTCTTTGCCCTCAAAGAGTATCCCGATGTGGGAGCTTTTTTGGAAGGGGATGAGATTGTCTCATTTGAGAACTGTAACATTGGTGTGGCTGTCTCAACAGATAAAGGCCTCATGGTTCCTGTCATTCAAAAGTGTGAGAGCCTCTCTTTGGGAGAGATTGAAAAACAACTCGAGAATTTTGCTAAGAAAGCACGAGACGGCTCAATTGCTTTTGATGATTTAAGAGGGGGGATTTTCACCATCACCAATGGAGGGGTTTTTGGCTCTCTTTTGTCAACACCGATACTTAACCCTCCACAGAGTGCCATTTTAGGGATGCATGCGATTGTCAAACGCCCCATTGTTGTCAACGATCAAATCGTCATAAGACCGATGATGTATCTCGCACTGTCTTATGATCACCGCATCATCGATGGGAAAGAAGCGGTCCAATTTCTTGTTCGTATAAAAGAGCATCTAGAAGATCCTACAAACATTTTGGGTATAAATGGAATTTGATGTCGTTGTGATTGGGGCAGGCCCAGGTGGTTATGTGGCAGCCATTCGGGCTGCTCAGTTGGGCTTTAAAGTGGCTTGTATCGACAAAAGGGGAGAGCCTGGAGGCACATGTCTAAACACTGGTTGTATCCCATCTAAAACGCTTCTGCACGCCTCAGAGCTTTATTGGAGGATGTCTAAGGAAGCTGCTAGATTTGGCATACAAGCAGAGAAAGTCTCATTTAAGTTATCTGAGATGATGACGCGCAAACAAAGCGTTATTAAAGGCTTTAACGAAGGAATTTTGGGTCTTTTTAAGAAAAACAAAGTCACTTACTTAAAAGAAGCAGCTAAAATTCTAACACCTACCTCTCTTCAGCTAAGTCAAGATGTCATCCAGACAAAATTTATCATCTTAGCTACAGGCTCAGAGCCAATTGCACTTCCTTTTCTTCCTTTTGATGAAAAGAGAGTTGTTTCATCAACAGGTGCGCTTGCCTTCGAGCACGTGCCTAAAAAGCTGCTTGTGATTGGAGCAGGCATCATTGGCGTTGAACTCGGTTCTGTCTACAGTAGATTGGGCGCTCATGTTGAGTTCATTGAGTTTTTAGATAAGATTTGTCCCACATTGGATGACGATATTTCAAAAGAGCTCCAAAGAATTTTAACCTCACAAGGGATGACGTTTCATCTTTCATCAAAGGTAACAGGGGCTGAGATTTCATCACAGTCTGTGCTCATTAAAACCTCTACTCAAGATATGACAGCAGACGCTGTTTTAGTAGCAGTCGGAAGACGGCCTTATACACAGACTTTGGGTCTTGAAGCTCTTGGTATTACTCCCAATGCTAAAGGTTTTATCGCAGTTGATGGACAATTTCGGACGACAGTTTCTAATATTTTTGCCATTGGGGATATTATCGATGGACCAATGCTCGCTCACAAAGCCTCAGAAGAGGGGATGGCTGTTGCTGAAATCATAGCGGGAAAATCTCCTAAAATTGAATATATGGCCATCCCTAATGTTGTCTACACAGAGCCAGAAGTGGGAGCTGTCGGCCTGACTGAATCTGAGGCCAAGGCACTCAATCTCTCTTACAATGTAGCTAGCTGCGCGTTTAAAGTGAATTCAAGAGCCAAGTGTAATGGTGAAGAGGAAGGATTTGTTAAAGTGTTATCTGATAAAACAACGGATAAAATTTTAGGCATGCATATTATCGGCGCTCATGCTTCAGAATTAATTGCAGAAGGCTGCCTTGCTATTCAAAAAAAACTCACAGCTTTAGATCTTGCCCAAACACCTTGCGCACACCCGACACTTTCTGAGGCGATCAAAGAAGCCTGTTTAGCTCTCCATAAAAAAGCTATTCACCGTTAGAGAGGTCTATTATGAAGATGTTAGGGTATTGCAACACTCTATAAACTTATTAATTCTTAAGAGAGTGTTTTGTATTTCATTTAAACATGTGGCAATAGAAGGGGGTTTTTTTCGATTTCTTGTTACATAATGAATGTTTCTTTTAGTTATGTCATCAATTCTAGACATTAATTCTTTAAAATTAGTTGGTTCAGGACTAAATAGAGTTATGTCAAAGTAACAACTTCTTAGAGTTCCATCAGGACTTGTTCCTAAAAGTAAAGTCTCTTCCTCTTTATCGCTTTTCTCTGTTAATACATGAGGAGAATCTTTACTTTCCCAACGAAAGCTTGTTGTTGCAGCTTTGGGTTTTTTGATAGTTGCTGTTAAAATATAAGCACCATGTAGATCTGTAATATCCTCCTTTTTCAAGAGATCTTGGCACTTACATTTTATATCGTTATCTACCATTTCATTTACTTTATTTTGTAAAAATTGAGTTTCTTTTAGACTTAATTTCCTTCCAGAACCTAAAAAGCTCATACGACCTTTTTGAGTATGTGGTGAGCTGTCTATAAAAGCGACTATCTCATTCATTCTTTTCTCTACTTCCCACCAATCGGCAGGTAAGATACAAAACTTGTTAGGTGTTATGTCCTTTGGAAACGGATCCTCTGTCATGAAGCCTAGATCCTTAAATAATTCATGAAATTTTTCTTTTGGAAGATCTTTTGGTAATAAAGACGGAGGTCTCCCTGCCATTCGGCTAA
>CAYUZN010000112.1:0-6078 GCA_964449295.1 uncultured bacterium | reverse complement strand
TTCTTAGCCTATGGAGCTTACAATTCTTTTCTTCTTCCTGATTTAAAACTGATAGGTGTTAAGAGAGCCTCCTCAAATTTCTCTTCCCCCCTTGAATTTAAACACCCCCTTAAATACATTGTTTCTTATGAATCCGATTGAAACAACGGAACTAGCAGTTGCTGTACACACGCTCTCTAGCCAATTAAAATTGAAGACCTATAGTCCCTGTTGTGTTTTTTTTCTTATTCTTGCTTTATTGCATGCTAATAATGATCTTGCCTTAAGTGGAAAAATTTTTGAAAAACTGAAATTGAAAGTTTTAGACATGACAGATGTTCACAAAATGGAAGCTCTGGCAGTAACTTTTTTAAAGATTCATAATTTTACTCTCAAAACCTTAATAGTTACAAATTTAGCTAGAAAATTGGAAGACCCCCTAACAGATCCCATAATAGAATCCTTACAGCAAGCAGGGGTAATTGTCATAAACGAGCCTGATAAAACAAAAAGGAATGACGCTATTACAGAAGCCTTAGCGCCTGATTTTAAGAATCCATTCCAAGAATTAGAAACTTCACTAGGAGCTGAAATAAGTGTCGCTGCATGTCTTAAATTTTCAGATACATGGTCGGCCCCCCTTCATCAGAGGACCGTCGGCTATTTTATGGGATCTATCCAACAACAAGTGTGGTTTTTAGCAGAGCACACAGTGTTTCCATTTATAGGAAATAATGGGTTTGAGACTTTGTTTTTGGAAAATAATCAATATGCTGTAAGAAAACAGCTGAGCGGAGGTGGATATGCATACTTTTATCTTCAAGAAACTCCACTAGATCACCATTTAATAGAAACATTAAACTGGGGACACAACTATTCTCCAGAGATCACCCAAGTAGTTTTCAGAGTGCCAGAATTAAGATCAAAAGGTCATCTAGAAGATCTTTTACCCTCTCTTGCGAATTTAGGATGCAAATATCTTAGTGTAGAGGTACAAAAAGCAGCCTCTTCTCAGATAGATCTGAACCTCACTGAAAACGGAATATCCTTCACAGCTACAGCAACCGTACAGGGCTCTAGAAGTTCTATCGCAAGGAAAGCAAGAAACTTCCAAACGCTCGAAATTAATTTTAACAAACCATTTACCCTTACTATAATTGTCGGTAGAGTTTGCGTGCTTATAGCAAACATCGACAAAGACAGCGTTATTCCTTTAACAAAAAAAGACAAATTTAGATTTGACAATTCAGAATTTTTAACAAGAAATCCAACATTTGCGTTATGGCGTAATGAGCAAAAGGGCCGACCGAATGAGTTCAGGATCATATTCAGATTAAATAACATATCATTATTCATTCAAAACTCTATTAACTACGGCTTTACATATGCTATTGATGAAAATGCTTTTTATATGATAATTAACGATTCTCTTTCTATAAAAATTTTAGTGGATATCAACTGGGAAGAGCTTTTACAAGCTGGCGATTTAGAAAATGCTGCTCCAAATCATTCAGTTATAATACCCTTTTTGGCAAAACGTTTCCTTCGCCACCTCATACAATTTGCGCTACCTCCCTATTCTGATCAAACGGAATTAAAAAAACTAAAATTCTTGATAAAAGACATAGACGTTTCAAAAACACTCATGGATGTCTGCGGCTGTATGACTATTGCAGATTTAAAAGGAGAGGAACAGAAGAAGCTTTCAAAAAGTCTGACCGAATTGCCGCTCTTGTCAAGGGAAGAAGTCTTACCAATTATTAATCCCGGTTTTTCTCCTTTTCCATTTCTAAATCCACAAGAAGGAGCTCCTACAGAAGAAGAGCAAGAATTCATGCAGATAGAACGAGGATTCGCCTATTTCCTTAACATATATAACCTTGTTCATGAGCCAACAAACCATAAAATTACTAATCCCAAGGACAACGAATCAACTAATTTTCAGTTTTTTGCTGTTTTATTAGATTGTTTACCAGGCTCTATGATACAAGCCCTGGCATTACTTGAATTACATTTAAACAGAGGGATCGTTGATCCTAATAGTGCTATTTTTTTTAAACCTCTCATAAGTATTGAAGATAGTGATCAACCCTCCAATCTTGAGTCCGATTTAAACCCTGATTATTTCCCTCCCATTCCGCCTGACTTAAAAAGTGCTATTTTAAAATTATTAGAATTCTACGGCATAAAATTTTCAAACAAAACAAACTATTTTTATACAACAAATGATGATGGAATTACATTTCCTGTATATTTTAAGTTTCATTCTTTTAAAAATTGTTTGGGAAGAAATAATCCTGGATATTGCGAATTGTGGTTAAGGATATACTTACAAACTTTTAACCAAAAAAACAAACGCTGGTTGTTTGAGCCACCTGCTTTTTCTCCTATACCTAGAGAAAACATGGAAAAATTACGAGCAGAATTTCCTCATAACTTAGAAGATGTTAAAAATTGGCTTGAATTCAATTCCTTATTTTTAGATGATCAATGGGCAGACACTTTTATTAAATTATTCATTTATTACAGATTTACCATAACTTCCACGCACTCAATATCTATCCCCTATATCCCAGCTGAAAACTCTTTTTCATATCGCAAAAAATACTCCTATCCTAAAGATTTAGAACAAGAAATGAGAGAGGATCTTGCTGAGTATTATTCTAATATAAATGAAATTCCTTGCCTGTTTTAGCCTCCAGAGTCTTCGGCTCAAAGCTCATAAATGAGGGGATAAACAACCCAAGGAAGTTTTTCAGATCCATTAAGCCAAGGATCCCAACTAGTCATGGGATAACCTAAAGAGCCAGTACGATCAAGTCGCCACAACTCCAAGTTGTGTGTGCCTGGATTAACAACAAAACCAAAATAACTCTCTACCCAGTTCGTGTCGCCAAACAGAAAGGGAGTCGGTGCAAGCCCAAGCTTGCGCGCTCTTTCTACAACTACAAAGTGGATGTCGAGATCTGGTATATTGAGGTTTGCAAGATTTAACTTAGCCAGTGTACAGAGATCTTCTGATGTTAAATACAAAGGTAGATTTTTGGGAATCTCGCAACTTGCCATCCAAGGTTTGAGAATGTTTTGTAAAGCAGCTTGACATTCATCCTTATGAATGAGCGGTAAAGATTGATAGAGAAAAGCGGCAGGATCAGAAATCTTGTTTTCAAGTAAAAGTTGGTAAAATTCTGTGATTTGCAACACACCTTGAGCCCTAAAAGAGCCATTAACTTTTTGTATGAGAATCTCCTGTTCTTGTGGTGAGAGAAGCTGTCTTATATAAAAATTTTGCATGGGGATCAGAAAATTGTCCCTAACCCATGTATAGGTAAACTTAGGATCTTGCCACCCTTGTTTTAATAACTCTTTACCTGGCTGAAGTGAAAAAGCATGCTGAGGAGAGTGCATGAGTATTCTTTTATGGGGATTTTTGATAAAAACATCTGTGATCAGATGGGAGAGGTTTTTTACAGTATCGATTAAAAAGATGAGAAGCTCAAGTGGACTTTCTATCCATTTTGACTCTTGTGTAATTGGGGTTTCTCGTGAAAAATAAATCATGAGCAGTAAATCCATGGTTCCCCCCGATGTGTATGACCAGGGCAATCTTTTGTGTTTTTGAGAGCGCTGAAGAGCTGCTTGCAAAAATTCATCTGAGCGGATATGAAGAATGAGACGTGATGTCACATCAATCACACTTCTCTTCTCTTGCTCACTTTCAAAAGATTGAACAATTTCATGTTCTGTCATGGTAAAAAAATCAACAAGAGCTTTCACAAATTCCTCTTGTGAATGAATGCTTGTCCATAAAGAAGCATCTAATCTCCCATGTTTATAGACAAGTCTGAACCCAGCTGGAGCATCTTCATACTGATGGTATGATAGATCGCTCATTTCAGGATCGTAGACTTCTTGAAAATAAACCGGTATTTTCTCGAGATATTGTTTGATGAGAAACGAAAAGAGTAAAGAGAGGTGCTCAGCAAATCGCTGATGATCATCTCGTATATCTTTTAAACTTTGAAAATGATGCCATCTTGCCGTACAGTCAGCTCGCCACCTTAACATCTCAGATTCAGATGAGGCCTGATTTAAAAGAGCTTTGGCAACGTTATATTGATCCCAAGCATTTTGGGTCTCTTGGTTAATTTTATCTATCGTGTGATTTGTTTTCTGCAATTGCTCATCAATGGTGGCATACAGTATGTCTCCTAACCCCCCTTTGTCTTGTGGATCAAACCCCAAACTCAAGCAGATATTCCATCTAGGAGTCTCTCTTTTAGCCTCTGAGAGAGAGGCGAGAGTAAACTCCCAAGCTTTTACAAGTGGATGATGCCCTAGTGGAGCTCCTCCCAAATTCAAAGGCACTGAGTATTCAACTCCTCTGATGACACGTTTCAGCTTTCCTTGTGTTAAAAGATCGTAGAGATCCTGGATAAAAAGATCGGTATACTCCTCTTGAATCAAAATGGCAGGGGCTGTTGCAAAACAAGACCCTATCGTTTGTCTCAAAATCATAACACAAGCTGAAATCACGGCTTGCTTGACATGAAAATCTTTGAGAGATGTTTTAGGGGAAAGGTGAACAGAGTCTCTAATTAATTTTTCAGCTCCTTTATGACAGAGAGGAAGGCTAAATTTCTTGAAAGAATTAAAAAACTTGGTGTCTTGCAGCCACCGTGTGACAAATTTTACTTGTCTTTCATAGATGAGATGATCTGAGAGGCCATTAATAGAAAAGGCAGGGTTGATCTTTATATTTTTATTTTTAAGAGGACCATCTTCCCCCACAAGCTGACAGGCTAGTTCTCTCGCAGCTTTGAGCGCTTTTTGACAAAAAAAATCTTGAGGCTGTAAAATGGTTTTGTGTTTTTCTGTCATTGTATTGTAGACTGTACCTTAACAAAAAACGTATGAAGATACAAGTCAATCAACAATCCATTGAGATCGAAGAGGGCAGCAGTGCCAAGGATCTCGCAGAAAAACTCAATTTACGTGCTCCTAATCAAGCGCTGGCAATTGAAGTGAAAGGCGTTTTATATGACCTCTCTTATCCTTTAAAAGAAGGGGAAGAGGTGCGCTTTATCAATTTTGAAGATAAAGAAGGGAAAGAGGTTTTTTGGCATACTTCGGCTCACATCCTAGCGCAAGCCATTTTAAGGCTCTTTCCTGAGGCTAAGCCAACAATTGGCCCTCCGATTGAAAATGGGTTTTATTACGACTTTGCTAACTTGACTATTTCAGATACCGATTTTGAGAAGATTGAAGAAGAAGTTCTCAAAATTATTCAAGAAAATTACGCCCCTCAAAGACACCTGTTTAAAGACAAGCAAGAGGCGCTCTTGCGCTTTCAGGCAAATCCTTACAAGAGAGAACTCATCGAAGGGTTTGAGAGTGGTCCTATTACAGGCTATGAGCAAGGAGAGTTTTTCGATCTTTGTAGAGGGCCACATCTTCCTGCCATCGGGAAAGTCAAAGCTTTCAAAATCTTAAAAACATCTGGGGCTTATTGGAAAGGTGATTCTGCAAAAGAAATGCTGACAAGAATCTATGGCATCTCTTTCCCCGACAGAAAACTTCTCAAAGACTATCTATTTTTACTCGAAGAAGCTAAAAAACGTGATCATAAAATTTTGGGGCCGAAGTTAGATCTCTTTTCTATCAAAGAAGAAGCCCCGGGTATGCCCTTTATTCATCCAAAAGGGATGATCATTTGGAACCGTCTCATCGATTTTTTAAGAACTCTTTTGATGCGCTCTGGTTATGTTGAAATCAAAACACCTCTCATCATGGGACAAGAGTTGTGGGAGTGTTCGGGCCACTGGTGTCACTATCGGGAAAACATGTACGCTTTCCAAATTGAAGAGCGTAATTTTGCAATCAAGCCGATGAACTGTCCTGGCTGTATGCTCTACTATAAATCATCCACTCACAGCTATAGAGAGCTCCCTTTACGTGTGGCAGAAATCGGACATGTTCACCGTCATGAAGCTTCAGGCGCTCTCAATGGTCTTTTTAGAGTGAGAAGTTTTCATCAAGATGACGCTCATCTCTTTATGCAGCCATCTGAGATCAAATCGGAAATTTTAAACATCTTAG
>CAYUZN010000111.1:0-6322 GCA_964449295.1 uncultured bacterium | reverse complement strand
GCCGAATTTTTAAAAGCAAATGATGTCTTATCTCAACTTTTAAATGAATGCCAATTAGAAGACGAAGATTTTATTATCACCCGAGCTGGAATGCCAGGAGTTGTGACTCTTGCCACTAACACAGCAGGTCGTGGCACTGATATTATTATTCATCCTCTCAGTCTTGAAAATGGTGGATTGCATGTCATCTTTACTTTCTATCCACAAAATCAACGTGTTGAAGATCAAGGTTTTGGTAGAGCGGGAAGGCAAGGACAAATTGGATCTGCTCGCCTTATCTTGCACTCTCTTATCCCAATTGATTTACTAGAATCTGAGAGGATGAGGGAGACAACATTTTTATCGATGGATCGTCTAGAGAAATCGTTGATTGAAACGATTAAGCATAGATATTTAAAGACTTTTTCTGAACAACTCAAACAGTGGCAGAAAACTCTTGATGACAATTTTTTATCATCTTTTTCAGAAGATCACATTGCTCGCTTAATGAAACAAGGATCTATCTCTGACAGACATTCTCTTACACGTTTCTTTCAAGAGAGACGCTCTCAATTACGTGAAGAAATTCTACAAGATTGGTCTGAATATTTTTATAACTCTCTTGATGATCTTTACATAGGTGTAAAAAAAGAATGCCAGGATTCTACATCACTGCAAGCAAAATATCAGAGCGCTATTGAGAAACACTACCAAAATGCTCAAAAGCACTGGGAAGAAAAGCTTTTATCACCTGAAAAAGCATTTTTGCCCTTATTTTGAAGAAAAAATATTGTTTTGCTTTTATTTTAACTTCTCCTTAATATTTTTTTCATCAGGTTAAGTTCATATGGATCCATTAGCTTCTTCCGAATTACACGATTCTTGCTTAGATCTTATTAGTTGCAATCCTTTGACGGATGCAGTGACTTTAGTACCGTGTGGCCATTCTTTTAGTAAAGAAACAGCTGATCTTTTAATCAGGAGGGGAGATGAATGTCCGTTTGACAGGAAGTCAATTGAAAGCTATGTGACATCTTACAAAATCAGAGAACTTGTCGCTGAAAGAATGATTGGAGGCCCAAAGGAAAAGACAGAACCCTCCTTAGAAGCGATTACGTACATTAAACAAGCGCGGGAGTTTTATAATGCTTTTAATTATCCTCAAGCTATTGATGCCTGTATTAAAGCCATGAACCTTTGCCCTAATTATCCAAAGGCCCAAATTCTTCTTGAAAGCAGTTTGCTAGCACAAGCAAAAGACTCTTTACCTTCAACTAGAGAAATATCTAGTACTTCTAACTTGCAAGAGATTGATAAGGTAGAAGAGCCTGCCTTAGAAACTGTGACGCCTAGTGCTCCTACGTTAGAGGAGGTCATGAAGTATGATCCTTCTCTTATTAATCCTCTCTCTAACCCTGCCTCAGAGGGTGTAAAACCTAGTGCTCCTACTTTAGAGGAAGTCATGAAGCCTATTCCTCTTATGGCTAATCCTTCCTCTAAACCTCGTTTATTTGGGAAAAAAGACACGGTCTCTACATCAGACTTCTTGACAAGATTAGAACTGTTAAAGGTTCGAGATGAAGAGGCTTTTGATTGGCTTATTTTTGCTTCTTATCTTTCTTATGAAAATATTTCAGAATTTTGGCTAAAGGTTTTGTTAGAAGAGCAACAAAATATCTCTCTTGCAGAGGCCCAATCTAAAGCTCGAGTACTTTTACATCTTTTAGCGCAGTTTCAGTTCATTACGTATCATGAAACAACACAGTCATTTGCTTTACATCAAAAGCTACCTCAAAAACAGCAAACAGATCTTCTTTATGGCCATGCTTTTTCATTTTTTCAAGAACAGGGAGAAAGATTAAGAAACAATTCACAACTTGCTGTGCAACGAGGACTAGAATGGATTCAGCATGTAGAGAAGCTTCTCCAACACAGCTTTGCCAATAAGCAAGATTCTCTGGCAAAAGCAAAGATATATAGTTTAATGGGTTTTCTCCATCAGGTTCACTTAAATGAAGTTCAAGCTGTTACGGCTTTTAGACAGTGCGTCAATATAAAAAGAGAGGGTGGTAGTAACCCTTCTTTAGATATAGCAGCTTCCTTATCTGATCTAGGCACTGCTCTTTTTAGATTAGGAAATTATGAGGAATCTGTCACACATCACCAAGAAGCGTTAAAAATATATAGCTCTTTTTATAGAGAAAAACCACATGTAGCAACTTGGCAAGCCTTACATGATATAGGAGCTGCTCTTGCTAAAACGAATAAGTGTTTTGAGTCTTTAGAGAACCATCGAAAAGCTTTAGAAATGAGTCGTCTTTTACCAAATAATCGTTCTTATATACTTTCTTCTTTGAATGCCGTAGCTGATACTGCATATAGTTTTGGGATTGAAGAGGCTTTGAAAGCTTATCAAGAATTATTACAAGAACTCAAAAAGAAAGACACTGAGGATAGAGAGCAACAAATTGCTGACTGTTACTCTCAAATTGGTCATTGTTATTATTACAAATCTTCTTGCTTAGAAGGAGATTTAACAGAAAATGCTTTAAAAGCTTATCAACAATCTTTAACTTTATATCGTAGTTTGGGATCTAAGGGGCTCTATCCAGATCTTGTTAAAGCTCTTTTCAATGTAGGGTGTGTGCTTTTTTCTAAGAGAAAATGTCGAGAAGCCTTTGCTTACCTTCAAGAAGGATTGTCCCTAAAAGAAACAATCTCTCAAGCAGACACTTCTAAAAAAGACTCCCAGATGGGAAGTTTTTCTTTATTAGAAAGCATTTTTCCTGAAGAAAAAATGCAAAAATTGAACGAAATAGAATATCTTGAACAAGAGCTTCTTTTACAAGATTTTTTATGGGGAGAAAAATCTCATCCGCATATTGCCAATATATTGATGAAATTGGGCTATGAGATGTGGGGAAACAACCGTTATAATGAGTCTATCACATATTCTCAACAGGCACTTAAGATGTATCAAGATTTATATAAAGGGGCCTCTCATTTACACTCTATGGTCTCTACTAAATGTTTAGGCATGAACTGCTCTCGTCTTGATAGAAATCAAGAAGCTTTAGCTTATTTTACAGAAGCTTTGATTATGTGTTATGGTTTATATGGAAACAATCCTAATTCTTGGACTGCCGGGATCCTAACTTGGGTTCCTGTTGTTTTATATGATCTTAAGCGAGTTGAAGAAGGTCTAGAATTCTCTAAGAAATCCCTATCAATGCATCAAGCCTTACACGAAGGGCAGCCTCATGCAAGCATTGCAAAAGCTTATAAAGGGTTATCAATGGGATGGCAACATTATGGTGATAACACACAAGCTTTAAACGCAGCCAATCAAGCTTTAGCAATGTACCGTGAAATACATCAGGAGCCTCATTTAGATATAGTCGAAATTTTACATCGTCTGGGTAACTTACATAATGATCTTCATAAAGAAGAAAAAGCTATAGCGTTTTGGAGACAGGCATTAGTTGTCGCACGAAGTCTCTTTGGAGGAACTCCTAATACGAACTTAACTTATTGGCTCTCATGCATTGCTTGTGCGATTATTCATCAAGCAACCGAAGCAAATAACTTATATAGAAAAAAACAGCCGAAAAAATATGAAGAAGCTAAGAAGCTGCTTTTGGAAGAACTATCAATTTATCAAATTTTATATAAAGACAATCCTCATGAAAGTACAGCTCTTGTTTTGAGTAATATAGGTGCCTGTTATTACAATCTTTATCAACACAGCACAGCTCTTAGTTGGTACATGAAATCTCTTAATATGCGTCGTATGTTAAAACAAGATGATGCCCATCCAGATATGATAAAGCTTTCAGAAAAAATTGCTCTTGCAAAAGATAACATGGATTCGTGCAGTGTCTCTTAGACTATTTCTCAAAAAATGCTTAAAATACTACTTTCTGGAGCTATTGAACAAACAGTATTTCTTGTTGGAGAATCCGTGAATTTAACTGTTTCTTGTCTTAGATATGGCTGTTCCGATTTATTTTCTAAAATATCCGATCCTTTAGAAGAAATTTCTATTTGGGGATTGGCAATTGGAAGCGTGAAAAATTTAATTTTTAAGGAAATTATGGAAGTGCGATGTATAAAAGTAAAATTGAGAAAAAATTCCTTAAATCAGGTGAGAAATTGGTTTTCGGTATTGCTTTCTCGGAAAGATGAAGTGTTAGAGACTCTTAGAAAAGAGAATATCATTGTCGAATCGGCATTTCTCGATAGAATTGGAAACATCGATTACTTAATCTACTATATTAAATCTCCTGATATAAAAAGAGCATTAGAAGTCTTTAAAAATTCTTGTTTGTCAATAGACGAATTTTACAAAAAAAAGTGGAGAGAGCTATGTGAAGAAAGTGTTGTGCTAGATGTTCTTCTCGATGTAGATCTTTTGACTCATGAAAATCTTCGTTAAGAATGTTTGAGATATGAAACCTATTCTGGATCTCAAAGTTATAAAATAGGAAAAATAGTGAAATTTGTCATTTCTTTGCTCGTCATTTGAGATCTTAATCTTAAATTTTTCAGATTTTTTAAGAAAAAAATTATTGTTTTGATTAAAGTTTTAAAAAGCAGACAGGGAGTTAGCATGAAGATATGGGTTGAACAATTTTTTAAACAACACAAGGGTTTGGCTATTGCTGCATTGGTTTTAGTAATATCTATGGTCATTTTCTTAATCTCAAAGATTTTTCTCTCTCTTGATTTTCTAACTATAGGTCTATTTTGTGGTTTTCTTTTGTTCTCATCTGGGATCATTATTTTCTGGCTTGGCTCAAAGAGTAAAAAAGATGAATCTTTTAGGAAAAAAACAGAATCTTATTTACCTGCTCGATCTTATCAACAACTTTTAGATGAAACAACTTGTTCCTTTCAAGAGTTGAAAAAATATCGAAGATGGGCTTATGGCTGTTTGTTGGTTGGATGGATTGTCTTTTGGGTAGGGAGATGGAGTGGCTATTCTCCTTATAATCATCCGATTTTTGCGATTCCTGTTTTTGTACTAGCTTTTTTAGCAGCTATCAGATTCTTAGAAAAAGAGAGAGAGTTAGATGTTGGTATTGCCACATGTGTCTTTGAGGGAATAGAAATGGAATGCAAGCGTCCAGAACTCAAATCGGATTATTTTCATAGTTTAGCAAAAAATTATGAAGGATCTAGAATATGGCTATTTGCGTTCATACGTGTTTCTCCCTTGATGCTGATTATTATCTATTTTCTGAATGTAGGGCTCCTTCCTCTTTTGGCCAGCCATTTCTTAATTCCTGGCTGGGGTATCAACTGTGGTGCTGGAATAATTCTTGGAGCGGCATTTCTGTTTTTTGCTAGAATAGCTTGTAAACCTTATTACTGGCTTTTAGAAAGAAAGAAGGCAAGGCCAGCATGAACGTCATCATCTGTCGATCTATAGATAAAGATTGGTTATGAAAGAATTTGTCAAAGATAATCATAATGTGGAATTAATTAATGATTAAGAGTGGGAGTAGCATGAAACTGGTAACACCTGCATTTGGTTTAATTAGTGGCAGTAGGACAGCTATGGGCTTACTCCCCCATATTCTTACATTGTGTTTTCTACTAATCATGGGGATTCCACCGCGTTCTGTTGCTTCTTTGGTTGTTTTTACTATTGGAGCAAAACTTTTAGGAGAATGGCTATTCTGGAAATACTATAAATATCGAATGGATTCAGAAGATCGATTCAAAAAATGGCGTCTGATCGTTAATTCGTCCTTATATTCTCATTCTAATGTAATAATCTCTGTTTTTATGATTTTTTTAGATGGATTGGTGGATGTGATGTTGGTCTATACAGCTTTAAAAACACCAATGACGCCTGTTTGGATTTTTCTGGCTCTTTTCGGCTGCCAGTTGTTATCTTCGCCAATCCAAGGAGTTCTTTCAGATTATTTTAGTCAGAAGAAATCAATGTTATTTGCAGCAGTTGTGGGGATAGTGACATATATTTTATCTGGTGAACTTCCTGTATATGAGAAAATCCCAGATTCGTCTCAATTCTCTTTACTTAATCTAATAGGATTATCTTCGTTCACTCTATCTATGCAAATGGTTCTAATTCTTTGTGTTAAGGGGCTCTTTGGAAATCTTGCTGTTATTGCAAGAGCAGCTATAGCAGAAACCATTAAAATAGAGACAGTAGAAAAAATTGGTGAGTTATGACTGAAAAACAAATCAAATAAAGGATTGTTGAATGATGACTCAAATAACGGCATTCTTTAAAAAGAATATGAGTACTCGTAAGAAAGAATTAATTGTAAGTGTGCTGATCTGGATAGTTGGGTTGATTTTGACCAATCCTAAT
>CAYUZN010000110.1:0-6367 GCA_964449295.1 uncultured bacterium | reverse complement strand
TCATTTATGGGCCCTTAAAATCATTTGATTGCTATCATCGACACAAGCCGTTTTTTTTCCTTTTTTGACTTTTCCGTATTGTAAAACAGACAATAAGTATTCCTTGTCGACTTCATCATTGGAATGCTTGTTAAGAAGGTCTTTAAACTCTGTCTCTGTCATTGGTGTATTAGTATCTTGCTCTTGCTTTTCAATCAGGGACATTAAATCAGATCCTACAAGCGCTTGTAAAACAGGTTTTGATAGATCAGGATAATGAAGATGATTGTCAGAAGTTTGAAAACAGCAATAATCTAAAAGAGAGGGGTAGCCTTTATTTTTTCCTATCTCATAAGTGCTCGTCCCTTTGAGCATTTTATAAAAAATGGCATCTAAAGCAGGATTATTCTCAAAAAGTTCCGAAAGAGATCTATCACCTCTTTTTAAGATGGTATCGAGCACTTGTAATTCCAATCCTTCGTAATAGAAAGACGTGTGTTGATACAAGAGTCTAATGAGCCTTGCCGCTGCTTTATATTGAAAGTGTTGAGAAGAGATGGCGGGTTCTGCAAATTGTGACAGATTGAGTTTTTGTTCTTCATAGGTGCATTTATCTTTTCTAAAATAAGTGGGAGATTTTTTCTTGGGTTCTGGGTCTTTTTGTTTAATAGGATCAGGTTTAGGAAATGGAGGAGGGGGGTCTACACGACAAGCTCTTTGGAAGTCTGAGCTCTGTTGTTTAGAAAAACTCTGATGAATAGAGGCGTAGAGTTTATGAATGCCGGAGTGAAGTAAAAGAGTTGATTGTCTTCTCTCAGATGAGTAATTGAAAGATAGAGCAAAGATCACTAAAAAAGAAAAGAGAAAAGGGAGGATATTCATAGATCTAGTATATAACTTATAAGGGATAAAAAAAAGAGGCAATCTCGCGTACGTTATTACGTACAGAGATTGCCTCTCTAAAGCTTTAGAGACTATGAGAAACTCAAGGATTACATAACTTGAGATTCTGTGCTTTTCTTGCTCAGGTAATTTTCCTGATACGCTTTAATTTCACTTGTATGAATAACCCAAGCAGCACCCTTGCGAGTTGCTTTCATTAAGCCTACGCGTGTTGCGTAATAAACTTTTTGAGCTGGAATATTCAACATTTTTGCTGTTTGATTAACAGAGTAAAAACCTTTGTTATTATCAAATAACAACTCTCCGTTAAACACAGATTTTGTTCTAGAATACTTTTGTTTGCGGTATTCCTCTAAATCTTTTAGATCAATTGTCCAACGTGTTGCATCTTTGCATGCTTTAAGCTTTTTTTGCTTAATCGCAACGTAAATAGCTTGACGTGTGACGTTATTAATCTTAGCAGCTTCCGTAATAGATACGACTCTTTTATCAGAATTTGTTTCTGATAGTGGATGTCCTGCGTTGTTATTCATTTCTACTCCTCCTATTAAAAATAGATGTTTTTCGTTAAGCAACTGTTTTTCTCAGATGCCTTTCTACTTATGTTGTTTTATTATTAAATAATAATGTCCCTAGTAGATTAATAATTATGACATAAAAAAGGATTGAATTCAACATTTTTTAAAAGTTTTTTTCCTTTTTGAGAATAGGGTGTATATAAATAATTTTAATAGCGGCAAAACACTTCCTTAACATAACATCCAAAAATGAGGCTTTTTATGAAATTTTGGACTAGATGGTTCTTGATTTTCCCTTTTATCTGCTCATCTCTCTTGGGGAGTAGGCCTCCAGAATTAACCCCTAGGGATACGCGCATCAAAATAGAGGAGATTTTGCGGGCCCATGCAACACATCATGTTTTAAATCAAGAGCTTATGAAAAGATCCTTTGAGACCTTCCTGGAGAGTCTCGACCCCATTAAAACCTATCTCATTGAAAATGAGATCGTTGCGTGGACAAACCCCTCCACTCAGAGGCTAGATAAGGCTCTGGAAGATTTCAGACATGAGAAATTCACTGAATTCGAAGAGATGTATGGCGTGATGCTAAAAGCGATTGCGAGACGAGGTCAGATCGAAAAATCCATTCAACAGCCACTTTCCTCAAAAGAGGTCTCTCTTGAGCTGAAAGATCTTAAATGGGCGATCTCACAAGAAGAGCTTACGGACAGGATTTCAGCGATCAAAAAATTACAAATCGATACAGCGGCGAAATTAGGTCCTGACGAGAAAACTACCTTTACTAAAAGAATTGAGCGCAGACGAACCAATCGAGAAATCGAGCTTATTTCTGATAGTGCAGAACATCGAAAACAACTTATTCTCTCTTATGTCTTAAAATCTATTAGCTCCTCTTTAGATTCTCAAACCTCTTATTTCACTCCGACAGAAGCTACGCAATTTATGGTGCAAATGCAGCAGCGTTTATTTGGAATTGGAGCGCAATTGCGCGATGATTTAAATGGACTTGTGATTATGCGTATTTTAGAAGGAAGTCCTGCCAGTCAGGAAAAATCCTTGAAAATTGGAGATCGCATTGTGGCTGTCAATAAAGAGCCTATCATTGGTCTTGATACGACAGAGGCAGTTGAGCTTATTCGTGGGCCGGAAGGAACACCTGTGACATTAACACTGCTGCGCAAAAAACATGAGACAGTTGAAGACTATGAAAAATTCGACGTTGTCTTGAAACGGGGTGAAGTTGTGTTTAAGGAAGCGCGGTTAGATAAAATCGTGGCTCCTTTTGGAGATGGTGTGATTGGAGTGTTAAGACTCTTTTCTTTTTACCAAGACCCTAAATATTCATCATCGACCGATCTTCTTGAGGCCATCAATTCTCTTAAACAGGAGTATAAACTCAAAGGCATTATTCTTGATCTAAGAACAAATGCAGGGGGACTCCTTCCACAAGCGGTCTCTGTAGCAGGCCTTTTCATGTCAAAAGGTGTTGTTGTCTCTGTGAAAGACAATAAAGGTGTTGTTCAAAAACTGCGTAATATAGATTCAAATGTCGCTTGGGATGGCCCTCTGATTGTTCTCACAAGTAGAGCCTCTGCCTCTGCCTCAGAAATTGTGGCCCAAACTCTGCAAGAATATGGCAGAGCTCTTGTGGTAGGAGATGCAGAAACTTACGGAAAAGGCACATTTCAAACATTTACTCTCGAAACATCTCATCATGGAAAAGTTAATCCTAAAGGAGAGTATAAAGTGACACGAGGCAGGTACTACACCGTCTCAGGTAAAAGCCCGCAACTTGTGGGCGTAGCTGCAGATATTTTAGTGCCCAGTATCTATTCGCAAGCAGAATTTGGAGAAAAATACGTCAAGTTCCCTCTTGAAACAGATTCTATAGAGCCTAGTTTTAACGATGATCTTCTCGACATTCCAGAGGTCCATCGCCCCCAAATAGCGCGTCTTTATAAATTTAACCTTCAGCCTGTTTTAACCACTTACCAACCACTTCTTCCTACTCTCAAACAGAATGCAGCCACCCGTATCAAAAACAGCCAAAACTATCAAAATTTTCTCAATGAAATTGCCAAAAAAGATTTTTACGCCGATTCTATGGAAATTTTTGGACAGGAAGATTTACAACTCACCGAAGCCATCAAACTCATGAAAGATCTTGTGTGTTTGATGTATACAAAAAGCTTTAATTAAACTTTGTCTTCAATTTTCATGCTTTCTAACAAAAGTCTCAAATCTTTTGGCACATCGAGTTCTTTTTGTCTTGTTTCTCTTGCTTTCTTCTTTGTTTTTTCAGACCCGGGACTTATTTTTGAACCACTGATTCCGACAGTTATGTCGCTTAAACTGGGATAGAGAGGGAGCCTACGAGAATCGTAACTGCTATTAACCATGGTTGTAAAAATACGTTGGGAGATTTTATTGCTCTTTACATGTAAATCATAAAAGGGAATCGGCTCATCACTTTTCAATGGTTTGCAGAGATATGTAGGTTGTTTTTGGTGGTGAGCATCTGATTGGATAACACTTGTCGTCACTATAAGTCGAAAAGGAGATTTTTGAGGAACTTTTATTTGGAGTGTTGGATTTGGAAGAGTGCAGATTTTTATAAAATTAGGTAAAAACCCTAGTGACTTTCCGTCTAATACAAATTCTTTACGTTTATTCATTAAACCAAGCAATGTATATTCACAGGGAGCACAGCATGTCTTTGTAGAATGCATATGTAACCCCATATTATACACTTTAGCAGTCTTAGCATCGCTGTATTTTGCGCGTATAGCCCCGAACAAATGCTCATAGAGCATTTGTGCAGCCTCTGGTAAGGCTAGATAGGCTACAAGAAACTGCTCGGTATGTCGGATATACTGATCATGTTTTGAAGTCTTCGGATCATAATCTGGAACATGGCCATGTTTTTTATTGTGGGGATTTGCTAAAGAACGCCCTACATGATAAAAGTGTTTAATTGCTTGATACAAATTGGATTTGCTGCCATAGGCTTTTTCAATCATATCATATGAAAAGACAGTTTCTTCTTTAGAATTGGCTTTTGGAATCTTTAAATTAAAAGGGATGTGATCTCGAATTTATTCTCCTGAGGTTTTCTTAATGAGGCAATGAAAAGTAATCAAACTGAGTAAAGTGTTAGATGAGCCTGATTGAAAAAGAGGCAGCGATTCTGTTGCTAAAAAATCATGAATAGGTTTTAAGGAAAGAGAATTTTTAATTGTTTGATTTTTTGCCATATGTACAAGGCGCATGGTTGTATATTGATTAATCAATGCTGTTCTTTCACCTTTTGGATGCTCAGAAACTTGATAGAAGGAAGTCATTTCACAAGGACAGCCTGCACGAGAAACAGGATGGGACACAGTATGATGACTTCTAGTAGTAAGAGGATTCATTTTCTCTCCAAAATTTTTGTTTGCACTTAGATGTTAAAACAATTAGTCAATTTTTTCTGACATAATTTTTTTGCAAACTTGAAATCTATCACTTAATCTGTCAAAATTACTTCTTCTTTAAGGAGTTTATGACAGTACGTGTACGCATTGCACCATCTCCTACGGGCAATCCTCTTACTTTAAAATTAATTAAAATACGCTCCAAAACAAAGGGTTTTTAATGGAATCGTGTGAGAATCACTTTAATTTGCCCCAGTTTCAAGAGATGTGGTCCACAGATAATTATAGAAAGGAGCCAACAGCAGCAGTGGTTGATTTAAATCAACAAATAGATAAAGTAAATGCAAAGAATAATTTCTATGCACTTGTTACAAGCATTGCCTTAGCAGCTATAGTTATTCCTTTAATAGTATATCGAGAATCTAGTCGCATACCTTCTGCTGTAGTTGCTGATAAAGCTGCGGTCTCCCAACTAATTGTTAAATCGCTCATTTTTTTCGTTGGTTTACAAATTTATAATTATATTACTTATAGGAATTGCAGGTCTGATCTGACACAAAAACTTGACAATTTCTATAAGACTTATGCTGATGAATTTATTTTTTCTAACGATAAAATGAAAAAGTCTATTTTTCGGGAACCAGCAAAAGAAGCAATTGTTAAAAAATACTGCAATTCCCCTGAGTCTCTCTACCATAAAGTTATTTATCTCTACCATAAAGTTATTTATAAGACACATTTTCAACTTTGTAAAAGTAGTGTAGGATTTGGATCAATAACTCAATTAAAACTTGAAAAGAGATGCGAAACTAATAACTCTCAAGAAGTCCAAGCAAAGTATCAACCTTGGTTAGAGCTTTTAATAAAATTAGATAGAAAAATCCCTCTAGAATTTGGTAAATTAATTATAAAGATGGCAGGATTCGAGTGTCGTCTGACAGATACCCCATTTTTCTATGAGTTTTCTCATTTTGTTTGTGGTTGGCATCCTCGGGACAAATATATTTGGTATGTGAAAAAAAAGACAGAACAGGAAGGGGCAACATCTCAATTGGATCTCTCTTCATTACCCCACTCATCTATGTTAGATTTGGTTCCTCAAGAGGTTGTTAACTCTACCACAGGAGATGTAAAAATTATCTCAACGCCTGAAGAATGTTTAGCTTTTATAGAAGGAGAATTTTATGACAAATAGTGCAGGTCTTGATTTTTCCAAGCTTAGCCGTACATCTCCCGCTGATATGATGGTTATATTGGAAAGTTTTTCTAACTCCTTAAAAGCACCATCTTTATGCATTCAGGATTTGGATAATCGGCATCAGGAGATAGAGGCTAATCATCGGGATCTTTTAAAGAGAATTCAACATGCCGTCCAGAGAAAACTTGATACAATGAATGTCGCTACAGAGGTTTTGAAAAGAACCGCTCAATGGTCTATTTTCGCTATTCCTGTATCATTTTGGGTCTGTATTGAGAGTGGAAATCGTCCTTATGTTGGTTTAAATTTCTTTTTAACCACTGTTCTCATTATTGGCTTGATAGTAAAAACGT
>CAYUZN010000109.1:0-6370 GCA_964449295.1 uncultured bacterium | reverse complement strand
GTCTGGACGGCTTCTAAAATCTTTTCCATGTCGCCTGAGCCTAAAAAGTAGTGCACCTTCGGAAAGCGCTCTTTAATTTCAGGACCATATTTTTGCACCATGCAGCCGGCAACAACAACTTTAGCGCCCTCTTTTTTCTCTGTGAGCAAAAGATCGATCGTATCACACGATTCTTTACGAGACTCGGCTAAAAATCCGCAAGTATTGACGATTAAAAAATCAGCTTCTTTCAACACTTCTGTAGGTTCATACCCTGCTTTTAAAAGAATTCCTAACATCACTTCTGTATCGACAAGATTTCGTGCACACCCCAAACTGATAAAATGGATCTTGTTTCCTTGAGAGATTTTGGCTACCATGAGCTTTCCTTATGTTTTTAAGGAGCAGATTATAGTATATTTTAAATGATTAATCACCTGTTAAAAAAATTACTAATATTATTTGTCTCTCTTTTCGTAGTGGCTACCATCACTTTTGTCTGTATGCATGTGATCCCAGGAGATCCTTTCACCGATGAAGAGGCGCTTCCTAAAGAAATTTTAGATGCCCTTTATCGCCATTACCACTTAGATCAGCCTTTGCTTGTTCAGTACGGCACTTATTTAAAAAATCTAGTCACTTTAGACTTTGGCCCCTCTTTGAAATATCAAGGAAGAGCTGTCACAACAATTATCGGTGAGGGATTTCCCATATCTTTTATTCTTGGTTTAGAAGCTTTGTGTTTCTCTGTTTTTTTTGGAGTAACTCTAGGCTCGCTTGCTGCTCTTAAAAAAGGGCAAGCGTTAGATCGCATCAGCATGATCGCTTCTTTAATTGGGATTTCAGTGCCGAGTTTTATTTTAGCAACCCTACTGCAATATCTCTTTGCGATACAGCTCGATCTTCTGCCGGTTGCAAGGTGGGGTAGTTTTGCCCATACTCTGCTCCCCGCTCTTTCTCTCTCTGCTCTACCAACAGCTTTTATTGCGCGTCTGACGAGATCTTCGATGATTGAGGTTCTCCAGCAAGACTACATTATGACAGCTCTGTCTAAGGGGCTTTCCTCTTTTCAGATTATTTGGAGGCATGCGCTTCGCAATGCTATTTTACCTGTCATCACCTATTTAGGTCCTTTATCGAGCTCGATTCTGACAGGCAGTTTTGTGATTGAAAAGATCTTCGGTATACCAGGACTTGGTCAGTGGTTTGTGATGAGTGTCATCAATAGAGATTATTCTCTCATCATGGCAATCACTCTTTTTTACAGTGCTTTTCTGATGAGTGCTGTTTATTGTGTTGATATTTTATATAGTTTGATTGACCCACGGATTCGGAAGGCTGCTGATGACTAATAAAGGCTTTATATTTGGCTTAATAACTTTAAGTATTTTAGTCGTGATGGCGCTCATTGGTCCCCTGCTCTCTCCTTACACCTATTATGAAGCACACCTGCCTTTAAAAAACTCTCCTCCCTCTCTTCAGTTTTGGTTTGGCAGCGATGAATTAGGGCGAGATATTTTTTGTAGAATTTGGTGGGGAGCCAGAATCTCTCTATGTGTCGGCATAGCAGCTGCACTTCTTGATATGTTTGTGGGCGTATTGATTGGTGCAACAGCTGGTTTTTTTGGAAAAAAGTGTGATGAAATCCTCATGCGTTTTGCCGACATTTTGCACTCGATCCCCTATCTTCTTGTTGTCATTCTCTTAAGCGTGATGATTGGCTCTGGTCTTGGCTCTACTCTGATTGCGCTCACATTGACAGGATGGATCCCAATGGCACGTATTGTCAGAGGTCAAATCATGCAACTTAAAGAGCGTGAGTATGCAAAGGCAGCTTATGCTTTAGGTGCCAGCACTATGAGAATTTTATGGAAGCATCTTTTGCCCAATACGCTAGGCTCTATCATCACGACAGTCACCTTTACAATTCCTGCAGCTATTTTTGCTGAATCTTTCTTAAGTTTCTTAGGGCTTGGCGTTCAGGCTCCGATTGCGAGCTGGGGCACTATGGCAAGTGATGCACTCGCAGCTTTAAGTTATTACCCTTGGCGCATTTTTTTTCCTTCATTTTTTATCAGCTTAACGATGCTCTCGTTTAACCTCATTGGCGATGGGTTAAGAGATGCCTTTGATCCGAGGTCTTATGGCATTAATTGAGATTAAAAACCTTTATTTATCTTTTAAAAAAATTCCGATTCTTAAAGGCATCAACTTGGTGCTCCATGAAAAAGAAAAGCTCGGGATTGTCGGAGAATCAGGTTCAGGAAAAAGCGCTCTTGTTAAAGCTATCTTAAAATTACACCCTCCTCAAATCACGCGCATCGATCAAGGATCTATCTGCTACAAAGGTGTTGATATCACCAACTTTTCTCAAAAAGAGATGCAAAAAATTAGAGGACAAGAGATCGGCATGATCTTTCAAGATCCTATGAGTGCTTTAAATCCCACTCTCACAGTTGGCTATCAAATTGCTGAAGGATTTATGTGTCACAACCCTCACATCACCAAAAAAGAGGCAAAAGAACATACACTCAAACTTCTTTCAGCTGTTGGCATTCCAGACCCTGCTATCAGATACAACTCTTACCCTCACACCTTAAGTGGTGGCATGAGACAGCGCGTGATGATTGCCATTGCTCTTGCAGCTAGCCCCTCTCTTCTCATTGCCGATGAAGTCACAACAGCGCTAGATAGCCTACTGCAAGCTCAGATTTTAGAGCTTATTGTCACACTGCAAAAAGATAAAACCACCATCCTCATCACTCATGATTTAAGTGTTGCAGCCACTTTTTGTGATAGACTCATTGTGATGAAACAAGGAGACATTGTTGAAGATGCGCCTGCCTCTGAGATCTTTTCAAACCCAAAACACCCGTACACCAAACACCTGCTCACTGTTATCCCAAGGCTCCCATGTCACAACCTTTGATCGAAGTTAAGCATTTAACCAAATACTTTCCCTACAAAAAAGGGATCTTAAAAGCCGTTCAAGATATTAACTTAGACATTTACCCAGGAGAGACCCTCGGAATTATAGGAGAGAGCGGCTGCGGTAAATCAACTCTAGGAAAACTTCTCTTAAGACTTGAAGAGAAAACAGCCGGCAGTGTTCTTTTTTCTGGCGTAGATATTTTTGCTCTTTCACCACACGATCTCAAGATCTTGAGACGGCAAGCACAACCCATCTTCCAAGATCCCTATGCGTCTTTAAATCCTCGCATGACAGCAGAGGCTATTGTCAAAGAGCCTTTTGATATTCATCATATCCCCCTCTCTCAGCAAAGATTAGACGAGCTTTTTCTCCAAGTCAATCTTGACCCTTCCTGCCGCACCAGATTCCCTCATGAATTCTCTTCAGGACAAAGACAGCGCCTGGCTATTGCAAGAGCCCTTGCCCTCAACCCCCAATTTCTTGTCTGCGATGAACCCATTGCCTCTCTTGACATCTCAACTCAAGTCCAAATCGTAGATCTTCTCAAAAATCTGCAAAAAACCCTCGGCCTAACTTATCTCTTTATTTCTCACGACTTGCGCATGATTCAACATATCGCCGATAGAATCGCTGTCATGTATTTAGGCCAAATTGTCGAAATAGCCCCTACTCGGCACTTATATGAAAACCCTCAGCACCCCTACACCCAATCTCTTTTAGCGGCTATTCCTGTCCCTGCTCTATATCCAAAATGATTGAATCTAAAAAACTAATATTGCATTACATTATCGCTATATATTATAATTATTTAAACTTTATAAGTGATTTTAATATATGAGTTCTTTTATTTCTGACATTTTATCAAATGAATATTTTAACAAAACCCCTATCCATAAGCAAATTACTATAGGGGCCGGTGTATCCTTCGTTGATCTATTTATTAACACCGGTATCTTAGCTATTGCCAAACGAGTATTCGGCCTACAAGCTGAACAAAATGGAGCTTCTAAATCGTTAAGGGAATTAGCTCAAGGAAAAAACTTTTATGTGCTCGCCATACTTTATGCTCCTATTCTAGAAGAGCTCATCTTTCGAGTAACTCTTCCCTATATTCTGAAAATTTTAGCAGAGCCTCTATGCTTACCTCAATTAAATAACTCTCTTTTGAACAAAGTTTCTTCTGCTTTAAATATTTCTAAGGCAAGTATTATTACATCTATAATAAGTGGCATATGTTTTGGCATATTACATAGTTCAAATAGTCCAGGAAAACTTATCATTTTGATCCATAGTCTTGTGGGCATTATGCTTGGTCTTGTAAAAGAACGATACGGTTTTTTAACTTCACTGACAGCGCATACTATCACTAATGCTACGGTTGTTTATTTAGTCTACCTAGTAAAGGAAGAGAATCGTCATGCGATTTATGCTATGTCAAAATTCTTTGGAAATAACCTTTAAAAGAAATTTGCTGATAAAAATTGATAATTTAAAAGTAAACGCTTACCCCCCTACACCCAATCTTTTTTAGCGGCTATTGCTGTCCCTGTTCCAAGCCCTTAACCCTTAACAACTTGAAATCTGGCTTCTTTAATTTAGATATTAACAATTTTAAATATAATTATATTATTAAATATTATATAATACTCTAAATTAATTATAGGATATTAAATATGAATTCTGTTATTTCCAATGTTTTATCAAATGTTTCTTTTAATCAAACCCCAGTTGTTAAGCAGGTAGCTATAGGGATTGGCCTGGGTTCTTGCACTTTCTTTATTGTTACTCGTATTATAAATATTGCTAGCAAAATATTTGAAATGGAATTAAGCGATAATATGGCAAAAGCCATGATGAGTGATTCGCAAAAAACATCCGGAATAAACGATTTCCAGAAATTAGCCGTCCTTTTTGCACCTCTTGCAGAAGAGCTTGTCTTTCGTGTGGCACTTCCTTATCTTATGACACCTGTCATAAATCGATGGCTAGTTCAATCCAATATCTCTCTTTTAGGTAGAGCTTCTTCTCTCTTAAATATCTCCCAAGTTAAAATTATCACATCAGTAGTAGTGGGAATAATTTTCGGAATAGCGCACAGATCAAATTTTAAAAAAGGAGGAAATGTATTAGTTTTCACTCATTCTATTATGGGTATTGTATATGGCCTTGCAAAAGAGCGCTACGGATTATTGACTTCTTTTGTTGCTCATACAACCCAGAATATCATAGGCTCTGTTGCTCTATGTATGCTCACTACACTTATGCAAAAAAAGACTAAATCTTTTTCGAAAGAGTCTTAGAGTTTAACAAAGCCCGCTCTACCAGTAATCACAATAATCACAGATATACCTGCTTCAATGTCTAAGATATTGTTCGAAATCACATATTCTCTATCCCAGAACATTTATGTTGGTATCCAGTGTTGTACAATATTGACATTATAAAATGTCAACTTGGAGGTGACGTTATATAATGTCAATATTGAATTGACATTATATAACGTCAACAAGTAACATGATGAAAAAGGACCTTTTATGAATCTAACGTGTTGCTATTGTCATAAACCACTACTACCCAATGAGGAACGATCATATGGGTTACATAAGGTTTGCTTTAAAAAATCTTTCAACTTAGAAAATAGCTATGAATTTTTAGATCTGGTGTCTAGATCTCAATCTCAAACCCCTTATGACAAAAAGATGTTAAATATTAGCTTTTTTAATGGAGCTTATCGTAAATATTCTGCTCGCCTAGGAGACATTAATTATATTCTTAAAGTTCAGCAAAAAGAATACCCAGAGCTTCCGGCAACTGAATTTTTATCCAATCAAATATTTGAAAGTTTAGGCATTGAAGTTCCTGACTATCATTTAATCAGGTTTCCAAATGAAGATTTTTGTTTTGCTACAAAAAATTTTATGACATCAAAATTATCTGCTGATCTTGTCCATATTTATCACTTTGTCAAAGATAGAGAAAGTCATGATTGTGAAAATCTGATTCGTATTATCGGTCTTGAAACTGGACGTAAAATAGAACAAGAAAAATTTGTACTTCTCACTTTGGCCGATAGTCTCATCGGAAATCATGATCGACATGGTAGAAATTTAGCTTTTATTCGCTCGCAAAAAGGCATGCAACTAGCCCCTTTCTACGATAATCCTTCAGCAATAGCTCTAGAAGATGACTTTATCTTAGGAGCTGATCTGCAACCAAGAGGATCAATCTTTACTCAAAAGTCAGACAAACCAACTATGAAAGATTATGTCATCGAATGGAACCGATTAGGATATGGCTATATGATAGATAAATTTAAAGAAAGTTTAAAATTTGCAAAAATTGCCTCTTTTATAAACAGAAGCTATTTAAGTGAGAAGAGGAAACAAGCCTTGTTACGTCTCATAGAAAGTAGAAAGGATGAATTATGCAACACTTAAAAATTTGTGGGGTATCGATATT
>CAYUZN010000108.1:0-6401 GCA_964449295.1 uncultured bacterium | reverse complement strand
TGATTAACCGAAATAGCAATAAAAATTAAAAGGACTTAAAAAATGACCCTACTATTACCTATGACTTCTCCCTTAATTAACCCAAAGCAACCCCCTGTTGTTTGTTGTAATAAAAAAAACTTCTTATTGTCAGTGATAACTGCTTTAGCGCTGATTGCCATATCAACATTGGGAGCAGGAATACTCATCCCTTTTATGTTTGGCAACTCCACTATATCTTTACCAGGATTAGCAGCAGGAGCTGGTGTTGGACTTGTTATGTCTCTTTTTCTATTTTATATTCTGAGAAGAGTCGAAGATAGAGAAGGTTCATTGATTATAAGATCTTATTTATACCAGCCTCAATGAGCTTGGTTTTGCCTCTTTTTACTCAAGTCTTGCAAGACCTTTTTCTCTACTTTTTTCGAATGTCTTTTTAAATAGGACAATGGCTATAGATAAATATAATATGTTAAGTATTAAGCTCATAAGAAAAGAATAAGTGGGAAAGGCCCCTCCTTTTAGAAGAGTGCGCATTCCTTCAAAAATATAGGTAGGAGGAAGGCACCAGGCTATCTTTTGTGCCCAAGACGGCAAAGCTTCTACAGGATAAAAGACAGCAAAAAAGGGCAGAAAAATATAAGCTGTCATCCAAGCTATCATCTGAAGCCTTTGCCCCCAGTAGATAATCACAGAGGCTGCGAAAAAACCGATCATCCATCCTGAGATGATAAGAGAACCTGCAAAAGGTAAGAAAGACCATCCGATCGTCAAGACATTCATTTCATATAAAAGAAAGACTAAGAGCGCTCCAAAAGAGAAGCTAATGGTAATTTTAAAAATACAGAGTAAGATCACTCCCAAAATCCACTCTCCCAACTTAAGAGGCGTCGAAAAGAGATTGGAAAGATTGCGACTCCAAAACTCTTGTAAGAGGTTGACAGCCACCTCATAGTTACCTCGCCAAATAATTTGCCAAAATATAAGAGCTGTCAGTACTGTTAAAGCTAAATTGGAAGAGACTTCTTTATGAGTGTCTAGCCAGATAGTTGTCATCCCCCATAAAAAAATATCGATAGCCGGCCAGTAAAATAGATCGGCAATCTGATCGAGTTTAGTTGACACATAAAAATAACGTAAAAAAACACCCCAGCTTCTACGAAAACTCATCTATGTCCTACCATTTTTAAAAAGTAATCTTCAAGTGTTGGCTGCAAAATTTTAATCTGTGAATAAGTGATATCGATGTGAGCGAGTTGATTTAAAAATTGTGGAATCAAAGTTTCATCAATCTCAATTTCAATGGCTCTATGTTCGATCTTATACTCAAGTTGCCTATCAGTTGCAAAACCAATCACCTTGTCCATCCCTTGAGCTACAATCAATTGAAGCCGGCATTTTGAAATACTCTTCACGAGATTTTCAGGGATATCATTGGCAATTAACTGCCCTTTTTGCATAAACAAAACCCTGTCACACAGCTCTGCCACTTCATCCATTTTATGCGAGGTAAAAAGAATAGAAAGGCCCTTGTGGTCTCTCTCTTCGAGAAGAAACTGACACACCTCATGAGCGACATCGGGATCTAAAGACGCTGTTGGCTCATCGAGAAGAATAATTTTTGGATCAACCAAAAACGCTTTCACAATCATAAGCCGGGTAATCTGACCTGCCGATAGCTGGCTGATCATCACATGCTTTTTGTCTAAAATACCAAATCTCTCTAAAAGAGGGTCCATCCTCTCTTTGATTTGCTTTCTTGAAAGGCTATAGAAGTAGCCAAAGACTTCTAAGTTCTGTGCAATCGTCAAATTCCACGGAAGGCTGACATAGGTACTTGCAAAAGCGATATGTTGCAAAACCTCTGATCTATGTTTTGAAAAATCTTTCCCAAAATAAATAATTGATCCAGATGTATATGTGAGTGTGCTGAGCAGCATTTGAATGGTTGTCGTCTTCCCCGCACCATTGGCCCCCAAAAGACCCAAAATTTCACCCGGTGCTAAATCAAACGAGATCCCATCTACCGCAACAAACGGAACTTTGTTCCCTTGATAAACTTTACGTAAATTTGTGACACTTAAAACAGGTTGCATTCTCGTATCTCTTGTATACGCTGCAAAACTCTATCCGTTTTGGCGTTTTACATATCAAAATGCCATAACCGTTGGCACTTTGCGACATAAATCGCTAATTTATTCATTTATAAGATCTTATATATATCTAGGAGCTTCCAGAGACATAATAGCGCCACCTTCTTTTTGGAAAGTAGGCCCTCGTGCTGAAGGTTTAGAAACTACAATAATCTTCTTTTCCACTAAGTAGTTTGGTAGGTATTGTATAAGATCTGCTTCAATGAAGTGATATTGCCAAGGGTTTTCCTTGTTGCCGTTTAATCGATATTTCCGATCAAGCTTTTCATCGGTAGTTCCAAATCCTATACTTTTAAGCATCGCATAAACTTTAGAGTCATTTTCCTCTGTATTTTCTTCCGATGTTAATAAACGGAGTGTTGTTTCTAAAAAGCTTTTTGATTCTGCGTAAATTTTTTCAGCTGTGTATTTTTGTACAAAGGTAAAAAAGATCGTTTTGGCATTTGGCGATAAGTCGGCATGAGTTTTTTGCGCCTCATTTGGCAATTTTAAAATAGTTAAGAAATTATATATCTCTTGAACATACACTGGAATATGCGATGAGTTACCTGCTTGATATATGTCCTGCCTAAAGGCATTGCTGGCTTGTTCTATGCAATCTTTTTGGACTTGAACGATATGTTTCTCAAGGCTTGGATTGCCATCAACTGACAGTGCAATATACAAACTCAAAATCCTGCCCATTAACCCTTCATCACAACCAGCTTTCAGTGCTGGAATATCAAGATCAATCACTTGAGATAATGAAATCTCTATCGATTCTTTGGTTGCTTTTGACTCTTGTTGATTAACGACTGAAGCAACATAGAGCTCTAATGTCTCGATAGACTCTCTCATGAGTTTTTTTGAAGATGGCCAACCAGTCTCTGGTAATCCGGGGTATTTAGTCATAATCCGATCTTCAAGAGCCTCTCTCAATCCGTCTATTTTTTGCTCAAGCTCAGGCATTTCATCTATTTTAGCTTTAACAACAGGAGCCTCTTTAAAGCTTCCAAATAACCTCTTAAGATCTCTAAAAACACCTCGTGTCTCTCCATAATCTTTTTTTGCTTCAGTTCCATATAGTTGGGTAATTGCTTCTTTAGATGGCTTGTAAGACTCTGGAAGTTGTTTAAAATAAGGCACGGTGTGAGATAGCATCAAGTCTTTCATCGATTGATCTTGTGCTTCTTTAAATTTCATCAAATCATTTTCTTCTAGGTTGGAAATTAGACTATCAAATGGTTGGTGCAATCTCTCCTGATCAGTGGAAGTAAATGTTATAAGATTTGTCCAACTCAGAGAAATAGGTCTCATAAAAATAGATTTAGCTAGAAGTTTTTCGTTTTTATATTTAGAACGTGCTCCACGGAAAGTAGCAGCTTCTCCTAATAAGATACCTGTACCAACAAGAGCGCCTAAAGATTTACATAAAGATTTTTCCTTTGAATAGTCTGTAGCATAACGCTGAAAAACAAGAAGCTGTCTTAAACGAGGCAGTATTTGCCTTAGCTGAAATGTATTCAAATTTGTTAAATAGGTTCCTGTTACAAATGTTTTAAAAACATCACCGAAACTCTTCATTTCTTCTAATCGATAGATTTTTTCTATTTCGCCTTTGATAAATACTTTTTCAGGGTGATTTTCGATGTGAAGCCCTATTTGTCCAAACAGCAAGCCTACTTCAAGAGCTTTTTCTCTACAGTCACTTATCGCTTCAGAAGTAGCTATCGCTGTTTTGGCCATGTTCTCCAAAAATTCTTTCTTAGATTTTTGGGCGAGCTTAATATAGGGAGACATATCTTCCTCACACAGTAGCTCTCTAAAGACATTTGTTGCCTGTTCAAATAACTGATCGCTTTCTTTCAAATGGGAGTTAAATTTATTAAACTCTTCTTTGGTTAGAACAAATTTTTGCTCCCCATTCCATTTTTTATCTTCTGTTAAAATTTGAGCTTCATGTAGAAAAACGCAAAGGCTATATCCTAAGAAGGGATTCTTCTCTGCAAACTCTGCTGTCACTTCAAATGGTTTGTCTTCTCGACCAGTAAAATTAACTTTGATTTTATAAAGAGAGGAGCTGTCTGGAGGCAGCTGTGCACGCTCAATCAGTTTATCGAAACTTCTTTCTAAGTTGTTAATCTGAGTTTCGATTCGATAAGCCAGGTTGTAATAGTAGTCGATATGCTCTTGTTTTAGACTCTGAGGAACTAAATAAGGGTAGTATTTTGCAATCAGAGTCAGCTGTGATTTCTTTTTTTCTTCTTGAGAAAGCTGCTGCCCCGCTTCAGTAAGTTTTTCTAAAAGGGTTGCTTTTTGATCTTCAGTTATGAGCTTCTTAGCAACACACATAGATAGTAATTCTTCTTGTTTTGCTCTTTTGGTCTGCGTTAATGCCATTTTAGAACGCATTTGTGCAGGTGAGGCTCCCGAATTAGCTGCTGCTTGAACACACAAACTAAAAAAGTTTTTGAGAAGATTGATTAAGGAAGCTTGATCGTTGACGTCAAGTGATGAAAATGCCTTATCGTTTTTGAAAAAGAGCTTTGCTTGCTCTTCAAGATTAAGTAAAGCTGACTTATTAGCCTCTACTCTATGAGACGCTTTTTTGCTTTCCTCAATTGCTAGCGCGGCACGCTGCAAAGAAAGATTCGTTGGCAGGCGTTTTTGTTCTTCTTCTAAATTAGCAATTTCAGAGTTTAGAGCAGCAAGTTCTGCATCTCTTTCTACTTGTCCTTGAGGATCTAAATTTTGCTTTTGAGCTTCTCGCTCTTGCAACTTGGATGTTAAGGCAGCTTGTCTTGCTTTTAAATCCTGGATATCTTTTTCATATTGAGCTCTATCTCTGGCTAATATATTTTCTGAATTTCTTGCAGATGTGGTTATCTGAGACAAAGTATTATGTTTTTCTCGGAAAGTTTGATTAAGTGTTGTCAACTCTGTTTTTAATTGACTAACTATATCGGTTTTAAGTTGTAATTCTCGTTCTTTTTGTTGCTCTTCTTTAGGAGACGGGGGTTGTTTCTTTTCTGGCAAAAGTATGCGAATAGCTCTATTAACTAAACTCTGCCTTGTAGATCTAGAAAGGAGTGCCTTAGTCAGGTCTTTAAACACACCGCATGTAAAAGAACGCACTCTTTGACTCATGAAACAGCTTGCAACAGCTGTCAGAGCAAGAACTCCCGTGACTTTAGATGAAAGAGGAAATTTGCTAAAGATATTTGCTATAGTCATGTTGTCCTCTGGCTGTTATAAAATTGTAGTGATGCCTTTTGAGCCTCAAACTCCAATCGAAGATTTTCCAAGTCTTTTCTCAAATCTTTAATACGATTTTGTAAATCTGCTTTCTTTGTTGCATATGCCGAGATCTCTAACTCTAGTCTCTTTTGCTGTTCTTCTGCATCTTTTAAAGATGTGAACTGCACGTCTAGTACGTTTTTCTGGTCTTTTAGCTCGTTTTGTTGAGACGTTAGCTTTTGTCTTTTTGTAATTTGGGCTTTTTGCTTGTCTTCTTGCGCTGTTTGTTGCGTCTGACAGTTTGCAATTTTCTGACGCACTTCCTCTATTTGAGCTCTTAGTTGTTGTTCTTCTTGTGTTAATGAGTTGAGCTCTTCTTGTGTCTTTTTTAGTTGATCTTCTTGTGTCTTTTTTAGTTGATTTGGACATGACAGAAACTCAGTGACTCGATTAACCAAGCTTCGGCGAGTGGTTTCAGACAAGAGAGAGGTGGCTATAAATCTAAAAAAACCATCTGAAATAGAGTTTATTTTTTCTCGAATAGAGGGAGAGATAAGATAGCTAGCTGTTGTTAATAAAAGGGCCCCTCCTACTGCTTGAGCTAAAGAAAGGTTTTTAATATCCATGGAATACACCTAATATAAATTTTAATGCACAAATTTTATCATTTCTTGGATTAAAATTGTATTAAAGAAAATATTTGTCATAAAAATAGCCCCCTACAAAGAGAGGGGGCTAAGAGATATGTACTTAGGTAAAAGAAAAGACGAGCTCTTCTTGAGACTCTGGGTCGATGCACTCACGGACGCGTTTGTCAAAGGCATGGAAGCCTGTACCGCCAGGAGGCATGTGACCTGTGATGACGTTCGACTTGAAGTCGAGGAGGTAATCGGTTTTACCTTCTGAAGCTGCATCGGTGAGAACCCTTGTGGTCTCTTGGAAGGAGGCAGCCGAGATAAAGGAGTCTGTTGAGAGCGAGGCTTTCGTGATACCGAGAAGGACAGGGGCTGCTTGGGCAGGTTTTCCACCTTCTTCGATAACTTTACGATTTTT
>CAYUZN010000107.1:0-6494 GCA_964449295.1 uncultured bacterium | reverse complement strand
CAAAAAAAGATATCGAAAAACATAAAAATGAAATCATAAATTTAAAAGAAAAAATTGAAGAAGAAAAAGAGCGCATCCGCTTCTTGAAAGAGAGTAATGCTGTTGAGCAATATGTGCCGCCTAAGAGATCGCCTCACGCTCGCCAAGGATTTCCTGATGCCAATAGCATGCCAGATATCGATGTTGCCGAAGAAGGGATGACAGATACAGAGATCGATATCGAATCAGAGCCTTTCGAAGCTGAGACTGCCCATGGTGAAGAGACCGACAGTGGCGTGAGCACATCTGCTGGGGAAGAAGAAGTTGTCGTTGTCGAAGAAGAAGAGGAAGAAGAAGATCCTTTCAGTGACCGCAACAGGTGGAAGCGTGGCGTGATGGAAGATCCAGATGCTGACAACTGGTAACGTAGCCAGCCTCTATTTCCATATCCCCTTTTGCTCCCGCAAGTGCCCTTACTGCCACTTTTATGTCACGCAAGACACTCAAGACTCTAAAGATCTTCTCTTAAGCGCGCTGCAACTTGAGTGGGCTTTGCAAAAAGAAAAACTCGCAGGCAAAAAAATCGTCTCCATCTACTTTGGCGGTGGAACACCAGCTCTCTTTGGTCCTCAAGCTATTGCCACCATTTTAAGTTGGATCGATATTCCCTTAGGTTGCGAGATCACTTTAGAGGCCAACCCTGAAGAAATCACCCTAGAGCTTATGCAAGCCTACAAAGCCTGCGGTATCAATAGAGTGAGCATTGGCGTGCAATCACTTGATAACTCTCTTCTCAAAATCTTAGGAAGACGCCATACAGCCCAAAAAGCCCTTGAAGGGATAGAGAACACCTTTCAAGCAGGTCTCACAAATATCTCTATCGATCTCATGTACGAAATCCCTCACCAAACTTTAGCACTATGGCAAGATACTCTCTTACAGCTTGATAAGTTGCCCATCACTCACCTCTCTCTTTATAACCTAACCATCGAACCTCACACCGCCTTCTTTAAAAAAAGCAAGCAGCTCACACCCCACCTTCCTTTACCTGAAACCTGCTTAGAGATGCTCAATGCAGCCACGTCCCATCTCGAAACTATCGGTCTTAAGCGCTACGAAATTTCAGCTTTTGCTAAAAAGAACCAGGTTTCTCATCATAATCTAGGCTATTGGAAAGGACGCCCCTTTCTAGGATTTGGCCCCTCTGCTTTTAGTTATTGGGAAGGCAAGCGTTTTAGAAATATCTCTCATCTTCAAAAATATGCGCAAAAATTACAAGCAGGGCTCTCTCCTGTAGATTTCGAGGAAAAACTTGAGCCCAAAGCTAGCCTTCACGAGCGCCTTGCCATCGCTCTTCGCTGCCTTGAAGGCATCAAGCTCTCAGACTTCCCTGTCACCTCTAATATCTATGATGAACTGGTAGAACAAGGCTGGCTTATCAAAGATAACGATAATGTCAAGCTAACTGCTCAAGGAATGTTATTTTATGACTCCGTAGCAGAGCATATTGTTAATTCAGAATGTACGAAAAAATAGTCAATTTAGCGAAGAATTTCTTGAAGTTTATCTATCTTATTTTTATGTTATCTTCATCAAAATTTATTATGCGTAGCATTTTTAAATTCGGAATACATTATATTTTAGCTTTCTTTGGAGGTTCAGTTGTCTCAAGCAGTCGGTTCTAATCTTCCGGTGCAAGAACTCAGCATTCAATGGCTCGATCTTTCAAGGACAATGAAATATATTGATTTGAAAGATATTAGTTCAACTTCGCTCAGTTAAATAGCTCAAAAAGTTGTCAATGTTTACAACAAAGAAAAAAAAGCTGAAAAGAGCAAAACATATTATGAGCTTCAAGATAGCCCTATACAAGATGAAAGAGACTATGAGCTGAAAGTCTATAGCTACAACGATTCACGAGTCACTCTTCTTTCCCAACAAGTCGAAACGAACCCCAAAAAAAAGAGCAATTCTTATTATCTCTTGTTTTTCTGCAAAGAGAAGCCAACTCGGCGGATGATTGCAGTCACATCGAGTAAAGCTTGGCCCGTTGTCAGACATTGTATTAACTATGAGTTTCCTATACGAGTGGCAGAAAAGGTTGCTAATGCTCAGAAAATTGTTCAAATTGCCAGGCTATGCCTATTTGGAACTAACACAAAAGAAACCCTTCTCCATCCAGATCAATATGAATTGTATAAGACCCAATCTCTCTATTACTTGGTCGAGTCGTTTAGATCTGAAATTAGGCCAAATTCTTCTCTCTCATCTCTAGTAGGAACGTGTTGTCTTAAAATTACAACTGGAGGGCTTTTAAGAATTGAGAAAAAAATTCCACTCGAAGAATACCCCTTTATTTTAGATTTATTTGCACAATATGTTGATGGGAAAAAAACATACGATACGAAAGGATGCGAGGAGATAGCGGATCCTCTTTTCGAGTTTTTGCATTTTCTTCAACCAGCTGAACTCGTGAAAGGGCGTTTAGATGTATGTTTGATCAGACAAGTTTACAGAGCGCATCAAAAAGGACAAAAACAGCTTGTTTATGTGCGTCATAAGCTTCTTGAAGATTTTCTCTTCTCAACCGAATTTGAATTAAAAGTAGATATGAATTTTCAACCTTTTGGGTCCAGACCTCCTCAAATAGAAGCCATCATCGATGAATTAGATACTTCTGATGAAAAAAAATTTATAGAACAAGCTAAAGCCTGCAAACTTCGTTTTTATGGCAAAGATCATCAAAGACATGAAACCTCCTTAGTCGACTGTCTTGAAGGAGAAGTACGCTTCTCCAATGGAGATACCTACTTCAAAGTGCGAGGGATGTGGTACAAGCTTGCTGCTGATTATTTAGGGCTTATTCATGAAGATTTCAAAACCGTACTTAAAAATGCACTAATCTCTAAAGATGCCGAAGGATGGCTTCCTCGTCCTTGGAGAGGGAACAAGAGAGGAGGAAAAGTCACTCAAGATGATGTCAAAGTTAAGCTCGTCTCTGCAAAAGGGATTCGAAAATTTATGACCGCTCTTAAAGACCTCACAGTTTGCTACGTTGACGGCACTAGTGTGAATCAAAAAAAACTCGTGGGAGAGATACTAAAAATTCCTGCTGTTTCCAAACATAAAAATGCTATTGAGAAAATTTTGGCAAATAAATTTTCAGATAAAAAAATTATAAAAGTCTGTGGTGAAGAAGGAAATGAAGTCTTAAAGGCCTTGAAGAAAAAGAGAAAAGTTGTCCAAGAAAACTCTAGCAAAGAAACCTATGTTCTTAACCCATTCCCTTATCCAATGGAAGAAAGCCCCGAACTGGATGGAAAATATGATGCATTTGTTACCTTCCTTGAGGGATTATACAATGAATCTGAAAATACAGAAGATGAAGAGACCTACAACCGAGCCTACCTTTCTCAACCCTATGGACATACAAATGGATACCTCGTCTTTGATCAAGTTTGTCCCGATTTTATTGAGCCGTGCGATGTTCTAAGATACACTGCTGACACAGTTTATCTCTACCATGTCAAAGAAGACTTTGGACAGCACACACGAGATGCCTGCTCTCAAATCATCAATTCTGCTAAAATGATTCGGAGTGCTCTGTCAACGCACCAATCGGAAAACTATCTTCAAAAACTTTGGAAGAAAGCAACCACTTTAGGGGAAAAACCTAGCGACTGGCTCAAGAATGTTAAAGCCCAAATAGAGAAGTTAGGGGAAAAAGTATTCTTAAATATTTTCAGAAATCGAAAAGTTGTCTTTGTTTATGCGTACCTTCCTGATGTTAACAAATCACTTGCCGACGAATCAAAAACTAAATCGTGCTTAGCCCCAGAAGATTTAAAGGTTAAAGAACCGATTAAGCTGTTTGCAATGCTGATTAAGCTAGGATATCTAGATGCTCATGGACGTCTTACGGGGAAATTCCACTCAATTAAGAAAGATAATTTTAAGCTAACAGAAGAATTTGCAGCTTCAAGCGAAGCAGTCTTTAAACAGCTTGATGCTTTTCGGTCTGTCTCTAAAAGTACATTAGCCAAAATAGAACTTCTTCAACTAGCTCAAAATCTCCGCGCTTTAAATTTCGAGTTTGGCATTGTTGAAATCCCTCGTGCTAATGGAGGAGGGGGAGCTCATTCTTCTTTATCTTCTATTAAAACCCCACTTCCAAATCCCAATATTAGCGATGAATATGATGAAGTTGATGATTCTCAATTGTTGATGCCAACCAACCCAGTCCCATCTTCAATGCCAACCTTGAAAATTACAAACGGTCCTGTTGGGTATTGCAACATTGGAAACGCCTGTTACATGATTGCATCACTGCAGGTCTTATTCAATATTCCCGATTTTCGACAACTTGTAACGCAAAAGAAAGCTACTACAAATTTAATAAAAGCTCTTCATGTCCTTTTACAGGAAAAAAATCTGGATAAAACAAGATCTCTGATTACGACTTTGAGAAAAAATGTTTTTGAATCAGCACCTTCAACTATACTAGAAGGTGATGATCGTATAACAGCACAACACGATGCTCATGAATTTTTCTTATTTATTTTAGATCGGCTTCAGTGGCTTAGCTTTAGCACAAAAACCGAGTTCACCACCTCTAAAGGGACTAGATATTCAGATAATGAGCAGCATCGGATTCTTTCATTGCAACTCAGCGGGACAACCTTCCAGAACATGATCGATGCCTATTTTGCTATTGAAGACTGCGCTGATGAAAAGGAACCTTACCAGGGAACGTTTAAAGGCAAAACGTACAGTTTTAAAGAATGGCAACAACAAATTCAAATGACAACATTTCCAAAATTTTTATTTGTTCAACTCAAGAGATTTGATAATGAAGGCACTAAAGATTCAACTAAAATTCAATTCCCTCTTGATGATATTGTCACTATCGTAGATCAACAGTATGAAATTGTTGGATTTGTGAACCATCATGGACTCAATGCTAATGAAGGTCATTACACAGCTGATATCAAAAATCTTCGCGACCAAAATACACAAAAATGGATCTGTTGCGATGATGATGCTGTATATGAGAGTACACTCCATGACCCGCCTTTAAAAGCTTATATCATCGCACTAAGAAAAATAGAAAAAGCAGCTGTGACTTGATACATCCACTAGTTTCCCTAACGATCTCAACTCAAGCTGCTGCAGACAATGTAGCCATCATTGGGGGGATAGATCTAACAACAGGGGGATCACCTCCCTACGCAGCTCTTGTCTCTTCTTCAGGAGAGCTCACTCCCCTTGCTTTGGGGAATGTGATGACAACAACAGGAATCATCCAAAGTGTCTCAATGAATTCCTCGAGAATCAGCCTTATCAGAGGGCAGAATGGTCCAATCGGATCACAGCCTGCCTATGCAGCGCTCATCTCTTCTTCAGGAGAGATTACACCTCTTACAATTACCGGGCAAGCAGCTATAACTGGAATCATCTATAGCGCTGCCATCAATACCTCTGGAAACGGTATTATTGGAGGGCAAAACACCCAAGGGCCCGTCTATGCGGCGCTTGTTCCTCCTTCTGGAAATCCACTTCTACCTCTGACATTTCCGTCCCCAATAGAGATGTAGGTGGAATCATCCATAGCGTTGCGATCAACGACTCTGGAAACAGCCTCAATGGAATCTGACCATCCAGGAAAAAATCAGTTATGTCAATACGCAATCATTCAATGCAGGCAAAGTCAACGCATTTCTCGTTGGCTCACCTGGATCGTTTACAGTCGAAACGCTATCATCTGCCCAAAATTTAGGTGCTCTGCAACTTGCGATGAGTTTTGATCCGGTCAATGCCCGCTATCCCAAGACTACCCTCTTTTATCAAGGCCAGTTCGCGCAGCACTATCAATCCAACCAATTAAGCATAGAGCTCGCTTGGCAGTTTTAGATCTTGAAGATCTATTCCCGATATGCCTTTTGTTAATTCATAACATGTTGAAAACAAACAAGATAAGACGACATATATTTACTCATTTACTCATTTTGTATAAAATAAAAACCAAGGAGTATTTATGAAAAATACAGTTAGGCTAAATTTTGAATTCCCAAAAAACGAATATCCTTACTTAAAACTTTTATGCGCTGAAAAAGGTCTCTCTTTTAAAGATTTTGCAACGGAGCTCCTTCTTAAAGCAATAGCAGAATATGAAGATCAAAGACTATCTAGAAAAGCTCGTAAAAGACTGAAAGAAATGGATAGTAAAGATAATATTTCATTCGAAAAAGCTACAAAATTGGCTAAATGGGAATGACTATTAAGTACAGAGTTGAATTTAACAAAAAATATTTAAAAGATTTAGAAAAAATACCAGTCAAAGCAAGAAAGCAAATTCACGAAAGTGTTCTAGATTTAGCAGATAATCCTAGACCAGATGGATGTAAAAAACTGCAGGGAAATAGTCTTCCTCCTCTTTATCGAATTAGATGTAGAAGTTGGCCATCGCAGGGAAATATATCGCTGATTTATTAGATTTACTACATTTCACTAGTTTT
>CAYUZN010000106.1:0-6550 GCA_964449295.1 uncultured bacterium | reverse complement strand
CCTTTTTCTTTTGTGATGAAAAAATTACCTAAAGAAAAACCCATTCATTACGATCTGGCTGAGACAACAGATAATACTTATGCAGAAGACTCTCATATCTTTTACGTGAATGGCATTAATAATTCATTTAAAGATGCTAAAAAAAACGCTCAGTTTATTTCTGAGATGACACCAAATTTAAATGTCCATGGAACCTACAGCCCTTCTCAAGGACTTATTCCTGATTGTTTTAATTACATTAGACGCTTTGGCCATAAACACTCCTCTCCTGCCAGGGCCTTAAAACACCAACTTAAAGAACACATGGCGAATAATCCATCTCAACCTATTCTCATCGTTTGCCATAGTAATGGCGCTGTCGTCACACGCAATGCCCTTTTACTGTTAGATGAAGAAGAGCGCCAAAGAATTTCTGTCGTTGCTATTGCTCCTGCAGCCTTCATTCCTGAAAATTTATGCAAATCTGTTCAGCATTATGAGAGCGAAAAAGATTTTGTGCCTAAGCTCGATCAAAAAGGACGTAAAAAGGCTAAAGAAAACATTACCACTTTAGAGCCTCATCCAGATGCTCCTCTTTTTGATCACACATTAATAAGCCCTACTTATGAAGAACCCCTTAAGGAAGAAATCTCTAAGCATCTCGAAAATCAAGAAGCTATCGCGGCTGAAGACTCTTCCCTTGAAGGGAATTAGAACTCTTCATATACTGCCAGCAACGCTCTGTAAACAAATTTATGAGCAATAGCGTTACCTTAAAATAAGTTATATATGAATAAAGGAATTCAGATGGGTTATTTGAGAGATTTTCGTGCCTTGATTTCCTCAAGAGATTATCCGGCCTTTCTAAGATTGTGGGAAGAGTACTGCGAAAGCGATGAACTTGATACAGAAGAGGTGATCACTCTTCTGAAAGAGATAAAAAAGTCTGAATTTGCAGGACCTTTTGGTCGTTATGTTGAAAAAATTTATACACTATGGGAGCTCTCTCCAGAATCTCCTGAAAAACACGAGATTTTTAAACTGATTATCGATTTAGAAACAACCAATCAAGAATTATTGCGTCAAAAAGTCTTCGACTATCTACGTAGTCGCTACGGCGATCAAAAATTATTTAATGAAAAAATTAAACTCATTGGGCTGCGTCATAAAGAGTCATTTCAAGGTGCTGTCAGTAATTTTGAACTCCTTAACCATATGGAAAATGGCAATTTTGTATTCCATACAGGAGGGTGGGGAGTCGGAGAGATCATGGAAGTCTCTTTCTTAAGAGAGCAACTTTTTCTCGAATTTGACTATGTGTCTGGAAGAAAAGACTTATCATTTGACAATGCTTTTAAAACTCTAGTACCTATTCCTAAAGATCATTTTTTAGCTATGCGCTTTGGATCCCCCGATCTTCTTGAAGAAAAAGCTAAAACCTCGCCTGTAGAGGTGATCCATATGCTTTTAAGAGATCTAGGACCTAAATCTGCTGCAGAAATTAAAGAAGAGCTAGAAGGGCTTGTCATCCCAGAAGATGAGTGGACGAAATGGTGGCAAACAGCACGCGCGAAAATTAAAAAAGATACCCTTATTCAATCTCCTGAAGATCTTAAAGATCCTTTTATCTTAAGACGAGGTTCCCTATCTCATGAAGAACGCTTTGAGCAAACTCTGGAATCCAATCCTGCACCCAAAGAACTCGTTCAAATGATCTATACGTTTCTCAGAGATTTTCCAGAAGTTCTGAAAAATGACGCTTTTAAAATCAAATTGCAAGACAGGTTAAAAGGAGCCTTAGAACACGCTGATACAACAGCAGCTCAGAGTTTGCAAATCCATTTTCTTTTAGAAGACATGGCCATTGAAAAAAATCAAAGTATTGTTCAAGACATTATTAAAAATGTTAAATCTCTCGAAGATCTCATCCAATCAATTGAAATTGCAGCTTTTAAAAAACGCGTTCTCATGACTGTCAGAAAAAGTAGACCCGATTGGAAAGAGCATTTTTTAACCCTGCTTTTCACTATCTCTCAAAATCCGATTCGGGATTATTTAACCAGTGAATTAGTAGAATCAGGATCAGATAAAGAATTAAGCCACAAACTAGAAGATCTTGTGACATATCCAGGTCGTTATCCTGATCTCTTCTTATGGTATTTCCAGAAAATCATAAGCTCTAAGAACATCCCTTTTGCAGATAAAGAGGGAAAAAATCGTTTCTTTGAAGGATTCTTGGTTCTTTTAAATCACCTTGAAAATTCTTCAACTCACAAAGATATGATCAAAAAAATGCATGCTCTTCTGACAGGAGGAAGATATGCCATCGTTCGTGATATCATGCAAGGAGCTAGCCTAGAGACTGTCAAAGAGTTTCTTCTCCTGGCAACTAAATGTCACTCTCTTGATGATCACGACATCAAAATTCTTCACTCCCTTGCAGAAGTCGTTCATCCGACACTTGCAAAAATAAATAAAAAACACGTAACACCTGTTGAAGAGAACGTTATTTGGACGACTGAAGAAGGTTATACAAAAATCAAAAATCGAATTCAACAAATTGCCACGGCAGAAACCATCGAAAATGCTAAAGAAATCGAGACTGCCAGATCGCACGGAGATCTCAGAGAAAATGCAGAATTTAAGTCAGCTCTTGAAAAACGAAGTCGTCTCCAATCAGAGCTCAAACAACTATCTGACCAGATCAACCACGCTAGAATTCTCACAAAAACAGATATTTCTACAGATCAAGTGGGTGTTGGAACAATTGTTGACTGCAAAAACAAAGATGGGAAGAAACTCTCTTACACTCTTTTGGGCCCGTGGGATGCCGATCCAGACAAGTCCATTCTCTCTTTCCAGTCTAAACTTGCACAAACAATGCAAGGATTAACAGTAGGAGATACATTCCAATTCCAAAATGAGGAATTTTCCATTACAGCAATCCGTAGTTACCTTGAGAAGTAAAATGCAACTTGTCATCGCCAGTAAAAACATCCATAAGATTAGAGAGCTTAAGTCTATGCTTAAAGACTATAAGCAATTAGACGTCTTATCACTACTTGATTTTCCTTCTTATCTTCCCGATAGAGAAGAGGGATCTTCCTTTGAAGAGATTGTCTCTCATAAAGCAATACACGCAGCACGTGCTCTCAATAAATGGACTCTAGCAGACGACTCTGGGCTTATTGTCCCAGCTCTTCAAGGAGCTCCTGGCATCACCTCCTCTAGATATGCCGGCGATCTTGCAACCGATGCAGAAAACAGACATAAACTCCTCAAAGAGATGCAGCACATTCTTGAACCTAACAGGCAAGGGTATTTTGAATGTTGGATCGCTATTGCCTCTCCCGAAGGGTTAAAAAAGTGTGTCCGTGGACTTTGTGAAGGAATGATTCTCACTGAAGAGAAAGGTAGTTATGGTTTTGGTTACGATCCCCTCTTTATTAAACATGACTATGGAAAATCATTTGCAGAAATCGAAGAAAATCTAAAAAACAGAATTTCTCATCGAAGAAAAGCTTTTGATAAGCTTCACGTCTTCTTATCCTCTTTGGGCAGCCCTTGCTCTACTTGATTGATGGGTATAATTTTCTCTTTCGTATCACTAAAGACTACAAGACCCTACGCACACAAAAAAATCAAATTCTAGCCCATCTAGAAGCTTGGGCAGATGCCTTACATCTTCACATCACTCTAGTCTTTGATGGAAAACATCAAGCTCCCGCAGAAGCTATTCGCGGTCATCTTCGCAAAATTGAAATCATCTACACACACGAAAATCAAAGCGCAGATGATTATATCATTCAGCATATTGAAACCCTCTCTCATCCTTCTCAAACAACTGTTGTCTCTTCCGATAGAGAAATCTTATTTAAAACAAAACAAGTAGGTGCTCAAGGGCAAACCATTGAAGAATTCCTCTCCTTCCTTCTCAACAAACAGAAAAAAAGAAAAAAAGACAGAAAAGCTCTACCCTCTTTCCAAGACACCGATTTTCAAATCAAGCGCCTCAGCAAAATCTTCGAAGAAAGACTCCACAATAATGAGCCTTATTGAGTTTCTTTGTGTAAAAAATCGATAATCTCTTGCAAACGAGCTAAATCAGCTTTTGTTTTTTTCGATCTTCTAAGATTTTATGAACGAGCTTCTCTAGCTCGATAATCCCGCTTAAAAACTTATCTCTTTCACAGAAATTAAATCGAATTGTATCATCACAATCGTCCATACTGCCTACTTTTGTAGTGAGCCTGTGACATTTTTAATTTGAGTCTTGTTTTCCCCAATTCTCCTACTTAGGAAAACGATGTATTTTTAAACATATAAAAACAGTAAAACACATTGAGCGAATTACTCTCAAGTAAATTATGAAAATCCCTGAATTTTTCGAAAAATTAGAGAAAGAATTTGGTCTAACGCCCTATGACTATTGCAAAATTAAATCAATCAGCTATTCGTCATTAAAAAAATATCTAGCTGGAGTTCGCCCCACGCATCATGTTGCGAAAAATATCGAAAAAATCACACAAGGAAAAATCTCTCTTAAAGATATGGGATTCGAAGAGTAGAAACTCTTTTCTTAGAAATTAAACTCTAGTTTAAATGTGCCGCCGTGTAAGTAAAGGTTGCCACTATCGAGCACTCTTCCTTGATCAGTTGTAATGCTGGCAAGCCCTGCCACTCTATTTTGGTCAAAAAAGACAAGAGCTTCATACTTAAAAGAGCAATCGATATACCGTCTATGACGGCTGACATAAGCCCTCCAGCCAAATTCCAAGGCGGCATCGAGATTAACTCTAAAAGCATGAGGGTTAGCATAGATATTAGAATGACTAGTACTATTTAGAATTTCTGTATGACGTAATTGATAGTGTGTATAAAGAAGAGCTCCTGCCGCTGTTCCTCCAAACCTAAAGCTACTACCAATGAGCCAATTCATATCAAGACCAAATCTAGGACCTATTTGCTGAGTATGGTTTTTATTATGAGAGTAAACCGTATTTTGTGTACCTGGAGCACCCCGTGTATTGTATGTGAAAGTGACATCCAGATTTTGATTAATTTTGACTCCTCGCGCTGCTAAAGAAGGGTTAAAAATAAGCTTTTTCCCGACATAGTAGCTGCGAGAGAGCACCAAATCTAACATATCAAAATGAAAGCGCCAGTGATTGCTAACCCCTGAGTGTAAAATTTCACTCGATGTTGTACTAAAAGGTGTATACAACCTCTGGTCATTCTCTGTGAGGCTTACCCAAGGTGACACAATCATAGGATATTGATCATTAGATCCTCTTGAGTTAGTTTGATGCGCTTTCAGCCACGTATACTCTAGACATAATGTCCAATTATCATAGCTAGAATTAACACCTAGCTCTGCTTTAAATCCTGGTTCATATTTAGAGTGAAAAGACTGTATTTTTTGTCCTGAAGAAGGTCTTGGGCCCGTGATGCCGACATCAAAATCATCTTGATCAACCTTCCAATAGATAAAACTACCAGATAAAATAGCGTTTGCACCCCTTCTATTGATAGCCAGCTCTGGCATATTATAACCAGGGGGTCCATAGTCTTTAGAGGAAGAAGGAACCTCTTTTTGCTTACTCTCAGTAGACGTGCTTGCAATCATGGGTGTGTTTTCAGCAAGTGCTTTTAATGGTTGAGATTTCTCTAGCGCCTCTTGCTTCTGTGTGCTTTGAACAATAGGCACTCCTGGTCTTGGCTTTTCATCATTGGTGATCTTATTCTGAACTTGAGAATTACTTGGGATAGAGCCTTGCTGCTTCAGCTTAGCGTGAGCCTCCGCCCTTTGGTGCTTTTGCAGTCTAGATCTATTGGTATCAGATGAAAGAGCAGCCTTCTCCTCTTTCAGTAAAGATTCAGCATTTTCTCGATTGGGTACAAGTCCAGAATCAAAAGGAGCTTGAGCTAATTTCAATTCTCTCTTATCAAAATCATCCAAAAAAGAATGAATATCCTCAAAAAATGGGTCACTTGAGTTTTTCTTCTGAGCCTGACAACTCTCACAACATGTAGAACACTCTTTCTTCTCCACCTTGTCATAACCAGAAAGAGGAGTTAAAAAGAGACTCATGCTCACTAACGATAAGCTCATTTTTAACGTCTTCATGTATCCCTTCCTTTATAAAACCAATTAATTTTTTGTATACTTCTCTATAAACCGCATTATTTGGAAAAGATTAATTTTGTAAAGAAATTTATTTAACCTGCTAAATTTTCTGGAAACAGTTATATAAAAATTAAACATGACAAAAAGAACCTTATTTTTACTGAGTCTAGTCTGTTTATCCTATACTTTAGGTGATGATTCATCTAGTAGAAAGGATGTAGGCTCAAGCACGCATAACATCCGATGCTCAATTTAACAGCTTTTCAGGAAATTCTCTTATTCTTTCACAAAAACAAGAACTGGCGCTTAAAGGATTTAATGGTGAAGTGGGAGTGCATATTGCTAAAGTTAAAGGGATCGACTTTTATAGTGCTTTGGGCCCCTACTACTTTGGGCATGATCACAAACATACTTTTGGTGGAGAAATGGCCATCATAAAGACTT
>CAYUZN010000105.1:0-6554 GCA_964449295.1 uncultured bacterium | reverse complement strand
AAAGAAGAGTTTATAGAGTATAAAAAAACTAAGTTTTGCTTTAACGCACTGTTAGTTATAAGTTTTGCTCTCCATATAACCTCTGCTCTTCACACAAGAAGCACTTTGTCTCATCTACTTAGACCGTAATCTGACTTTTAATTTTAAGTTGCATGTAAGCCTAAAATAGACTAGACTAAGTTTAGTCTAATCAAACCATATAAGGGGAGATATATGCGAATAGTCAACATTCACGAAGCTAAGACTCATTTCTCTAAGCTTGTCGATTCAGTCCTTCATGGAAATGAGATTTTAATTGCTATGGCAGGGAAACCAGTGGCTAAGCTTGTACCTATTACTAAAAAACCGAAAAGACGATTCGGTGCTCTCAAGGGGAAAATTAAAATTGCAAAAGATTTTGATGCACCACTTCCTGATGAATATCTTGCAGATTTTGAGGGGTAATAACATGCGCTATCTTTTAGATACTCATGTTTTTCTTTGGTGTATTAAGGACGATCGTAAATTGTCTAAGAAAGTCCGTTCTAAGATTGTACAGGCAAATGAAGTTTATATCAGTAGCGCCTCTATTTGGGAAATAATAATTAAAGTTAAGCTAAAAAAATTAGATGTGAATATAGATCGGCTAGTGGAGGAAATTTCTGACAGTGGGTTTGCTGAGCTTCCAATCACAGCTCATCATGCTGCTTATATCCGTCATTTGCCTAATATTCACAAAGATCCTTTCGATAGGATTTTAATTGCTCAAGCCATTTGTGAACCATTCACTTTTCTCACAGCAGATCCTATACTTAAAGACTATTCAGACCTTGTTGAACTGATTGAATAAAATAAAGCATCTCAAACATATTACCACCGTTAGTGGTGATATTACCACTGGTCGTGGTAGAGATAAACAAGGATTATTTTTAACCCTGAGAAAGCGTGTTATAAAAAAATTTAATATCTTTGTTTTTCAAACAATATTCTTGCTGTGATTGAAAGATTATATATTAATTGATATATATAGCATATTTTGTTAAAATATTATGTGATTTTAAAACTATTAATAAAAAAATGAGGTTTTTATGACATTAAATATAGACGAAATATGCAAATCTTTCTATGAAGGAATTAAAAACTGCCCCATACTTCAACTTGGCTGGACTACTATCCAAGTAGTTCCCGATCCACAAAATCCGACACAAGTGATGATTCGTCATATAATAGAAGAATGGAAAGACGGTCTTGCAAGAAATAGTCTATCGGATTTGCAAGTTATGACAGTAACTGGAGATGGATATGAAGCTTTTAAAAAATTATCAGAGTCTCAAGTCGTTCCTAAAAGTGCTTTGGACTATGCAACAACAGTGATGAAATTGCTAGAAAAAGAATCAAAAAAGCTATTAGATAAGACTGAAAGCCTTCTCGAATCAGATAACGGATTCAGAAAAGGCATATCAGCTCTTCGTGAAATTATCGGTTTTACACAGATTGCTATTACAGCGTCGCTAATAACTGGACTCGTTGGATCTTATTTTACAAGCAAAGAAGAGTATACAGAGTATAAAAAAACTAAGTTTTGCTTTAACGCACTGTTAGTTATAGGCGTTACTCTCAATATAATGTCTGCTCTTCACACAAGAAGCACTTTATCTAATCTACTTAGACCGTAATTTTCACTACCTCCCTCTGAAAATTTCTTTCAGAGGGCTTCTTTTTTTCAAAAATAATTCTTGTATTAAAATTTCATTTGGGCCACAAGTATTACCTTATCTGTGAATTAGGCAAAGTAGAGGAATTATGGCAAAAAAAGATGTTGGATCTAAAGGGAAACAAGCTATCGAAAAAAAAACGGTAACTCCTACTGACGGACCTTACTTACAATATCAAAATAAAAGAGTGCTGGATTTCTCATCTCAAGATTTTTTGGGATTATCAAAGCACCCTGATGTTAAAAAAAACGCTATCAAATACATCTTAAGATTGGGTATAGGCACTCTTTCTCCCACATTTGAATCTCTTCCTCAAAAACAGATCGAAGAGAAACTCGCTCAATTACTTGGTTTTGAAAAAGCATTTTTCTTTAATTCTTTATCTGAGGCCTTATCTTATCTCTTCTTACAACTAGCGTCTGCAGATTCAATTGTTTTCTCCGATAAGAAGCTTGCTACTGCTCAAACCAATCATACATTTTCTAGCCTTGCACAATTAGAAAGCCTTCTTGCTAAAACAAAACCATCACCCAATGAAACGCATATTATTTATGTCTCTTCCTCTTCATTTGATCTCAAAACACTGCAAAACTTAGCAAAAAAAGCTCATGCACTCCTCTGTTTTGACGATTCTGAACATTTGGGAATCTTTGGCAAACGAGGCCTTGGCTTTGCAGCTCATCAAAAAGAAATCGACTGCACCGTAGCCTCTTTTAACCATGTTTGTGGCTGCCCTGCAGCTTATATCGCTTTATCAGACTCTCTTCTTAAAGAAAAACCCTCTGTCTCGTCTCTCTCTCCTTCTGTTTTAGGAGCGCTTGATGCTGTTTTAAATATTTTGCCCGATATGGAAAGTGAGCGCACACAAATTGAGCAGCATATGGGTTGGTTAAGAGGCAAGTTACAAGAAAAAGGGTTTGAGCTTCCTCCTTCTAAAATGCCACAAGTCACACTCTCTTTTTCATCACAAGAAGATGCTGAGCGGTTATGGAATTTCTTCTTAGAGAATGACATTATGCTTGAGCGTGTCAATCTTAAGCAGATTAGCTTGAGCATGACCGTTTTGCACACACCCGATGACTTAGATCAATTGTCAACAGTCCTTAAAAAACTCTCCGACACTGATTTTGCCCTCGCAATGCAATCTTCAACCCCAACTCCATAGAGATAATTTCCTAAGAGTTTTAAATTGGGCCATTTTTGGGAAAGTCTTGCTTCCAAAGCTTGCATTCTAGCAACATGTCCCACCTTCATTTGAGGAAAAGCTTTTGGGGCATTGATAATCTGGTAGATATCTGGATATACCGTTATATTCAGATGTTTTTTTAGAGCTGCTAAAGATAATGTCAAAGCCTCAGATTCGTTTAAGTTAGACTCTTTTAACATCACAGTCAGTTTTGTTTCTTCTTTGTTTTTTCGTGGAAAAGCTTGCGTGTCAAAAATGACTCCAAGCACCTCAGCTTGCTCTTGTGATGAGACGATATATCCAAATCCTTTCCTATCTAAAACAGCTCTGTGATACCCTAAATTCACAACTGTGGCTCCTGTATGGGCTATTTGCAAGAGTTCTGGATCGAGCAGCTTACCTGCAACATGCGCAGGCAGGCTACTTATAAGATACTCCCCTTCAAATACACCTGTCTGAGTTGTCACTTTTACACAATTCTTACTAAGCTCAATTGCTAGCGCCTCTTCTCCATAATGAAATTGTGCATCCGTGTTTCTCTCTAAGCCATCCACAAAAGATTGAACACCATTTTCAAATGTAAATAATGAAGGCCCAGACTGCTTTTGCATTTTCCACAAACCCTTGGTGATAGACCCATGTTCTTGTTCCCATTTTTTGACAGTCGGAAAACAAGCTTGCATAGAGAGCTCATGTATATTTCCAGCATAAATGCCAGTTACCATAGGATCAAAAAAATGCCTAGCTACTTGCGGATTAAACCGTCTACACGCAAAGTCCCAAATAGATTCATCCTCTTGAAGTGCAGGCACTCTCCATTCTTTTAAAAGTGCTTTCACTAGAGCTCCCGACCAAATAGGAACCTGCCTTAATTTCCCATCAATCCACAAATACCTCTTTTTTCCTTCCTGGGAAGACAGCACCAGCTCTTTTTCAAGCCCAAGCTCTCTTGCAAGCTGCCTTATGTGTTTGCATTTAGAAAACAGAAATGTTCTTGGTCCTTGCTCAAACAAAAAGCCTTGAGCAGATAGCGTTCCAAGCCATCCTCCTGCTCTCTTACTTTTTTCAAGCACCGTGATATCACACCCCTTTTGTTTTGCCAAAAAATAAGCACATGACAGCCCTGAAATTCCCGCACCTAAAATGATCACTCGAGGTTTTTTCATACTTCTTATTCTGGATGATTCTCGAAACATTTTCTATTCAAAAAACATCTAATGTTGGCATGATCGCATAAAAAAGGGGGCATCATGCCGAAGAAAAATCTGATCTTACCATTTTTGAATGAACTAAGAGAAACTATCATCACAGCTTTTGAAAGCTTTGAGCCTTATGCTAGATTTGAGCGTAAATCATGGCAACACGAAGCAGGTGGCGGTGGTGACATGGCTGTTTTACGTGGCAGCGTGTTTGAAAAAGCAGCTGTTAATTTTTCTGCTGTCTCTGGTGACCACTTTCCTATGCAAGATGGATCAGGGCCTTTTTTTGCAACGGGCATTAGCTTGATCACCCACATGCACAATCCTCATGCACCAACTGTTCACATGAACATCCGCTACTTAGAAACAGAAGAGAAACAATGGTTTGGAGGAGGGTATGATCTGACTCCTATGGGCTTTCCTTATGAAGAAGATACAGAGCATTTTCATCAGATGGCAAAAAAAACACTCGATGCTTTTGACCCCACTCTCTACCCTCTTTTTTCTAAACAAGCTCAAGAATATTTTTTTATTCATCATTGGAAAAAAGAAAGAGGTGTTGGAGGGATTTTCTTCGATCATTTAAATACGGGTAATTTTGAAAATGATTTTAATTTATGGAAAGGCATTGGATCTAGCTTTTTAGAGACGATCTTACCTATTTACCATAAGCGAATCAATCAACCTTTCACACGCGAGGAAAAAGAAAAACAACTCGAGATGAGATCTCACTATGTCGAATTCAATCTCCTCTATGACAGAGGCACACAATTTGGGTTTAAGTCAGGAGGTAATCCAGAGGCGATTCTCTGCTCAATGCCTCCTCTTGTCAAATGGTAACTATACGTTGTAAGTGCTAGAGCTCACATCACCACCTGTTCCCGTCCAATTGGTATGGAAAAACTTGCCACGTGGTGCATCACATCTTTCATAGGTGTGTGCGCCAAAAAAGTCTCTCTGCGCTTGCAGAAGATTAGCTGGCAATTTTTCAGAGCGATACCCATCAAAAAAAGAAAGGGATGTCGCTAAGGCAGGAATGGCAACACCTGAAAGAGAGGCAAGAGACACGACATGTCGAAATCCCTTTTCACAACGTTTAATTTCCTGAATAAAAAATGGATCTAAGAGAAGATTGGCAAGGTTTTTGTTTTGATCATAGGCGCGTTTAATCTTATTTAAAAAGACACTCCGAATGATACATCCCGCTCTCCAGATGAGCGCAATTGCCCCATAATTTAAGTTCCACTTCATCTCAGCAGCAGCTTGCCTCATAAGCATAAAACCTTGAGCATAGCTAATAATCTTGGCAACATAGAGAGCATCTTTTAAATCATTCACAAAGACTTTCTTATCTTCTGAAAAACTAAATTGAGGAGGCGCATAAGACTTGCTAGCAAGAACTCTTTCTTCTTTCATAGAAGAGAGACATCTGGCAAACACAGCCTCTCCAATAAGAGTCACAGGAACTCCTAACTCGAGTGCAGAAATCCCCGTCCACTTACCTGTGCCTTTTTGCCCTGCAACATCTAAAATTTTACCCAGAAGTAAGCTGCCATCTTTATCTAAAAATCCTAAGATCTGCGCTGTGATTTCTATTAAATAACTAGATAGTTCTCCTTGATTCCATTTTTGAAAGATTTTTTGCATCTCAGAAGCTGACAATTTTGTGACATCTTTGAGAAGGTGGTAAGCCTCGGAGGTGAGCTGCATATCGCCATATTCAATTCCATTATGGACCATTTTAACATAGTGTCCTGCACCCCCATCCCCAATCCATTCACAACAAGGCGTGCCATCATCTGCACAGGCCGCAATTGCTTGAAAAATCGGTTTGATAGAGTCCCACGCTTGAGGATTTCCTCCTGGCATGATTGAAGGCCCATGTCTTGCCCCTTCCTCACCCCCAGAAATCCCTGCTCCTATAAATAAAATTCCCTTTTTCTCAAGATCTTTGACCCGCCTATCTGTATCGACATAAAAACTATTGCCGCCATCGATGACAATATCCCCTTTTTCTAAGAAAGGAAGGCACTCTTCTATGAGCTCATCGACAGGAGATCCTGCTTTAACCATGAGCATCACTTTACGCGGTCTTTTTAAAAGCTTAAAAAATTCTTGCAAAGTGTGAGCGCCTTGGACTTGTGTATTTTTAGCAGGCCCTTTTAAAAAATCATCAACTTTGGCAACCGTGCGATTAAAGACGACCACTTTGAAGCCATGATCATTCATATTCAAAACTAAATTTTGCCCCATCACGGCAAGTCCAATTAACCCAATATCTGCTTCCATGTATTCCTTTAATTAATTAAATAGTGATCGATTCCCTCTGCGATGCCAGTGGCAATCTTATCGAGATATGTTTTATCTCGTAAAAGTAGTCTCTCTTCTTTATTTGTAATGAATCCCCCCTCAACTAGAACAGCTGGCATATCTGTCTCTCTAATCACATGGAAGTTCCCCACCTTAACCCCTCGT
>CAYUZN010000104.1:0-6649 GCA_964449295.1 uncultured bacterium | reverse complement strand
TATATCGGTTTTTCCTTTCTAAAAAAAAATTAATATAGCTTAAAATCTTTAAAAAAAATTTAATACAAAAATACGAACTTTTTTGCTAAAATAGTACCAAATTTTTTTTAAATTGGGCGTATAAAATGAATGCAGTAGATGAAAATGTTTTTATAGTGCGGATGGCGCCTCTTCTATCAACAGGTGACTTAAGAGCTCTTAGGTGTGTGAATAGACGTTGGCAAGAGATTGTGGATAGTTGCTTAAGGTCTTTAGGTGCCATGATGATCAATCATCTTCAGACTGATTTGCAAAGAGAGCAATTGAGACTAGAAGAGAGACTTGGCGGAAGGATGACTTATGACCCAGCAACAAATATAATGACTTTGGATTATACTCTCACAGGTGATCCTGTGAAATCAGGACACGTTGTATTACCATTCAACATCGCAGTCTTATCAGAAAGCGGCAGGCAAACGACTCCCATGAAAGTGCTTTCTGCCATGTTGCACATGTTAAACATTAAAAGAACTTTCCCTGACTATACATTAAAAATGTATGCAGCAGCAGGAGCTGATGAGAGGAGAGCAGAGGGTGTTAAGTGCTCTGATAACTCGGCTGCTTTCTTTTTAACAAATCTAGTTTCTTTATATGCTCAATTTGTAAATATACATTTAACTAAAGAGGATTTAACAACCGAATCAAAAGAGAAATTACGTGCAGCTAAGCGTGAAGCTTTGAAGCACGGAGTGGATGCCTACAAGTTTTTTTATGAGTATTTATTTGCTCAGCATTTAATGACTAACGACTGGGATAAGGCTTGGAATCTGATTGAATTATTCAGCCCAGATTGTGCTTTATTGCTTTCAGGAAATTGGCAAAAATGCATAGGTTTTTTTAAATCTTGTAACGCTTTAAAAGAAGGTGATGAGGCTGAACTAGAAAAAATAGAGAGATCAGTGCAGGAAGATAGCATCAGCTTCATAAAATTGCCAAAAAGAGAGAAAATAATAAAAGATGTGTTATTTAACCAAATCAATCGCAAATTAGAACCACATAGAATTGCACGTCTTAAGGCCAAAGCGTTCAGGGAACCAACTTCCGATTCTGATTGGAGGGAACTGTTTTCAACAATAAACACACAGCAATTTCTTTTAGACTTAGACAGAGAATTCTACGAGAGGGAAGACTCTAGAGCTGATCTGTATGCAGGCTTTCTAATAAAAATAGCTAAGCAATTGACGCCATTCTATCGTACGCTTATTGACAATCTAAGTAGATTACAAGAAAACAATCGGTTGGAAAACTTTCCAGAAATAACGGAGCTATTTTTAACACAATTATTGGAAAATATCTTGCCTACAGACGATTATCTTACTGCACTACTGCCCATGGTAAATAAGGGGGTAGATAAATTTCAAAAAATAAAAAAGCTTGCCAAACTTTGTATACATTTTCCTAACCATCCGATGAGTTTAGAAATAGCAACGTCTGTTTTTTCAACTTATCGTGATCACTATGTAGCGTTTATAAAAGAGCTCTACCAATGTCACAGATATGTAAGAGATGAGGCTGAGATTGATCAATTCATTAATCATTGTGAGAGCAAATTATCTCCATCGGAATGCATAGGTCTTGAGCCTTTCAAGCTATCAAGAAAACTTCGAACAAGCCAGGCGCGTGGTGCTGCTTTATACGAGGATGATGGCGGGTTTGCTACTCCTTAACGCACCATTTTCAAAATCTGCTTAATCGGCTTTTCATGGGGCTTGAAGTGTTTCTTTTTCGTCTTGATGGCATCAGTGCCAGGCTCTGGGGCTGTACTTGAGAGATCTCCTTTGGTGTTTTCCCAAGGAAGGGGATGATGAGCAGGGGGTGCTTTATTGTCTGCACCTGGGACGGGGCCGATCTTATTCAAAAAGCCTCCTAGAAGGTCTCCCGCAGAGCCACCCACACGATCTCCCAGAGCTGCTTTTTGCTCCCAGAGCAGAAGAGCTGCTATCTTAGTTGTAGCCACACCAGTATCAACCTGCACATCGTTGGTAGGCCCTGTCATAGGGATTTGAAGTACGTAGGCCTCTGGCAGATTCTTAATATGGAAAGCTTTTTTAAGGCAGCTCGATGTCAGCCCTAAGGTGAGATCTACAGTGTCTTTCATAAGATCAATTGTTCCCCAGCTACAAATTTGATACGCATCTGCGATTAAGATGTCAGTTCTATCTGATGTGAGCACGCCGTCTTTGAGTGAAAGAGCAATCGGTGAAAACCACGTAGAGAGCTGTTTATCTTTAGAAGAAGAGGATTTTAGGATGCCAAGAAGGGAAGATAGGTTGCCTTTATTTTCACAGAGAATTTTGCCAAGTTCGATTTTGGCATGAGGAATGTTTGCCATCTTGAGAGAAGATAGAGGAATTGAGACATCCTCTTTAGGAATTTCTAAAGTTAGCGGAGACTCTGCGTGCACAATTGAACTAGACAGAGGATTAATATCTTTGAGAAGAAGCCTACTGATCTCTTGTGTGAGTGTCATTTGAGCATAGATGGTGTCATTGAGAGTAAGAACGCCTTTAGTCACAACTCCATCGCACGAGACTCGTGTGTGTGGTGAAAGAAGTGAGATCTTAATAGGCCCTGAATTGTCTTGAATTTTAGCCGTTGCCGTTAAATTGATAGAGTCACCAAAAATGGTCGTTAGAGGAAATTTTGACGCTGTTAAAAATTCACAAGCTTTCGTGGGAAATTGCTGAACGTTGCCGTTTAATGATAAAGCAGATGTGAGGTGATCAAACGAGCCTTGAATTGATAAAATACCCTGCTCTCCTACTGAAGAGCTCAGCTGAAAAGCTAGAGGTGATTTTTGTGAAGGTTGACTTAAGTGCACTTTAAGGTGGTTAAGAGTTGTGCTCTCCTGAGAGCCTTGACTGGTAAATGAGAGTTTGTCAATGAGCACATCTCCCTGCAGCTGCGCTTTTCTGATATCATACACAAGAGAAGGAATGCGATTTTTCCCTAGCGTGATAGGAAGAGAGAGTTCTGAGAAGTGGCAGTCGATGATCGCTTTATCTACCATGTCAAAAGCTTGAGAGGCTGCTAAAGCTGCATAAGCTTTACCTGTGAGTTCAAGAGATAGGTGTGCTGGTTTGACAAGCTTAAGAGTGTTCTCTTCTTGTTTGAGGCTTAAATCGCACTTTAAATGGGGACTGTTTGTTTTAACCCACAGCGTTTGTTCACTATCAGAACTTGAAGCTTCAACTTCAAATGTGAGAGTCTCTCCTAAAATATCTATGAACGGACTTTCTTTAGGCAAATAAGATGCGATAAAACTGGCGGATAAATCTGTTGCTTTGGCTTTAACATGAACCACTGTTTTTGGTAGCCACTGATGAGTCTCTATGTCACAGTCAAACGGAGCGTTATCAATAGATCCAGAGGCTTGCACGTGAAGTGTCTCACGGCTTCCTTGCCCCTGAAAAGAAAAGTTAAGATCTTTGACAGAGTGCTCTTTGATAACAATGGTGTCTGCGTGTCCTGTGCCGCTTAATTTAAGCTTTTTGATTTCAGCCAGCGTCAAAGGAATAGCACAAGGGTCGATGATTGCATAAATGTTAGACTTATCTAAATGGTAGGTCAACTCTGTCGGATTTTTGATAACGAACGTCTGATCTTTCCGGTTTAATTTTCCTAAGATGGATGTGGCAAAATGTTTATTCTTGAAAATTAAAGAAATTTCTTGAATTGAACTGCACTGCACTACGGTCTGCAAAGGCTCTGTCATTTGAGGGAGAGTGACGGTGAGATCTGCTTGAATAGCGAGATTTTCTAAGTCTGACGGGATAGATAGCTTTTCGATGGTACCTGCAAGACTACCAGAGAGAGTCGCTGGTTTGAGGAGCTTGAAATCTTTGTTCCAAGAAAAGAGAGCCTCTTCACAACTTACCTGCGGAGAGCTTAAGCTGGCTTTGAAGGTTTTCTCATGAAAATTTTCGGTTGATACAGAGATCACCATGGGATCAATTGTGAAGCTAGGGTTCTGTACTTCAGATGTTCTCAGCTCTGCTTGAAAGCTAAAGGCTTTTTGATCGGCAAGAGGAAGCGTTAATTTGTTGATTTTAACAAGAGCTGTCACATCGTGCGCTGTCTCAACACCCGTCAATTTCTTTAAAACGGTAGGTGTGAGGTTCCATGTAAAAAGAGCGGGGGAATGAAGAGAGATGGTGCCGCTTTCAGCCTCTGTGCGTGCGTAGGCAGAAAACTGAGAGGAATTCGCATCGATGTCAAGTGAGAGTTCTTTCGCAGAGCTTACAAGTTTTAGGTCAGCAGAAAGAGACTCTCCGATGAGATCGATAAAAAAACCTTCTAAGTGAGGCTCAAATAAAGCTGCAATTTGATCGATGCTGCGAATAGGAAAGTTGAGCAATTTTGACTGAATAGAGATGTCTTGATCAGGGGTTTCAATGTGCGTGATAGCACCTGTCATGTTGAATGTGCCCACAACATCTTTTTCTGTGATTTGACAGTTTGCTTCAATATGAAGCGCGTCTTTTTGCTCTCTCTTTAACTGAAGATCTAAATTCTCAAATTTTAAGTTATGAGCATTAGGATAGAGAAAGAGCATCTCTCCTTGCTTAAGAGTTAAACTGCCTTGGTATTTGATCCAATTAAACTGGGGTCTAAATAAAGGGTGGTAGGCTAAAGTGGGTGTATTAAGACTGTCTGCTAAAGGAGGTGTTGTATTCACAAATCCTACTGGTTGAAGAGTCGACTGCTTAACCGTTTTACTAGCAGATAGCGTTAGCTGAGGAGATTGCACAACCATCTCTCCCATATCATGTGCAAATAAGATCTTGGTTAGAGGAGCATCTGTTGTTATCTGCGTGCAGGAAAATGATGTTTCTTTTCGAGGATCTTTCCATTGAATCCCTTCAATGTGTTGTCCATGTGTCCAACTTAAAGAGAGTTTGTCGATAGTGAGTGAGTTTTTAGAAAAATAATTAACAGAGCGTAGGAATGCATTTTTCCCCCACTCTTGAGAGAGCACAAAGGGAGCTATAACTAGACACAGCAAGCCTAAGCATGCCAGTCCAAAAATAAATTTAAAGAGAGTTTTCACCTTTTACCTCTTTAAATTAGAATAACATTCAGATGTATTTTTGTGGAGGATTTGCTAAGTTATTTTAAACTCGGCGATTATTTTCAAGGCCTCTTCGAAGAGCTGCTTGGAAATCTGTGTCTTCAGAATCGACATATTGATAGTGATTGCCATCTCGTAAGAGTATTGCCATTTTCTCTATAGGGGAATTTCGAGAAAAATCTCCAAAGCCATCAACAGGTATATAAGTACCATCTGGACCTTTCTGTACAATACAATATTTTTTTAATCGAGACGCTTCAGTCGTATTCAAAAAATGAATGGCATATGCACCTAAATAAGCTTTTTCTAAAGGATCTAAAAGATAATTACTATAAGCTACTCCTATTGATGGCTGCCAATGAACAATATCTAAGTCAAATAACCCATTCATTTCTTCTGTAAAGAGATGGTTATAAGGATGCGTTGCAGATAAATTTGTTCCTTCTGTTTGCTCTTTTACGCGCACAAACTCTCTAGCTTCTTTTATATCTTCTATAATAGCGATTTGTGCATCAACATCTTCTTCTTGTTGAGCTTTCGTTGCAATCTGTACTCTTAAATCATCTGCAGCTCGTTGAGCTGCTGGTCCTTTAAATTTTCTTCCAGATATGTGCATTAGAGCAGCCAAAAGTAAGCAGTCGCCATCTCCATCCACATCTTCGATCCATCTGGGTTGTCGTTCTTGAGGTGTGTTTGTCTCTTCAGTATCTTCTGTTTCTTCGGGTTCTATGTTTAAGTCGCCTTTTTCATATAGTTTAACTATTTTGATAAATTGTTCGATATTGTTTCGAAGAGAGGCTTCTCTAAGAAGTTTTGGGCAAGATTTTTTAAAGAGTTCTGTGCCATTTTGAAAGATGTGAACATTTTTGGGGTCGTTTAAGTCGATAGCACATGTAAAGCCTGTTGTGAGAGTTTCTTTTTTATCTTGAGCCAGTCTTTCGAAGAGAGGAAGCAATTCTTTGATCATCGCTTGATCTAAGGGGATGGTTTTTCCATTGATAGTGACGGTAAATTCCATGAGAACGCCATTGATTTCAGCTTGGTTAGTGGGAGCTACTGGCCGTGATGTTTCAGATGCTGTTTCTGTAGTTGCAGCTACTGGTTCATCGTTATCAGTGTCACCCTCCTCAAAAGCTAGAACAGGTCCTTCTGTTTCTGATAGACTAGGTTCTGTACTGTCACTAGAACTATTAGGAGCGATTGGGCGAGCATTTTGTAGTGCTTCGTTAATAGCTGAGGTTGACTTATGAGTGAAGTAGGTTTTTGTGCTTTGCCAAACATTGTTTACTTTGAGGGCTAATCTATACAAAATCCCTGCAGAAGAATCCTGGGGATGGCCTGAAGGAGAAAAAGATTGATAGCTATGTACAGGATCCATAAGTTACATCCATTTATGTTTATTAATGACTAATATCATTTTTATAAATATCATTATATCATTTATTTGTTATTTGTTCAAGAATTGTTAATGTTTAATTAAGTTTCTTATCTTGTTGATAATGAAGAGGTTCTATTCGACGGTGACAGATTTAGCGAGGT
>CAYUZN010000103.1:0-6759 GCA_964449295.1 uncultured bacterium | reverse complement strand
AAATAGCATTGCTGTCAAGAGATCTGCTAAAGAGTATTTGCGTGCATAAGGGATGATTTTTTGCCGGATATTTTGATTAGGAGCGTGAAGAGAGAGAACTAAATTAACTTTGAGATCTTCCTCTGCAAAACGCATAATTTGAGAGACAAGCCCAACGGTTGACACCGTCATACGCCTTTGAGAAATGTTCAGTCCTTTAGCACTATTGAGAAGAGTAATTGTCTTTATGACAGCGTCATAATTCTCAAATGGCTCTCCCATGCCCATGAAAACAACGTGGCAGACCCTTTCTTCTTTTTCTTTGAGAAATCTATCGATATGCACAACTTGTTCGACAATCTCTGCAGTGGAGAGATTCCTCATAAGACCTTTTTTACCAGACGCACAAAAAGCACATCTGGCAGGACAGCCCACTTGAGAGGAAACGCAGACAGTTCTACGGCCAGGGGCTCTGATTAACACCGATTCAACAAATTTTCCATCGGAAAGCTCCCACAAAAATTTGGTGGTTTCTCTATCAATAGAATCTTCTGTTTTGACAAGTTTAAGTGAAAAAAAAGTAAAATATGTTGCCAGTTTTTGACGAAAAGCTTTTGGAAGATCTGTCATTTCCTCCCAAGTGCTGGCTCCTTTTTCATAGATCCAATTGAGTAGTTGGGAGGCTCTAAAACCTTTTTCCCCTAATTGTTCGATATGAGTTTTTAAGTCCGATTCTGAAAGTCCTAGCAGCTCAAACATGTGGTTCTTCTCCAATGAGGTGTCCTAATCCGAAGTTTTTTAAAGTGAGCACGGGCTGCTCTCCAACATGAGTTAGCACAAGCGCTACTTTTTCTCTTTCACACCAGGAATAAAATTCATGCAGAGCATTCATGCCTGTCGCATCTAAAGACGGCACTTGACTCATGCGTAAGATAAACATTTTTGGCAATTTATCCCGCTGATAATAAACCTCTTTCAACTGATGAGCAACACCGAAAAAAAAGGGGCCGAAGACATCATAAGCTTCAATCCCTTTCTCAAGATGAACTTTTGTAGGAATTGTAGGAGCAATTGCTTGCTTTTGAGTCGTGATCATGCGTTTCATAAATAAAAAGGCAGCTAATACCATGCCCACTTCCAAAGCAACTGTAATGTTGATCAAGACTGTGGCAAAAAAAGAGACAAGCAAAATAAGAATATCACTTTTAGGAGCTTTAAATATCTGTATAAAATGGGAAAGCTCACTCATATTCCAAGCCACCATCACTAAAAGAGCTGCTAAAGCACCTAAAGGGATAAAACCAACAACATGAGCAAATAAAAACATAACAAGACAAACAACCACAGCATGTGCCATGCCTGCCACGGGAGTTCTCCCGCCCGTCTTAACATTGGTAGCTGTTCTTGCAATCGCAGCTGTCGCAGGAATCCCCCCAAAAATCATCGATCCAATATTCGCAAGTCCTTGAGCTATCAACTCGCAATTAGGTTTATGACGACCACCCACCATGCGATCTGAAATGACAGCCGATAGAAGCGACTCTATAGAAGCTAAAATAGCAATTGTGATGGCAGCTGGAAAAACTTCTAAAATTCTAGTCATATCGATATGAGCCAAAGAGGGAGCAGGAAGTGTTCTTGGAATCTCTCCAAAGCGAGAGAAAATTGTTTCTACAGGAATATGAAAAACCCAGCAGACAAGTGTTGCGAGCACAATACTGATAATCCCCCAAGGAATAGACGGGATCTTTCGTTTGACGAAGATAATACAAGAAAAAGCAGCTAAAGACACTAGTGTCGTTGTGAGATCAAATGTCTGAAAAGCTTGAAAATAAGCCTGCCACTTTTCAATAAACGTGACAGGAAGATGTTCTATTTTAAGCCCAAAAAAATCTCTGATTTGAGAAGAAAAAAGAGTGACTGCAATGCCTGTAATAATTCCTGTAATTAAAGGATGAGGAAGATATTTAATGAGTGAGCCTAACCTAAAAACTCCCATCGCAATCATCATGACCGCTGCCAGAAGAGTGGCTAACGCAAGCCCATCATAGCCATACTGTTGTATAATACCATATATAACGACGACAAAAGCGCCTGTAGGCCCTCCAATCTGAACACGACTTCCTCCCAAAAAAGAGATGAGAAAACCTGCCACTATTGCCGTGTAAAGTCCTCTTTCGGGTGCTACACCAGAGGCCATAGCAAAAGCCATAGCCAAAGGAATTGTCACAATCCCCACCGTCAGACCAGCCAGCAAATCTTTTTTACAAAGATCCCAATTGTATCTTTTGAGAAAGAAGACTATCTTAGGAATGAATTCCTGGTATTTTTTTAACATATTAGTCTATACTATTTTTATGAGGTCATTATGAACAAATCCAAGCTGCCTATGCCTATCCGTACACGCAAAAAAATGGATAAACAAGTCAAAAAAGATATCCAATCTGCCTCATCAGAGGCCCCAACTACAACCACCGCTAATGATACCAGTATTGCAGGCCTTTTGTCCAGGCTCCCGACTAAACTTAAGAAAAAAAAAGAAGCTCTTCTCGGCTCCTTTGAAAAAGCATTTGAAGCCAAAAAGAAAAAACAGGCTCATAAGCTCTCTAAAAGAACAAATCCCGGAATAGAAGACATGGAATCATCTCCTCGGAACGTCCACTCTGAAGGGAAGCGCTGGATTGGGGTCTCTAACAAACAAACAAAAGCTAATAATAAAATCTTTAATAAATCGTCTCTTAAGAAGAAGTAATCGGTCACATGCTGCGTATCGCTCAAATTTCTGATTTACATTTTTCTAAGATGTCGTATGGTTTTTCCCAATTCTTGTCTAAACAGTGGATCGGTAATTTCAACCTTCTTTTGTCTAGACAAAAAGATTACACTCCTGAGAACTTAAATCTCCTGCCCGATCTTTTTAAAGAATTAAATGTACAGTATGTCGTGGTCTGCGGTGATATCTCAACAACTTCGCAACGCTCTGAATTTGCCCTTGCGTCCCATTTTATTCAACACTTGGCAGCTAGTGACACAACTCCGATTGTTGTTCCTGGTAACCATGATCACTATACCAAAAAAGCCTATAAGCAAAAGTGGTTCTACGACTTTTTCCCTTCTCAATTCTCCTCCCCAATTAAAAAATTTAATTTAAAAAATCATGGCGTTGCCGCTAAATTGTTAGGTGATGGATGGTGGGTTGTCACTCTTGATACAGCGCTTGCGACATCTCTTATCTCATCACGAGGCTATTTTTCTCCTTTTATTGAATTCAATCTGGAAGAGCTTTTATCTCAAATTCCCGATAAAGATTCCGTTATCCTAGTCAACCACTTTCCTTTTTTCCAAAATGACTCTCCTCGTAAAGTTTTACTCCGAGGAGCTGAGCTGCAAGCACTCATCCGCAAATCTCCTAAAGTTAAATTCTACCTGCATGGACACTCTCATCGTCATTGTATTGCCGACTTAAGAGTTGATGGCCTACCGATTATTCTCGATAGTGGTAGTACCTCTCACAAAAAAAATGGCATGTGGAATCTCATCGATATCACTCCTAAAGAAATTACGATCACAGCTTATGAATGGCAAAAAAATAAATGGCATCCTCACAAACAGGTTATCTTGTGACATGGTATAAAGACGGCCTTAAATTCAAATGCACAGGCTGCGGCAAATGCTGCACCGGAACATCTGGTTATGTATTTGTGAGTGACAAAGAAGTGGAAGAGCTCGCTTCTTTTTTGAAGATCTCTGTCACAGACTTTAAATGTAAATATACCAGGTTTGCGTATGGCAAACTGGCTCTTCTTGAGAAAAAAAGAGGAGAGGATTACGACTGTATCTTCTTAAAAGGAAAACAATGTGAGGTCTATCCTGCAAGACCTCAGCAATGTCGTAAGTACCCGTGGTGGGAGAGCAATTTGAAATCAAAAAAGAGCTGGGAAGAAACAGCGGGTGAATGTGAAGGTATTGACCACCCAGACGCTCCTGTGGTAAGTTTAAAAGAAATTACAGAGGCCTTAAAAGAAGACCTCTTACGTGACTAAAGTTCTGTCGATTTTATGGTTCTTTTGAGCCAATTTTCAATTTAGATTGAAGGGGTAATATCAACTTGCGTATATTGCCCCTTCAATCTAAATTGAAAATTGGCCAAAATAATCCAAAAAAGCGACGAACCTTTAATCACGTAAGAGGTCTAGAGATGGTTTCTTTTGAAGATAGAGCTGAAGAATGGCTCTCTGGGCCTTATGACGACGCTACAAAAGCTGCTATCCGTGCGCTAGATAAAAAAACTCTAGAAGATGCCTTCTACACCGATCTTTCTTTTGGGACAGGTGGCCTAAGAGGTCTCATGGGGCCTGGTACCAATCGTCTCAACATCTACACGATTAGAAAAACAACTCAAGGGCTTGCCAATTACATCTTAAAAGCAGGAGAATCTAATTTAGGGGTTTTCATTGGATTTGACAGTCGCCATCATTCAGTTGAATTTGCCAGGGAAGCAGCTCTTGTGCTTGCAGGAAATAACATTCCCGTCTTTCTGCTCAAAGAAATGAGACCTACCCCCTTCATCTCTTTTGGATGCCTTTATAAACGCTGCCAGGCAGCTATCATGATCACAGCGTCTCACAATCCAAAAGAGTACAATGGGTATAAAGTCTACTGGAGTGATGGCGCACAAGTGCTTCCTCCTCACGATACAGGGATTATGCATGAATGCAGCTTGATTCAGTCATTAGATCAAATTAAGTTAGCACCTAAGACTACCTCTCTCATAACACTTATCGGTGATGATCTCGACACACCTTATCTCGAAGAATTAAGCAAACTGCAGCATTTCCCAAAAGTTAATCACGATAAAGGTCCTTCTCTAAAAATTGTCTACACAAGTCTTCATGGCACAGGCATTACCCTCATGCCAAAAGCGCTCTCCGACTGGGGTTTTTCCTCTTATAGTTTTGTCGCTAAGCAAGTCATCCCCGATGGCGATTTCTCCACTGTCAAATTTCCCAACCCAGAATATAAAGAAACCCTTCAACTTGGCATTGCACAACTTGAATCCTCGCAGTCCGATATATTAATTGCCACAGATCCCGATGCCGAACGTTTAGCCGTTGCCATCTCTCACAAGGGAGACTCTGTGATTTTAACAGGCAATCAAATGGCCTCTCTTGCCGTCTATTTCTTATGCGAGACTCTCACACAAGAAAAAAAACTTACCTCCAAGTCAGCCTTTGTCACAACAATTGTGACAACAGAGCTCCTAAAGAAAATCTCTTCCTCATACAACATCCCCTGCTTTGAAACACTCACAGGCTTTAAATACATCGGAGAAAAAATCCATCAGTGGGAAACAGAAAAAAACGGCTATCAATTTATTTTTGGTGCCGAAGAATCGTACGGATTTCTTTTGGGCACGTATGCCAGAGATAAAGATGCCATCATTGCAGGATGCTTGCTATCTGAGATCGCTCTCTTTTTAAAACTACAAGGGAAAACACTCATCGATTATCTCGAAGAAGTCTATAGAAAATTTGGAGTCTTTAGAGAAAAGCAAGCCTCTTTTGACTTCAAGCCAGGAAAAGAAGGTCTTGATGAAATCCATACACTCATGACACGTCTTCGCACTCACCTGCCATCCTCTCTCTGCGGCCAAAAAGTGATCGAAGCGCAAGATTTTACCAAAAAGACCACTTACAATCTTCCTTCCGCCGATGTGCTTCTCTTTAGACTGGCAGATCACACAAAAATCATCGTCCGCCCTTCCGGAACAGAACCTAAAATCAAAATCTATGCAGCCGTGCAAGATCAGATAGGCACATCGCTCAAACAAACTCTTTCTCAGTGTGATGCCAAGTTAGATCTTCTTCTAAAATCTCTTGAACAAGAGATGAGAGATTAAGCTGAACTAATTGGAATCTGTAACGCTCGCTACGAAATCAAACATTCTATTCCAGAATACTTCCAACTTCGAAGCGATGGATCTTTAATATAAAACCACTCTCTTACATCATTAGAAAAAGATCTCAAACTATTGTTTTTCTTAAATTGATTTAGAAGGCTAGAATCGTAAGCATACAGCCACTCTAAAGCTGTCAACTGGCCAGCCTGAGCGGCATAGTGAAGAGGTGTCCATCCATCTGTGCTGAATTTGCTCAGCAGGGCCTGATCTTAAGTGATCTCCTTCTTTAAATTTAAAATAAAGATCTTTATCAAAATAGATATGAACTCTTTATTTAGAGAGTTTTTTCGGTTGAGTTTTTTGTTTTTTGACGCCACGAAAATTATAAAAAGTGGATTTCCAATCCGAGATGTTGCGCTCTTTTGTCGAAAAATTAACCCCAATAGCGTAAATATCTTTTTTTCTTCCCAAGTATTTTTCTAGATACTTTTTATCTTGGATTTGTTTGAGTGCTTCTTTGGCGGTTTGATCGATTTTAAATTCAAAAATGTAAAACATTTTGTCCATTTCAATTGCCATATCGATCCGTCCAAGATTGGTTTTGATCTCGACTTGAGCCTCTAGTCCCATAAGTTGAGATAAGACGTAGAATGTTGTTTGGTAGTATTTTTCTTCTTCTAATCGCATATCGTAAGGGATGCTGGCAAAGAAGGCTTTGAGTTTCATGAAAAAAAGCTCGAGATCTTTTTCTCTGAGCGCATCAATACAGACTCTAGCATAATTGGTGACTTGAGGGATCAAGACACCCGTGACTCCTTGCGCTAGTCTTTTTAAAAAAGCATCTTTGACTTCTTCATTGGGATATCCTAAATGATAGAGCC
>CAYUZN010000102.1:0-6794 GCA_964449295.1 uncultured bacterium | reverse complement strand
TTGGTTGTTTTAATTCTTTAAGAGCCAGGCGAGTTTGTTTCTCTAATTCATCAGACGAGAGCCTATCTGACTTTGTTAAGATGATTAAGATTTGTTTTTGATAATGTTCTGCCCACAGAATCAAGGAGAGTTCTTCTTCTAGAGGTATGCGTCTACAATCAATTAAAAGAAGTAAGAGTTTTAAAGAGGGGCGATCTCTGAGATAGGTATCGATGCCCTCTGCCCACTGCTGTTGCAAGGTTTTAGAGCGTTTAGCAAATCCATAACCTGGAAGATCGGCAACAATAAGTTGATCATCGATGTTAAAAAAGTTAATCATTTGAGTTTTTCCAGGTAGAGATGAGACTCTAGCTAGATGTTTATGATTGAGCATATGATTGATAAGAGACGATTTGCCGACATTTGATCTTCCTGCAATGGCAATTTCTGGAAGAGTCTCCCCATGCTTACTGCGAAATTCTGGAAAAGATGTGAGAAAAGATCCTAGAAATGTGGCTTGTAGAAAGTTGCACTTTTTCATGAGGAGACCTCGATATGACGGGTATCTTGACCTGCATGAGATAGAGTGACTTTAATCGTGCCTGGGGGAAGGAGTGAGGTGATTTTTTCAGACCATTCAAGACAGCAAATCCCTCCTGCTTGAAAAAATTCATGAAATCCAAGAGCTATAAAATCACTAAGATCTTTAAGCCTGTAGAGGTCAAAATGATACACGGCAATTTCTCCAGGATAGATATGTAAATAGGAAAATGTCGGACTGTGAATTTCTTCTGAAGAGATAGAATTTAGTTTAGCAATCAAACTTTTTAGAAAAGTTGTTTTTCCACTACCTAAATCTCCAAAAAAAGCCACAATATCTCCTCGTTTTAAATGAGAGGCAAACTCTTGTGCGAACTGAGCTGTCTCCTCGGGAGAATGTGACAGTAAATTAAGATTCCTCATCTGTTGTACTTTCAAGCCATTGGTTGAGATAAGGGGCCAACTCCTTGATCTCAGAGACGGCTTCAACAAACATTGAAATTTTGCTGTCTTCTAATTGAGTTTGAATAAAAGAGAGAAAGTTCTCTTCGATTTGGTAGCGATTTTGATTAGGCACTTCAACGAGTTCAAGGGATTTAAGTTGATTTTTGATAAAATCTTCAATAACGGCGTTTTTACTGTTAAACAATTTCCCCGTTACAGCAGAGGAAAATACGATTTTTGTCATGGGCTCTTTTCGTTTGACGATATAGTTTTTAATCACGTCTGGATCTTCCGATACAAAAAATCGCTTAACACGTAGACCATTGAGTCTCTCTGTATTTTCTGGACATTTTGAGACCCAATCGTAAATTGCATCTTGAGGATTAGGGTGGGTATTGTCTCCAAAAACCTTTCCTGTATGAGGGCAAATATAGATCTTTTTTGTTTGATCGTTAACACTTTGCTTTCCAAATTGGATTTTAATCTCCGTTTCGCGCCACAATTTTCCTTGCTCTTCTAAGCGTTTCAAGAGATCTTCTTGACTTTGATAAATAGTTTTTTCCCTGGCAAAAAGAACGGGTTTAATATGGTATTTCTTTTCAAGAAAATATAAGTAAGTTGTAATCAGGTCAGCTTTTCTGTTCTTTTTTAAAAAAGATACAATCGCTTCTTTTAAATGATCTGTAACGACAATCGTAGACATCATGCCTCAATTTTTTATGAGAGCCCAGATTATCTTAAATCTCCATAATCTTCAACTCAAAAGATGGTGTATATTAAATTATTTATTACTTTTTCAGAGTATTCGTCAGTTGATTTGTTCTGCTAAAATTGATACACTACCCTTTTTACACGAAGGAGTCTTGCAATGACAAAGTTAGTTGAGGAAACTCTTGTATTAGAAGAAATTCCAGTTGAAGGATATAAAAAAGTTTTTAAAGTAACGGATGACAAGACGGGCTTGAAAGCCATCATCTGTATTCATGATGACACCCTAGGGCCTGCTCTTGGAGGCACAAGAATCTATCCTTACCCTACATTTGAAGCAGCTCTCACTGATGTTAAACGTCTTGCAAGAGGGATGACTCATAAGTCAGCCGTTGCTGAAGCAGGTCTTGGCGGTGGAAAAAGTGTGATTATCAGTGATCATAAGGGGAAAACTAAAGAAATGATTATATCATTTGCTAAAGCTATTGAGAGTCTTCAAGGCCTCTACACAGGAGCAGAAGACCTCGGATGCACCTTGGAAGATGTCACTCTCATGAGTCAATATACACGGTATGTGGTTGGTATTAGTAACAAAAAAAGCAGTGGAAACCCAGCTCCATTTACAGGATGGGGAACCTATCGTGGGATCCAAGCCACGCTTAAAAAATTATTTGGAACAGAGCTTGTCAAAGGAAGAACAATTGCAATCCAAGGATTAGGAAGCGTCGGTGGCTATTTGGCAGAGATGCTGTTTTGGCATGGCGCTCACTTAATTGTCAGCGATATCGACTGGGATAAGACATTATCGATGGCTGCTAAATTTGGTGCACGGGCCTGTCCTGCAGATGACATTTTGATGCAAGAGTGTGATATTTTAGCTCCTTGTGCTCTGGGTGGTATACTGAATCCTCAAACCATTCCACAGCTTAAATGCAAAGGTATTGCTGGATGCGCAAACAATCAACTACTCACAGATACAGATGGTGTTGCGCTGATGAAGCGAGGCATTCTCTATGCCCCTGATTTTGTTATCAACGCAGGTGGATTGATTAACGTCACTCAAGAGATTGCCAAGGAAGGGTATAAACCAGACGTTGCAAGAGCAAAAATAGATAAGATTTATGATCAGTTGCTCACCATTTTTGACAGTGCAGAAAAAAGCCATATCTCAACACATCAGGCAGCCTTAAATCTGGCTGAAGCTCATGTCAAAAGCGGCACAGGGAAAAGAATACATCCACCAACTTACCATCATCATGCACACTCTTAAAAGTAGTCTTGAAGAGGGAATTAAAAATGCTTTAAAACTTGCTTTTAATCGTGAGGACATTGAACCTGAAATCACTCAAAGCACGCACGTGCAGTTTGGGCATTATCAATGTAATAATGCTTTAAAACTAGCTAAAGAACTCAAAGTCAGTCCTCGCCTGGTAGCTGAGCAAATTATTGAGGCTCTCAGTGGTCTAAAAGATCTTTTTTCTAAGATAGAAATTGCGGGGCCTGGTTTTATTAATTTCACATTCCAACCAGAATTTTTATCAGAACAAATCAACCTTCTCCTAAGAGATCCTCATTACGGCATTGATCTTCCTAAAACACCAAAAAAAGTTATCGTCGAATTTTCCTCTCCTAATACAGCCAAAGAACTCCATGTAGGACATTTAAGGTCGACAATCATTGGAGATTGCTTAGCTAGAGTATTTGAGTTTTTAGGAGAGAGTGTCATTCGTCTTAATCATGTGGGAGACTGGGGAACACAATTTGGGATGCTGATCGAATACATGCGTGAAAATGCTCCTGAAGTTCTCACGGGAAAAACACAGACCGATCTTCCCTCGTTGATGCAATGGTATAAAAATTCTAAAAAACGATTCGATGAAGACTCTGACTTTAAAAAAAGAGCTCAGTTGCAGGTCATTAAACTCCAAGGAGGAGATGAAGCAACACTGGCTGCTTGGCAAATTATCTGTGATATCTCTCGAAAATCGTATCAACAAATTTACAATTTTTTAGACGTCAAACTAACTGAAAGAGGAGAGTCGTTTTACAATGCATATCTTCCCGGTGTTGTCACAGATCTTGAAAAAAGAGGCCTGATCACAGTCTCAGAAGGCGCCAAATGTATTTATCTGGGTGGTTTTGAAGGAAGAGATGGCACGGCATTTCCAATTATCATTCAAAAATCTGATGGTGGATATAACTATGATACGACTGACATGGCAGCTCTTCGTCACCGCATTGAAGAAGAAAAAGCAGATCGCATCATCTACGTCACAGACGCAGGTCAAAGTCTTCACTTTCAGATGATTTTTAAAGCCGCTGAAAAAGCAGGCTATCTCGATCCTAAAAAAGTTAGAATAGATCATGTTCCTTTTGGTGTCGTTTTAGGCTCTGATGGCAAAAAATTTAAAACAAGATCGGGCGACACAGAAAAATTGATCGATCTTCTCTATGAAGCTGTCAAACAAGCTAAAGTTACCCTGCAAGAAAGATTGTCCGATATCTCACCAGAAGACTTAGAGCAAGAAGCGACAATCTTAGGAATTGATGCTGTGAAATATGCCGATCTTTCGTGCCATCGCATCAAAGATTATGTCTTTAGTTACGAGCGCATGCTTAAGTTTGATGGCAATACAGCGACATTTCTTCTCTATGCCTATGTGCGCATTCAAAGTATTAAGCGAAAAGTTGGCAAAGAGATCCCCTCTCTTTTACAAACAGCTCTCATAAAACTATCCCATCCTTCTGAAATAGCGCTGGCTCTCCATGTTCTGCAATTTGGTGAAGCACTCCAAATGGTCACAGATGAATTACTTCCTAATAGACTCACCGATTACCTCTACGGTCTTGCTGAAAAATTCCACGCATTTTTTAGAGATTGCCATGTCGATGGCGCGCAAGAAGAAGACAGCCGCCTTCTTCTCTCTGAAGTGACAGGAAAAATTCTCAAAAAAGGCCTTGAGCTTCTCGGTCTTAAAACCTTAGATAGAATGTAGCAAAGTTTTACTAGATTCCCCTGGGATTTCTCTCACGTATTTAGGAATCGCATAACCAGGCAGTCTTTTGGCAAGAGCTTTGATCAAAGCTCTTCCTTTATTTTCATCCACTTCAAAGTGACTAGCGCCCTTAACCTGATCGAGCTGATGCAGATAATAGGGCAAGATTCCGTGATTAGTCAGTGTGTCAAATAGTTCATACAAAACTTCTTCTGAATCATTCACCTCAGATAAAAGCACACACTGATTGAGCACAGGAATGCCCAGCTTTTGAATATTTTTAAGAGCGGCTAGCACATCTTGATCGAGTTCTTTCGGATGATTACAATGAATAATAAACACAACTTGCAATCTGGTAGATGAGAGCAATGAGAGAAAATCAGAGTCAATTCTCTCAGGAATTCCAATCGGAAAGCGGGTGTGAAAGCGCAACTTTTTTAAATGTGAAATACTATCTAGCTGTTGGATTAAGTGCGCTAACTTCTCATGACTTAAAGAGAGGGGATCACCACCACTTAAAATGATTTCAGTGATCGAAGAGTCAGCTCTTAATAAAGCAAGCTCTTGTTGAAATAAAGAATTTTCTTCCTCAGATGTATAGTCAAAATTTTGTCTAAAACAAAACCGGCAGTGCATAGCACAAGCACCTGTTGTAATAAGAAGAGCTCTTCCTTGATATTTATGAAGTAACTTAGTGCTTTTGCGAAAAGAAGCATCTTGGACGGGATCTAGTTTGTAGCCTGGTGTATGATCTAGTTCTTTTTTCAGAGGAACAAACTGTTTTAAGATAGGATCATGCAGAGTGCCTTTAACAATTTTTTCCGCAAGCTTTACAGGAAGATTTAAGGGGAACTGAGGAGATGGCAGTATCTCATCTGTTTGCTTTTGATCTAACTGAAGAAATTCTGTCAGTTTTTTCCAATCTCTAAAATTTTTCTTTTGAATCTCGCGCCATATAATCATAGGACGCAAGAATACCTTATTTTCAATCATTTTGGGTATAACTTATTTTGTGTTTTTAAGGCTGGATCGTGTAATATTTATTTCTGGTTAGTCAAAGAAAATTAAATGAACATTGCTATAGCAAACCCAAGTCATTTTGTTAAGGGCGTTAGATGTTTAGATAGCATGGAACCTATCGCTCCTATTTTGCACGCTGCAGAATCTGTTTATTATTTCCAAATTGGAAAAATCCAAGATTCAAATTCGTCTGAGTCTAAAAATGCATTGGCTTATTTTGAAACAATCCAAAAAATTTTTGCAATAGTTAGACTTATTTTAATCAAAACTGAATTAGAGCAAATTGCGTCTCTATGCCAGACATACAAAAAGCTTGTAGTCTCTTTAGCTGTTGCGGGAGGATCGATTGTTTTGTCCCATTTTGTTTTAAATAGATATTTTGCCAATCAAAATCAAGAAAGTAGCCGAGACTATAATTGTGCAAATAATAAGATTGTGACTGTGATAACAATAAATGGAATTGCTTCCTCTTTCAGATCTTCTTTGGTTATAGCACATCTAATAACGAAAGTCATGAAATGTTACTTAAACAATCATCTCTGGCCTTTATTACCTTATGTGGGAAGTCTTATTTATCCCTTTTTGAAACCGCTTTCCCAGCAGTTTGTAAATTTCTCTATAAAAATTAACTCGAGACTGAAAGAGTGTTACCAGATCTTTAAACTCTCAATTCCAAAGAGGGTTTTGGAAGAGAAAGATAACTGTGCGATTTGTTTAGAGCGGATGGCTAAAGACGAATTTCTTCAGGCTACATGTTTTGAACATGCTGCCCATGAAGCATGCTTAGTAACTGGATTAAGTCTAAATTCCTCTGCCACCGCTATCAGTCAATGTGCTGTATGTCGATGTGAAATGCCGTTCAATTTTTGGATAGTTAATCAGCAGACACGTTTCTCTTCTTGGAATTGGAATCTAAGGTTTAAATTGCCTGAGATGAACCAATCTTTGTTTGAAAAAATAGCTTTTGTCTACACTGCTATGCAAGCGATCTTGTCTTATTTACTAAAATACCCCGAGCTTGCACCCTCTATTTTTAACATGCAGAAGAAGTTGTTTAAGGTAGATGTTTTATTGCTTTGGGGATTTCAGTATTATTTATGTACTCAT
>CAYUZN010000101.1:1371-6876 GCA_964449295.1 uncultured bacterium | reverse complement strand
CGTCTATATTTCGCCTCTTTTTTAAATATCTTGATTGCGCGATATGTGAATGTTTCTTCAGGAAAAACTCGTATATCGCGTTAAATACCAACTCACGAATTTTTCCATTCCCTCTTCGAGAGATGTCGTGGGCCAAAAATTTAACTGGTGATTACTTTTAGTGATATCAGCATATGTGATTGGAATTTCTCCAGGCTGCATCGGAAGAAGTTCTCTAACAGCTTTTTTACGTGTGTATTTTTCAATGAGATCAACCAACTTTAAGATACTTTCAGGATGACAATTCCCTAAATTAAATACCTCACAAGCAGCTTCTAAATCAATGGCAGCAATTGTTCCTTTGACAACATCATCGATGTAAGTAAAATCACGCTCCATATTGCCTTGATTATAAATATGAATTGGATTGCCTTCGACAATGGCTTTTGTAAACGAGAAATACGCCATATCAGGCCTTCCCCAAGGGCCATAAACGGTAAAATACCTTAAGCCTGTGACCGAAAGACCATACAAGTGATGGTAGGTGTGGGCTATCAATTCATCTGCCTTTTTAGTGGCTGCATATAAATTAGCAGGTTGATCGGTTGGATCTGATTCAGAGAAAGGGACTTTCTGGTTTAATCCATAGACAGAAGAAGAAGAGGCATAAACTACTTTTATTTTTGGATGACGCTTAATCACTTCCATCACACTGACAAATCCATTTAAATTACTATGCACGTAACTCTCTGGATGACTCATCGAATAACGCACACCTGCTTGTGCAGCTAAGTTCACTAAATGTGTTATCCTTAAATCAACCAAGTGTTTTTCTAAAACAGCAGAGTCACAAATATCTACTTTGAAAACCTCGATTCCTTTTTCTTTTAAATTGTGAGCACGAGTTTTTTTCAAGTCAGGATCATAATACTCATTAAAATTATCACATCCACTAACAACATCTCCTCTTTTATGAAGAGCCAGTGCCAGATGATACCCTATAAATCCTGCTATTCCCGTAATGAAGATACGCATTTTATCTAAAATTTCCTTTGATTCAGAAGGCAGTTATTATATATAAGTTATGATTAAATTTTGGAATAAAAATGCTTATACCCAAGAAGGCTGAAAATTTGGCTTTTGGACTGATGCGAAAACTCTCTAAATTCGACGATCGTGAAGAGGGCTGTATTAATTCAATACTGCCCTCTTCACGATCGTCGAATTTAGAGGTTTTGGCACGGTCGAAAAACCAAATTTTCAGCCTTCTTGGGTATATCTTAAGAGGATGTTTCTTACTGGCCCTACTTTTTCTGTCTGGATGCGGCAATGCTCCCTATAGAAGCCCTGATGTTTTAGGAGCAAGTGACTTTGTAATAGACTCTTATAAAATCAAAGAAGGCAAATTTTCTATTTTACAGTTAGAAGGGAAGGAATCAGATGAGCTTGCTTTAGAGCTGCTAGACGACTATCAAGATTCTATTCAAGAAGGGGATAGTCTTGAAATTTCTGTTTACCATCCTATGCGACAAGATATGGTAGACGCGGTCCATTCAATAGGGAGTAGAACTGGATTTACCGTACGAGAAGGAAAAATCACTCTGCCCGATCTTGAACCTATTTATATTGAACACCTCACCTTAGAAGAAGCCCGAACAAAAATTCAAAATGCCTACCATCATCACATCAAAGATATTCAAGTGTTTCTCTCTTATAAAGATCGCTCGGAAAAAAAAGTTGAACTGCTAGGCCTTGTTCAAACATCCTCCATTCCTGTGAATGGGAAAACAAGACTTTTTGACATTCTCTCTTTGGCTAAAGTTCCTCCCAACGCTAATCTCTTTAAGAGTTATGTCATCAGAGACAATCAAATGGTTCCTGTCGATCTCTACAAACTCGTCAAAGAAGGCGATATGAGTCAAAACATCGTCATGCGAGGAGGCGATAAGGTCTACATTGCAGAACCATCGGCATCTTCCTTAATGGTATTAGGAGAAGTCGGCAGAGAAGGTGTGATCGATATGCCCAATGGGTTTATGTCGATTCGTCATGCACTAGCAGCAGCTGGTGGAATCCCCTACACGGGCAATAAATCTTATATTCAAGTGATTAGAGGCAATATCGTCAATCCTAAAGTCTACACTCTCACGTGGAATCACATCGTGCGGCTTCCTACCGACAGCCTTCTTCTAATGCCAGGAGATATCGTCTATGTGGCAACAAGTCCTATCACCGAATGGAATCGTTTCGTGACCCAATTACTGCCTACTCTCATGAGTATCGATCTTGTAACAAGAGGTGCTAACAACATAGGGGTCAATATTCCGTGAATGAATCTACTTGGATCTCTCTTGTGGATCTCAAAAGGCTTTATCTACGCGCAAAATCTAAGATGCGGCAGACTGCCTGCCTAGCAACATGTGTGCTGCTCATCTACCTCCTCTGTCAACCCGTGCAATTTACAGCTAAAGCTTCTTTTAAATTAGGCAAAGAAAAAATTGAGCAAAGTCTTTCTCATCCACTTTTACAAACAGCCTCCTTTGCGATGCAAGATAAAGACTCTTTAGCTTCTTTGGTGCTACTATCTAAAAACGTTTTAGGAAGATCTCTGCAAAAACTAGGATTGCAGGCAGCTGTCTCCTCTAATGCTTTCTCTCTGATTAAAAGACCCTATAAGCTCCTGTTATCAGAATTAAGAGCCCCTCTCACAGAAGACTCTTCTTTTAGATTTCAAGATCTCTCTTATGCAGGAGAGAAAACACACTCTTTTTATTTAAGACCACTCTCTTCCAACACATATGAAATTCTTGATAGCAACAAAGAAAGACTCTCTTTTGGCAAGTTAGAGGAAAGGATTACTTTTGAAGATATCTCCTTTTCATTACAAAAATTTCCAACAAATGTCTCTCTAGGAAAACTCTACACCCTTCATATTCATCCTTTAGAAAACGTTGTTGATGCTTTCAAATCGCATATTTCTATTAAACCACATAAGAAAGTTGCTCGCGTACTTCTTTTAAGCATGACACACCCAGATCGCATGTTAGGATCACATCTTCTCAACACTCTTATGCAAACTTATCAAGATGTTCTCGAAGAAGAGAATCAACTCATGGCAGAGGCTCAAATCGCCTACCTTGATAAAAAACACAAAGAGCTGAGTCTAAAGTTTGATCAAGAGATCGATGAACACGCCTCTTATCTGAAAAAAAATTTAGGAGAGCAAGGATTTATCAGCCTCTCTCAAGAAATCGACATGCTAGCGCCGCCTAAAGAGGCGTATCTCTCTAAGCTCTTCGATGTTGAGTTTGAGCTCGCCAGGTTTCAAACACCGCCTACAACTCTTACACACACAGAAACAGAGCCGCTTCTTCACTTAGCTACAGTCTCTGCAGAACTTAAAGATGCCACTCTGGCTTTAGATCTTATCCATGAAGACACCGCAAAAGAGCCTCAAAAAGATACTCTGGCTTTTTTACTAGATAACGTCCAGAACACAAAAACACTCATTAAAAACGCTTCACCAGAAGAACAAGGCGCTTACAAAACAGAACTTCTCGGGGCTCAAGCTAAATTAGAAAATTACCTCAAAGATCTTATTTCCTCTCTCACTCTGCGTAAAAAAACTCTGCAAGAGCTCTCTTCCCCCACTTTTTCCTCCCATTTTCAAGGAATTGATCTTAATTCTGCTAAAGAGCTTTACATAAGTTACAACGCAAAACTCGACTCTCTACAAGCAGAACTCACACAGCTATCTTATGTAGGAGAACAACTCCCCCATGATAATTTTAACTTAAGCTCTATCGGCACTATTCTTTCTGACAACGTTACAGATGATATCATCCGCAAAACAAGTGACATTGAACTGCAACTCAAAGATTCTCTCACACACAGCTATAAAGAACATGAACGCCTGAAAGATGCTCTTAAAATTCAAAAAAAATTCCTATCCTCTCATCTTGAACAAGTGCAAGAGCTCAAAAAAATACAACTTCATCTGACACAAGACAAGATGAACTCTCTACAACACATCATTGTCGATCTTTTAAAAATTGAAAAAAAACTCCTCCGTGAAAAACTCTCCGATCTCCACTTGCAAATGAGTGATCTTCCCGAAAAATGGCGTTTTGAAAATAAACTCCAATTCAAAAATGAGCTCACCAAAGATATCATGCAAGGCCTTGTTCAAGTCAGTGAATCAAAACAACTAACTTCCCATCTCTATCAAGTTGATGCTAAACCTTTAGAGACAGCCACACCTCCCTCTACACCAAATTACCCTTATCTGCTGATCTCAGCACTTGCCACATTTTTTACCTTCTACGGCATGAGTTATCTCTATTATTTTTTCAAATCTTTAGCTCAAGGGATGCCCGTCTCTTTAGACACACTCAAATCACTGGGTGAACCCACAGCAGGAAGTCTCTCACTGCAGTGTGAGGCTCCTTTCCTAGAGATCACACAGAACGATCATGAAACCCTACGTCTTCTTGCCGCCTCTCTTGAAAAACACAAAACTCATGAAGGCCTTATTGCTGGATTATTTTTATCTACAAACACCAATTATTCTCATAACTTAGCACATATTCTTCATGCTAGAGGACACAAAATTTTGATTTTCGAGTGTGATTTTGAGAGCATTCCTTCTAATGACAAAATTCCAGGTCTCTACCATTACCTGTCCAAAATTTCAGACACACTTCCCATCAAACATTTCCCTTCTTTTGACGAAGTGCCTTTTGGCCACAAACTTTTGTCTCATACAGAGATCTTTACAAAAGAGATTTTCTCATCTCTTCTGAATGATCTCAAGGCACGTTACGATTTTATTTTTCTTGTGAGCAGATCTCCTCTTAAATCATCTCACAATTTCGATCTCTTACAGCTCATTAACTTTGCTGTGATTTCTTTTGAAAGAGAACCTCTTGACGAGCTAAACATTTATTCAAATTGGATTAGACAAAAACAAAATCGGTATGGTACGTTTGTGGAAAATGCTGTTAAACCCTTTGTGTGATTTATGAAAAAAAAGTTTCTCTCTTCCCTCTTTCTTATTTTAGGACTAGTAACTCTTGAAGCTAGAACAGCCGGTGGTGGACCCCCTCTTTTTTCAGTCATGGAACCTTCTATGGAGATGTACCCGTGGCTAACAGGGCCTCTTCTTGCTCCCTCAGGACACGTCGTTCCGCAAGGACACGTCAACATAGAGCCTTATCTCTATTGGACACAATATAGAGGCTCTTATGACAACAACTGGAAATTTAAAGGCTCCCATCACTACACAACCGTCACACTGCAGGTACCTTTCCAGTTTGGAATTTTACCAGCTACAGAATTTGATCTCGTTCCTCAAGTCTTCTACAGCTATTCACAGGGGCAAACTTCTTGGGAATTTGGTGATTTAGGACTAGGTCTCTGCTTTCAACTTCTCAACGATAAGAAAGGAAAATCTTGGCCACCTGCCATTAAATTACGTTTTTCTGCCAATGCCCCCACAGGAAAATATGACCATCTAAAACCTAGTAA
>CAYUZN010000101.1:0-1361 GCA_964449295.1 uncultured bacterium | reverse complement strand
AAAAAGGAACAGATGTTGGTGGTGATGGCGCTTGGGATCCTAATGTCGGCGTTGTTTTCAGCAACCTCTTTCACTTCTCAGGTGCCCACTTCTTAGCCCTAAGAACATTCTTTAACTATGGCCCTACAGTCCCTACCCATGTGCACGGCCTCAATGTCTACGGTGGCAACACAAGCACACGCGGAACTGCCTATCCAGGCAATAACTTCAGCGTTAACGTAGGCCTTGAATACAGCTTATCTCAACCTTGGACGCTAGCTCTTGATCTTCTCTACATATACCAAGCTAAAAACAGATTCTCTGGTCACGATGGAGGAACCCCCATGACCTCTCCTTCCTCTGCCAGCTACAGCTTGGCTCCTGCTATAGAATACAACTTTAGTGATAAAATCGGACTCATTGGAGGCTCTTGGTTCACTGTTGCAGGAAGAAATACCGCTCAGTATATCAACTGGATTTTAGCTCTTAACATCTACATTTAAGAGAGACAACTGTTCCATTGCGACAAGGTGTCTTGTTATACCTGTAAGAATAAAAGTCTTGAGGATGACACACAGTACAAACCCCAGCGATTTCAATATGTGCAGCTAGAACTCCATAGTCTAGAAGCTGCCTTCTTGAAATCTCCCACAGATTGAAATAATTTTCCCGCGCTTGATACTCCCAAAAACTTTCAGGAAATTCTTGCTTGTAGTGTTTAAATTCCGCACAACACGGCCCAAGACTCGGTGAAATAGACACCAAAAGATCAGCTGGTTGCGACCCATACTTGAGTTTCATCTGATCAACCGCTTGTTTGTAGATAGCCTGAACATTTCCACGCCACCCTGCATGCACATTACCAATCACCTTATGCACTGGGTCGTAGAAAATAGCTGCCTGACAATCAGCATGCGTCATCAAAATCCCTAACCCATCTTTGTGCGTAATAAGCCCATCGCAAATCTTCTCTTCCTTCGGATCACTCACATCCAAGACATCTGCGCCATGACGCAGCCTGCCTCGTATTAAATGCTCGCACTCAATAATTTTACAGACCTTGTCACAACTTATGTCTGCTTGCTCTTTCTGCCCTTCTGCATGCAAGAAAAATTCCTCATCACCACTTCTTAAAAAAACCCCATGCTTAAGTTCACGAAATTCTTGCAATTGTTCAAACTCTAACCACTCAACACTTTCACTTTTTTTCCGAAGCATCTATACCCGTTCCCGTTCAATCGTGTCCAAAAAGACTGAATTGAAAGCTCTCGCGATTGAATTATTCTTGAAGGGATAGTATTAAATTCAATACAATCCCTTCAAGAATAATTTAATCCCGAGGCTTTGAATCAGTCCTTTTGGACACGATTGAACGGGAACGG
>CAYUZN010000100.1:0-7032 GCA_964449295.1 uncultured bacterium | reverse complement strand
GTGCGGTATCCCTCTGATCAGTTAGCAATTCCGCAAACCCCACTGGGTCCGCGTCCACCATGATAAATAAACCGTTAGCAGAGGTTTTTAGACCTCAGCTGCTGGAACAGATCACAGGGCAAGAGCATCTTCTAGGGCAAGATGGAATCATCACTCGTATTCTAAAAGGCGGCAATCCCCTTTCTATTTTGCTTTGGGGACCACCTGGCTGTGGCAAAACAACTCTAGCTCGTTTGTATGCTAAAGCGTTCAACGCTGAGTTTTTATCTTTCTCTGCCGTATTTCATGGAACAGCTGATCTTAAAAAGGTTGTTGATGACATTAAAAGACATCCCCTGTTGCAAACAAAAAAAATCATCTTTGTCGATGAAATTCATAGATTTAATAAACAACAGCAAGACTCTTTTCTCCCCTTTATCGAAGATGGTACATTTGTTCTTGTTGGCGCAACCACAGAAAATCCTTCTTTTTCTCTCAATGACGCTCTTCTCTCTCGCTTGCGGGTTCTTACATTAAAGCCTCTCTCTGAACAGGCTCTAGACTCGATCTTATCTCGCTATGAAAAAGAGTGTCACCTCCTCCCCCTCACCTTAGACTCAAGAACACTACTCATACACATGGCTCAAGGTGATGGCAGACACCTTCTCAACCTCGTTGAAAACATCAAAGACAACAAAGAGCCCCTTTCAGTAACTGAACTAGAAACGCTTCTTCAAAAAAGAGCAGCTCTCTACGACAAACACGGTGAAAAACACCACAACCTGATCTCTGCTCTTCATAAATCGGTCAGAGGATCAGATCCCGATGCAGCCCTCTATTGGCTAGCACGCATGCTCCAAGGTGGAGAAGCCCCTCAGTTTCTCTCTAGAAGAATGGTCCGTATGGCAGTTGAAGATATTGGACTTGCTGATCCAGACGCTCTCACAATCACTTTAAATGCTTGGAAAGCCTACGACAAGCTCGGCTCTCCTGAAGGAGATCTCGCCCTTGCAGAAGCTATCATCTACCTCGCACTTGCCCCTAAAAGCAACGCCGTTTATACAGCTTTTTCTGCAGCTCAAAAACTAGCCTCAGAAACCACCCACTTAGACCCCCCAAAACACATCCTCAATGCGCCGACATCTCTTATGAAAAATTTAGGGTATGGGAAAAACTACAACTACGATCACGACACAGAGGAAGGTTTTTCTGGTCAGAATTACTTTCCAGATAACTTAGAAAGACCTCACTTTTACAAACCTATCGAAAGAGGGTTTGAGCGTGAGATGAAAAAGAGGCTTGCTTACTTTTCACAGCTTAGAGCGCGGCTGTCTATATAAGTCACTTAAGTATTTGCAAGCAGAGACGCTATCAGGAGCTCTATAAGCTCTTAAGAGAGTTTTTTGCATGATCTGTGTCAGTTCTTCTTCTTTTAGCGTTTTAAGAGCTGTCAGAAGAAACTCATGGTACACGAAAGATTTTCCACCCATATAGCCGTTTTGCCATTTTCCATTCTCATCTTCGAAAATATGCCGTCTAGTATTTTGCCACAGCTTTTCCTTTTGAGATTCCTTGTCTTTAAGATATGTATTAGAATAATCTTCCAGCAACTCCAAAGATTGAACACCTTTCATGAATTTGGGTGGAAGTGCTGTGATCCTATGAAGTTGTAACGAGTACATTTTCTGATCAGGGCCTTGGTCTTTAAGCAATACGGAGTCTGCTTTGATATCACTAAAAAAATGTGGATCTTTAAGAAAAGCAATAGCGCCTTTCATAGAGAAAGTCTCACACCCAAATGGTGCTTTTTATCTTCTAATTGTTGAGTAATAAATAGTACTATTCTTATCTTTTAAAGCCTGATGCACATACCACAAAATGATTTCTTCATCCATTAATTCTGATGCTTGCCTTGCCGGGGACTGTAAACGGTAAGCAGACATCTCTCTTTCATATTTTCTATCAACACCTACAGAATCTAATACTGCTACTTTGATCTCTTGTCCTCTCTTTTCAACACAGACAGCGACTTTATGGGAGGCATCAAGTAGATATTCATCATGTTTTTCAAAACGGTCATCACACCTTTGATAATTATCAGCCATAATGAAAGCATAACGGCCATCTTCTGAAAGATGTTTAATCTCTTGAAGTTTTTCTTGGAACGCTTCTAAAGCGTTACAGACATATAGGTTTTTTAATTGATGTTTTTCCTGCAGGTAAGCTGCAACAATGGCAAGACCTGGCATTGCCATTAACATCCTAATGCCGGTGTAGTGGTTTTTAAAAATTTTATTTACAAAAGACCTTGTATGCACACCCGATGTTTCTAATTCCGTCAGCTCTTCTGAAAGACTCAATCCCATAGCTATCACGCTACTTTTATCCCCAGCTGCCGATATGTTATCTTCTCGAGAAATCAAAGAAAGAATGCGTTGGTACCATGTTTTTTCTTGAGAAGTTTTTGAATTAGGCTTTACATCTCCTTGAATGCATTGAAACTGTTTCGAGGCTATTTCAGATGTGGTTTTTCTTGCTTGAGCATCTACAGGAGAGGAGCTTTCTTCAAAATGCCTATTAATTTTAGAACCATTATTTTCAACACTATTTGTTTTTAAAGACATATAATAACCTATATTTATTACTATTATATCATATGTAATTAATAATTTTAAAATAATAACATAACTAACTTACTTGCAAATATTTAATAAGAATAATAAATTTGAAAAATTGCTTAAAAATGTAACATGCTCATAATAAGCTGGTTATAAATCAACAAAGTAATGCATGAAGACCATTCTCGAATAGGAAAGAGAGACAAGAGATAAAATTTCTCTATTTTTTTTAAGATGTTTTACTACAATCTCTTATAAAAATTTAAAGGAGTTTTATGTTGGTAACAGCGCCTAGTTCTAAAGCACAAATGCCATTTCGTTTAGAACCAACTTCAAGTGATTTACAAGGCATTGCTCAGAGAGTTTGCCAAGCTACATCTTCCTATTTTTCAAAGAAAACCTTCATCGCAGTTATAGTCACCGTTTCTCTCATTGTTATTTATGCTTTATATGCCCGTGGCAGACACCACAAAAAAGATCAAAATTTGCCTAATCAACCAAAGACCACTAATGACAAAAAACCTTTACCCGAAGAAATATCTTCTATCAAAAAAAACGCTCTTGGATCTCCTGTAGACAGTTCTACGCCCATCAATCTTGATCCCATTTCTTCCAACCGATTATGTGAACTAGACACTGTTACTCAAAATTCTCCCAGCAGGCGCCGCCATGCTCGCACGATGTCTGAGGGTGGAAGCAATTTTTTGAGTGGCCCTCCAGCTGGAAAACCTCCTGTGGCGCCTCCCCCATCTATTGCTGAAACACCTGAACCTCACGAAGCTCGACTGACAGGTGATGGGCCGGTCGCAAGAGGAATTAACTTTCACGAGACAAAAATTGCACAAGCCTCTCCCGCTTCCCAACAACCTCGTTCTAGATCGGCATCGGTAGGCGATGGCTCTTTCTTAAGAGCTATTCCCGATGTGAATTTCTCTGGGGAATTTTGAAAATTAAGGAGAGAATTTACCCCATAATAAAAAATAACTATATACGAAGTTTATATGTGTTTTTTATTATGGGATAAATTATCCCTTAACTTTTCGAAATTACGCGAGAAGGCACATCGGGAAGAGCTCCTTAAAGAAACCGGTTGAGGAAAATCATTAAATCAGGTGTAATTAGTGCCTTTAGGCAGGTTAGGGTATGGGTAAATTAATCTTTGAACACAGTCAGGAAGAAGTTGAAGTTGCAGAAGGAGAGGCGATTGCAACTGCTTGTGAAGAAGCGGGTGTGCCTTTTGCCTGTACAGAAGGTGTGTGCGGCACATGCGTGATTGAAGTTGTTGAAGGCATGGATAACCTCTCCCCTTTTACCCAAGAAGAGAAAGATTTTTTAGGTGAGCAAGATAAAGAGCGTCTAGCCTGCCAGTGCAAGCTTAAAAGCGGCTGCGTTAAATTAAAGTTTTAGGAGATATCATGGAAAAGCAAATTACAAGAGAGATGACCATTGATGAGATTTTTTCAACTTTTCCTCAGAAAAGTCAAAAAATTGCTCAAGAGATGGCAAATGCAGGTCTTAATTGCGTTGGCTGTGGAGCCTCCACCTGGGAGACATTAGAAAATGGCATGCTCAGCCACGGTTATGATGAAGATGCTACCCAAAAACTCCTTAAACGCTTAAATGCTATCTTGGCAGAAGAAGTTGATCTTTCAACGATTTCTATGACTAAAAAAGCTGTCCAAAAATATCAAGAGATCTTAGAAGATGAAGGCAAAATAGGCTGGGGTCTTAGATTTGAAGATAAAGCAGCTGGATGCTCTGGTTTTGAATATGTGCTCGACTATTCAGAAAAAGCAAAACCCGATGACACCGTTTTTGTCTCAGAAGGACTTGAAATTCACGTTAACAACAGCTTTGTTGAAAGACTCATGGGCTCTGTGATCGATTTTGTCGATGGGCTCAATGGCTCTGGCTTCAAAATCACAAATCCTAATGTAAAAGGCTCTTGCGGTTGCGGTAAATCTCAAAGCTACTAGAAAAGAGATGTTTTATGGATGTTGGTTACATACCTCCTCCCTCTGCAGTACATTACGAAGTTAAAGACTTCGCTTTCAGTGAGTTCATCTCTCCAATTGCAGCAAAGATTATTGCCCTGCAACCCGAGCTTATTTTAGGCACCTACCGTTTATTTGATTATAATCCCTTGACGCATGTTATATCTTTGAGCCCTACATTTAAAAGCCTTCTAGGATTACTAGTTGATCTCGGTGAATTAGATACCTCAGTTTTAAAAGCCCCTTCTTTAGCTGACATCAATACCATTTTTCAAAAACCGCAAGGAGAAGGAGGCTTGCTGCGTAGCCAGGATTGGAAAGATGGGATTTAAGCGATAATCCTGCTAAGCAAGCGCACAAAAAGCAATTTGATGACTTGCTCGAAGAATTAGGCTTTTTAGAGAACAAGCCTTTAACAGATGACGTGACTGTCAATCACTGTGTTATTTTTGGCGCAACTCCTATGAGAGTAGAGACACGAATAGAAGAGACTCTCTCTTATTTAAATACTCATCTTCGGGTTACAGATCATATCTTTTTACTCGGCTCTAATAGAAAACTCACAGAGCTAGAGATTCAGTTCTTACAAAGTAAAATAGAGAAAATATCTGATGAGAGAAAAGCTTACTGGCAAGAGGTCTTTGCCACACCCGAGCATTCTATAGAAGCCAATAGCTGCTCATTTTTATGGGAATACTTAACAGCACTAACACCTCCCTCCAAACCGGTCAATGTGATCAGCATCAAATCAACACGGATAGGATTTTCTTATTATGACACGCAAGGTCACAGATCAACAACTGAAACAACAGCTGAAGACTGGCTTAAATTTTATCGCAAAAAAGAAGCTCAGACAATTTTTGCTGTGATAGAACAGCCTTTTAGACGTTTATGTGATCAGCTACAAGAGACGACTCTGACCCATGCCAAAAAAGCAAGCTTAGAAGATTTGACATCTAGGCTTGCAAATACTACTTTTCATTTTGTAACAACCACTCCTAAGACACCGCCTTTAATCAGTGTGTACCTTGATGAAGTGGCAAGACATGTTTATAGAATCAAAGGTATCATCGAGTATTGCAACTCCCTCTCTTAAATTATAGCCAATTAAATTGAAAATTTGGCAAAATAACCCCACCATGCTTAATAGTCACTTTGATTTTGCACAGCTTGTATCTGATAGTGTTGCCAGCGTGATTAAGCTCAAGCCTGAATTTATCTTAGGCCACCATCGTTTATTCAATTACGATGATTTGGCTCATGTTATTTCTCTCAATTCAGCTTTTCAGAGTCTTCTCAAGCATTTAGTTCAGTTAGGTGAGCTTGATCCAAAAATTTTAGAGGCTAAGTCTTTGGATGACTTGAATGCTATCTGCCAAAGACCTCAAGGAAAGCAAGGAGGACTGCTACGTCCGCCAGGAGTTGAAAGATGGGATTTAGTCGATCACCCTTATAGTTCTTCCGATAAAGCGCTCTTTCATCAATGGTTGTCTGAATTGGGCTTTATAGCAGGCGCTTCTCTTACCGATGACATAAAAGTCAATCACTGCATTGTTTTTGGGACAACAGCTTCTAAAATTGATTTGGAAGCTAGAATACTTGAGACTCTCTCCTACTTACAAACGAATCTCACCGTAACAGGTAACATCTTTTTATTAGGTTCCTATAGAAAACTCACAGAGTTAGAACTTGACTATCTGCAGAGTAAAATAGAAACCCTTTCTAACGACAAGAAATCTTATTGGCAAAAAATTTTCTCCACGCCCGAAGGTGCTATAGAAGCTAATAGCTGCTTATTTTTATGGGAGTATCTGGCTTCATTAAAAAACTTCTCTTATCTACCACCTGTCATTAATCTTAAATCAACACGCATTGGGGTTTCTTATTGCGATACTCAAGGTTATAGATCAACAACTGAAACAACAGCTGAAGACTGGATGCCATTTTATAAAGAAGGGAAGGCTCAATCTATTTTTGCTGTAGCAGAACAACCTTATATCCGTCTATGCGACCAGCTACAAGACACTATTCTTTCTAAAGGAAAACAAGCTTCTTTTCAAGAGCTTATGCAGAGGATTAAATCGACTACTTTTCATTTCGCTATTGCCCCTGCAGAAGAGCCACCACTCATGAGAGTCTATCTTGATGAAATTGCAAGGCATATCTATAGACTTAAAGGAATGATCGAATTCATCAATTAGAGTTTTGCAACTACTTAACTATATTAGATAAAGGGTTTTTTTATGACTGTTTCTTATACTAAGCTTCGTTCTGATGTGGATGTCTTTCATTTTGAGCACAAGTGCTCTACTAATCAGATACGAGTTCTGCAGGAAGCACCACAAATTTTACTAGGTAAGTACAAACTTTTTCAATTTGATCAAAGCACAAACTGCCTTTATTTGAGTTCAAAATTTAGAGATTTGCTAAATATATCAGTT
>CAYUZN010000099.1:0-7060 GCA_964449295.1 uncultured bacterium | reverse complement strand
TTAAATCCACATGATTGGTTAGGAGAAGGAAAAATCCAACTCAACATGGTAGAGGAAGAACTCTCTTTTTTTACTAAGTGGAATGTCGCTAAAAAAGATGAAGGTGGAAAAATTGAATGCGTTCAGGAAATTCAAGTGAAGGGACTCTCTGATATCATGCAAAATCAATTTTTATTCTATGATTTAACTCCCGGGGCTTTTACAATTGAGCTTGAAAATGTCGCTCTTGGTAAAATTATAGGATCAGGCATTATCAGCGACAAGGTGATTGCTTGGGAATTTCGGGTGAACGATATTGGCTTTGAAGGCTTTGAGTTTTATGAAAAACAACTCGATAATACCTATCTGATGAGAGCTGAATATGCCACAGCCGATCAGTTCCGCACAATTATTACGGGTAAAGTTTGGCAAAAATTAGAAGAAAAAACATGAAAATAGTAATCCTCTCACTTCTTTCTTGTCTGTGTTTGTGTGGGTGTTTTTCCAGATCTCAAGTGATGACACGAGGCAATTTTGATACGATTCAAGTCGGATCATCAGTTGCCGATTTTGAACAAAAAGTGGGAGTTCCTTACAGAGTCCGCAAATTGCCTAATGGCTGTCTTGACTATGAATACATCGAAAGAATTAACATGGGACAAGAAACAATCGAAGAAAACCATTATTATTTACGTGTAAAAAACGGTAAGGTCATCGCTAAGAGAATCAATCAAGAGCTCCCACCTGCCTACGATCTCATCTATGATGGTGATCCGAATGACGTTGATCAGCAATAGTCAGAGGCTTTTTCCTGCAAATCTTGAAGAGGCACAAGCAGCTCAAAGAGAGATGGCAGAGCAAGTCTTATTCCAAGATTCTCTTAAAAAACCCATTCAGACTGTTGCGGGCATGGATGTCAGCAACACTCCTTTTGATCCCGAATGCAAAATTTTTGCCTCAGCCGTTGTTTTATCTTACGACTTTTTACAACCGCTAGAAACATCAGCTCAAGTCAGCGTGCAAAAATTTCCTTATATTCCTGGTTTTTTAGGGTTTCGAGAGGTGCCGGCTTTAGTTCAAGCTTACCAAAAGTTAGATGTGCGTCCTGATGTCATTTTGGTCGATGGTCACGGTGCTAGCCATCCTAGAGGACTAGGTGTTGCCAGTCACTTAGGCGTAGTTCTAGATATTCCAACAATTGGTGTGGCTAAATCTAGTCTCGTTGGGAAGTTGAAAGAGCCTTTGGAAGAAGACGCAGGCAGTATGACGCCTCTTGTTTGGAAAGGGAAAGAGATTGGTATGGTGCTTCGTACAAAGAAAAGATGCAGCCCTTTAATCATTTCACCTGGGCATAAGGTGACTTTAGAAACGGCTCTTGAAATTGTTAAGCATTGTCTTAAAGGGTATCGCTTGCCAGAGCCGACAAGACAAGCTCATCTAGCTGCCAATAGCTGTCGTATTGAGTATAATGCTGCTTCAACTAGTACTCTGTAACAAAAATTTTGACAGCTATTTTGAAAGTGAAAGCCTCGCGATTTGACTTTCAAAATAGTCATCAAAATTTGTGTTATAGAGTACTAGCTTATGTTGAAGCTGGCAACGCGATTTCCATTACCTTAGCTGCCTCTGCAGCTGTAATTCTTTTTTTATAATTGACTATTAACATCGATTTAACCGCATTCCAAGCTACTCGGAGCTGTGAGTCGCTTGCTTGTGCTAGGTTTTCAATGGAACGATCCATCTCTTCCTGTGTTATACGATTTACATGCCAAAAATCTTCCAGTTTCGCATCTTTTTTATTTTCTATAAGCTCATTTTCAAAATTATCTAAGAATTTTTTAAAACAAGGAAGTTGTGGAGTTCCATTTGTTGTTTCAATCACTTGTCCCCCGCTTAAAAGAGACGTTAATGTGAGACCTAATCCCCATACGTCATTGGTTTGTCCATAATTTTGATTGTGAGATACAATTTCACTAGGGGATTTTGGAAGAGTCTGAAAAAAAGATAATTTTTCTGGAGCAGCAAAAGTAAGGGTGTGAAACGGTTCTGTATATCGAGATGTAGTTCCAAGGTCAGTTATGATTGCTTCTAATGGTTGAGAAAGCGAAACTAAAATATTAGCAGGTTTAATATCACTATGATAGACAGGAAGGGAAGGGTGTAAAATTTTTTGATTGGCATCATCAACGTATGAGTATGAGCAGACTAATTCATGGAAAGCCTTTAGGGATTGTGTCAATTGAATAGCAATACGTAACTTTATGATTGGAGTCGCTGAGTAGATGCTGCTCAAAGGAGCGCATCTTGGTTGGTAAATACGCAAGGGAGTGCGGTTTGCAACAATAGGTAGAAACCCGGATAATTGTTGAGAAGAAACCATATCGGTAAAAAATTTTTCTATATCGTTAATAAGAGGTAAAGATACTAATTCTTGCCCAGTTAAAACATTAAAAGCTCTTTTTACTTTTCTTTGTGCACCAGAGCCAACTAATTCACCAGTTTTGACAATGATTTGCCAAGAGTTTGTAGAAAGGTAAAAATCGACTTTAACAGCAAGATTAAAAGAAGTAGGAGCTTGCTCTGGAGCTTTTAAAGTTACGACTGTTGTTTTCTTTGCCCTGGTGATAGTGGTTCCTGGAGGAGATCGAAGAAAAGCTGCAAGAACTTCACGAATAAAGGTCTCAAGCATTTGCGCTTGCCCAGATGTTTGAAAATCTGTAGGCCATTGAAACTTCAAAGATGGCAGTTTGACGCCAGATTGAAGTTGCATAGCACATCTTTCTTTCACCTGTGAAATAAGCTCATCAAAATCTTTTTCAAGATGAGCTTTTTTCATGAGAGGACGCAGATTCTCAATAGTGGATGCTTGGGTTGTTATGAAGTCTGTACCATCATATTTAAGAGAGTGAGCTCTTAGCCAATTTAAAGCAAAATTTGAGACTTCGTTTAATCGTTGGTTTTGAGGTTTATATCGAAAGACAAGGCGTAGAACCCACTCTATCCAGCCAGGTGAAGACGTGGTGGAAGGAACATAGTTTCCGAGTTGATCTTTTCGAATTTCAAGGCGCTCATGTCCTGAATTGCCAAGATGAGCTAAAGAAGCGCATGTCTCTTCGAATTGTTTTTGAGATAAAACATGAATTGGAAAAGACATTTTTACTACGCTTTAATCTTGATATCGATACCAGCAGCAACAGGAAGAGCTTTGAGTTTGTCGATTGTTTCAGGTGTTGGGTAGATATCGAGTAATCTTTTGTGAGTTCTCATGCCGAACTGCTCACGTGCTTTTTTGTCGACGTGAGGGGAGCTGAGAACGGTAAAGATTTCTTCTTCAGTCGGAAGAGGAATAGGACCTGCGATTCTAGCGCCTGTTCGTTTAGCTGTTTCGACGATATCAGTTGTCGAACGGTCTAAAACGCGCTGATCATACCCTTTAAGCCTGATCCTGATTTTTTGTTTTGATTGCTTGGCCATAAATAATAAACCTTCTTATTTTTTAGTAATTTCTTCTTGAATTTTTGTTGGAACGCGCTCGAAGTGACTTGGTTCCATCGTGTAAGTGGCACGTCCTGAGCTAATGGAACGCAGTTGTGTCGAGTACCCAAACATTTCACTTAAAGGAACTTCAGCTTCAACTTCGACACTGCCTTTATTTGTTGTTTGGTTCATAATTCTTCCGCGTCTGCGGTTGATATCCCCAATCACATCTCCCATGAATTGATCAGGAGTTGTCACAACGACTTTCATGATTGGTTCAAGAAGAATCGGCTGACATTTTCTTGCCGCATCTTTCATAGCCATAGAACCGCAAATTTTAAAGGCCATCTCACTTGAGTCAACTTCGTGGTAAGATCCATACGTGATCGCAACTTTGACATCGACGAGGTTGTAGCCAGCAAGTACTCCGGTTGCAAGACCTTCTTCGATCCCTTTAATCGTTGGGTTGATGTATTCTTTAGGAATCACACCGCCTACAACTTTGCTGACGACTTCATTGCCTTTGCCTTTTTCATTAGGCTCAATTTCTAAGCAGACGTGCGCATATTGTCCTCTACCACCTGATTGCTTGACGTATTTTGTCTCGCTCTTGCCAGGAATTGTGATTGTCTCTTTGTAAGAGACTTCAGGTTTACCAACATTGGCTTCAACAGCAAATTCTCTAAACATACGATCTTTAAGAATTTCTAAGTGAAGCTCGCCCATACCTGAAATAATTGTTTGTCCTGTCTCTTCATTAGTTGTCACTCTGAATGTTGGATCTTCTTCTGAAAGAGAGGAAAGGGCAGTTGCTAATTTCTCACGATCAGCTTTTGACTTTGGCTCAATTGCCATAGAGATGACAGGCTCTGGGAATTCCATTTTTTCTAAGAGAAGCTCGTTGCTTTCTGCGCAGAGAGTATCTCCTGTAGAGGTGTATTTAAGACCAATACACGCTGCGATATCGCCTGTGAAGAAGGCATCTTTTTCATTTCTTTGGTTAGCGTGCATCTCAAGTAATCTAGAAATACGCTCTCTTTTGTCTTTTGTGGTATTCATAATAGATTCACCTTTAGACAGAGTTCCTGAGTACACTCTGACGAAAGTTAATCTACCCACATAAGGATCTGATAAAATTTTAAAGGCTAAAGCAGCCAGTGGAGTATTATCATCAGGCGCAAGCTCAACAGGCTCTCCTGTTTTAATGCTGATCCCTTTAATCATGCCTCGATCAAGAGGAGAGGGCATCCAACGAACAACAGCATCAAGAAGAGGTTGAATCCCTTTATTTTTGAAAGCAGTGCCGCAGACAACAGGGTTGATTTTGTTGGAGACAACTCCCTTACGAATGACCGCGTGAATCTCATCTTCTGTGAGGCTAGCTGGGTTTTCAAGCACTTTTGTCATGAATCCTTCATCACTATCATCGACTGTGGCTAGCTCTTCTAAGAGTTCTTGACGCATTTTTTTACATTTTTCTAAGAGATCTGCAGGAACGTCTGTTGTCTCGTAGTTAGCTCCTAAAGTTTCATCTAAGAAAAGGTAAGCTTTCATTGAAACGAGATCAACCATCCCTTTGAAGTCTGATTCTGCTCCAATCGGGCATTGCACAGGGATTGCGTTAGCTCCTAATTTGTCTTTCATAGAGTTAACAGCCATGAAATAATCAGCTCCGACTCTGTCCATCTTGTTGACGAAGGCAATACGAGGAACTCCGTAGCGTGTTGCTTGTCTCCAAACGGTTTCTGATTGCGGTTGTACACCTGCAACAGCATCAAAGACAGCAACAGCGCCATCTAGAACGCGCAGAGATCTTTCAACTTCAACGGTAAAGTCGACGTGACCAGGAGTGTCGATGATATTAATTTTGCAGTCATGCCAATAGACGGTTGTGGCAGCCGACATGATAGTAATGCCTCTTTCACGTTCCTGCTCCATGAAGTCCATTGTAGCTGCACCTTCATGCACTTCACCTAATTTGTGAACACGACCTGAGTAGAAAAGAATTCTTTCGGTTGTCGTGGTTTTCCCAGCATCGATGTGCGCCATGATGCCGATGTTGCGTACATTTGTTAACTTGTCTTTTTCTGGCCGTTTAAAATTACTCATATTTATTACCGCTGTATATTACCATTTGTAGTGAGCAAAAGCTTTGTTAGCTTCAGCCATTTTGTGAGTGTCATCTTTTTTCTTAATTGTTGAACCCTGATTATTGAAGCAATCGGCGAGCTCTTGGGCGAGACCTTCTTCCATTGATTTTCCAGCTTTTTCAGACGCGTATTGGATAATCCAGTTCATCCCCATAGAAATACGTCTATCAGATGGAATTTCAACAGGAACTTGGTAAGTGGCGCCTCCGATACGACGAGATTTAACTTCGAGCATTGGTTTCGCATTTTCTAAAGCTTGTTCGAAAGCAGCTAAAGGATCATCAGCTTTAATACGTTTTGCAAATTTTTCTAAAGCGTTATACACGATTTTTCTTGCAGTTGATTTTTTTCCGCTTTTCATCACTTTATTGACGAATTTAGACAAAACGTAACTATTATAAACTGGATCTGGAACCATAGGCCGTTTAACGGCTTTGCGTCTTCTTGACATGCTGTCTTCCTTTTAAATTAAAAAATTTATTCACCTGGCTAATAACTTAGCCGATTTTAAAAATTATTAAAAATTTCTAAAATCAGGATAACTATAAGAAGTTATCCTCAATTACTCTTTATTTTGGTCTCTTAGCGCCGTATTTTGATCTGCTTTGTTTGCGATCTTTCACAGCAGCGCAGTCGAGCGCTCCTCTCACAATGTGGTAACGTACACCGGGGAGATCTTTCACTCTACCTCCACGCACGAGCACAATGCTATGTTCTTGTAAATTATGGCCTTCTCCACCAATGTAGGCGATCACTTCTTGTCCATTGGAAAGGCGGACCCAGGCAACTTTACGAAGAGCCGAGTTAGGCTTCTTCGGGGTTTTGGTCTTCACTTGTAGACATACGCCCCGTTTCTGTGGGCATTGTTGCAAGGCAGGAGATTTTTTTCTTCTTGTCCTGCTTTTTCGGCCTGATCGAATTAATTGACTGATTGTCGGCATCTATTCTCCAATTTTTTGTCTCAATAATTAATGGGCCACTATATCTTAAAGGCAGAATTATACTCAAGAAGTAGTTGTTAAAGAGCAGAGAGCGTAGAAAAAATCGTGTATTTGATACAATTTTAGATGAAAATAATTTTGTTCACGGTATTTTATGGAAAAGGATATATATGGCTATGATGAAAAAAATTTTAATTTTTATATTTCTTTCTATACATCTGTGTGCTGCCGCGTCATCTCTAAAAAAGAGCGATATCCGGACTCATTTAGAAGAGATGTTTACGTATCACGTTGAATATAAAGAATTCACACCCCTTCTTGTGAAGCGCTCTTTTAAATCGTATATCGAGCAATTTGATGGGCGTGGAATCTATCTTCTCAGCGGAGAAGTCAAAAAATATCTTGAACTTACGAGCACAGATATTGAAAGGATTATCGACAATTACTCGATGGATCAATTTGCTGATTATGAAAATCTCAATCAGTTAGTTATAAATTCAATACAAAGATCTA